>QBMC01000186.1 GCA_003242035.1 Nodosilinea foveolarum | reverse complement strand
TATGTAGCTCGCCCGCAGCAATCATAAAATCGTATACTATTTAATCCTCGTTCCTAACCGCCCGTTCGGTATTGCTCTATCGCCGCTGTGTAGCTTGGCTTGGCTGTGGGCCGACACCACTACTAAACAATCTACTATCCCCCTTCTGCCGATTTGGAACGCTAGGGTTCGACTGAGCTTTTTTACCCTCGTCATCGATCTTATTTCTTTGCAAAAGCGAGCGTATCAAAAAGAGCGAAGATTTGCCCGTACAGACGGACTTACGGGTATTCATAATTGGCACTTCTTTAGGGAAACACTTAGGTTAGAAATAGAGCGATCGCGTCGCTATAAAACTTCTTTTGCATTAGCTTATTTAGATCTTGATAACTTTAAAGCCGTTAACGACAGGCTTGGGCCTCAGGAGGGCGATCGCCTGCTAAAAATTCTGGCCCGTCAGCTTAGAGGAACGCTGAGGGCGTGGTTCAACCGAAGGTTACACTTTCAAGCCAATGCCTGAACGAAAGGCTACGCGATCGCACTCCCATCGTTTCTACAAAGGTTCCGCCTGTCCTGTATATAGGGCAGTGGACGACACCAACGCCTTTTGGTGTAAAGTCATCTATGCCAACCAAATGACGCTGACTACCGCCGTAGTTCCGCACTACTCCGTCTATATTAAGCCTTAGAGAGTTTTCCCTTATGAGTGAAGCCCGAGAGATTGCCGAATATCAGCTAGAGCTAGCGCTGAAAGATGTGCTGAGCAGTGAATTTGAAGCCTGCTGGAACCGCCTAAAGGAAGACGCAGCGGTGAGCGACCCCGAAGCCGAGATGAGCGAGCTAGCGGAGTGGTTTGCTGAGCAGGTGCAGACAGCGATCGCCGAGCTAATAGAGCAAGAGCCGGACGAAGCTGACGATGACTTGGACGACGACGATTCAGACGACGACGACGATTCAGACGACGACGACGATTCAGACGACGACGAATACGAATCGGACGAAGCGTATAACTTAGCGGAAGAAGAATAAGTCCGCCCGTAGCCGTCAGTAGTAAGCCCATCAACTCTAACGTTTGAGGTAGGTACTGCTGCCTAGCGTGGCGTTAGTATCAGTTCTGTCAATCGTAGTTTTAGGGCAGAGCTAATGTCATCTCAATCAGACCAGGCGCTAGAAGTCAAGAACCCCACCTTATTTGACCGTATCTTCCGAGATAGCAAGGGCAACATCGTCATTGCTCAAGCTCCCAACTTACCTGTCCTCGTAGGCGTCGTCGCCGCCATTCTTCAATACGCGCTCCCGAGCGGACAGCCTCAGATAGCCGCACAGCTAATTGCGTTTGGTGCTTTGTTTACCTGGGCATGGCAAGAACTCTTCGAGGGCGTCAACTACTTCCGGCGATCGCTAGGTCTATTAGGATTAGTAGGTCTGATGGGGGTGGGGTTAAATTCTCTAGGCTTGTGAGTGTCTGAAGACAACTGGCAATAATCTTGATGTAAGTAGGTCAGTCTAATCATTTTTTGGACAAGTGCTCGTCAGACCTGGACTTCAGGCACCAGCGTCTTATATTTAATTTGACCTACCTACTTATCCGCAAGAGCAGTCGTAGAAGGTCGAGCGAGAATATCTGCAATTAACGAAGTTTTCTAACACAATAGGAGAGTACGAATGGTTTTCCTCTGAGTCATATGACAGCTATCAAAGATAAAATTTCACCCCAATCTTTTGAGCGTTCGACTCAACTCATGGCGGGTGGGCTGGAGCCGAATCATTTTGATTGGGCTGAAGCCTGGTATCCTGTGCACTACGTCAAAGACCTAGATAAATCGAAGCCGACCCGCTTCACGCTAATGGATCGAGCTGTCGTGATCTGGTGGGAACCACCGTCACAAAGCTGGCGAGTCTTGGCCGACCAGTGCCCTCACCGCCTTGCTCCCCTGTCAGAAGGACGCATTAACGAAGCGGGGTTACTAGAATGTCCTTATCACGGCTGGGCCTTTGCGGGCAATGGCGCGTGCGAGCATATTCCTCAACAACCGCTTGAGGGTAAAGCTCATCTTTCCAATCGAGCTTGCGTCGATTCTATGCCCACTCAAGTTTGCCAAGATCTCCTTTTTGTCTATCCAGGCAAGCCAGAGAATGCTGCGCGGGTGAGTATTCCTATGATTGAGCCGTTAGCGGCGGAGCCAGACGGTTGGGTTATGCTCAACACCTTTCGCGATTTGCCTTACGACGCCCTGACGCTGCTAGAAAATGTTTTGGATGCGAGTCATCTTCCTTATACTCATCATAAAACGGTCAGCAAACGAGAAAATGCTGCGCCGATGCAGATGGAGGTAGTGTCATCAGATAAGCACGGCTTCCAAGGGATTTGGCCGGAAGGTCCGCGTAAAGGCAAATTAGGAACTCAGCACACTACCTTTGTAGCGCCCTCGCTGATGTACCACGACCTCACCTCCGAGCAGTTTGGCAGAACGCTAACGGTGGTGTACGCAACGCCTATTCGTAAAGGGGAATGCCGCGTATTTGCCCGGTTTCCTTTTAAGTTTTCTTCAAAATTACCCAGCTTGTTCATTAAGCTAACGCCTCGTTGGTACAGTCACATTGGCAACAATCGAGTGTTGGAAGATGACCAAATCTTTTTGCACATGCAAGAAAGGCTGTTAGAGAAAGCGGGCAATTCTCTTGCAGAGCGGCCCAGCCAACGCCCATACATTCAAACCTGTTATCTACCTACTCAGGCAGATAGCTACGTAGTTGCTTTTCGCAAATGGGTCAGTGAGTTTGCATCTGACCCGTTTCCCGACCAACACCTGCCATCCCAGCAGTCTACAGAAGCGTTGATGGATCGCTATCATTCTCATACCAAACATTGCAGCAGTTGCAGTTTAGCACTCCAGCGGATTCAAATAATTCGGAAAGCTGCACTGGTTTTAATGGCAATTCTTTGGTCTTTTCTACCTCTGGTAGTAGCAGTTTCTGAGCCGATCCCCTTACCGGTGAGTGCTCTGTTCGTAGCGATACCGCTAGTGACTGGCGCTTTGTGGTTTTGGCTAGGTAATCTAGAACAGAAATTCTACAAGGGCCAACCCACGCCCCCTAGAAACTTACCGCTTCCTCGATCTGCTAAAACGCGATAGCATTGGCTTTAGGCTTCCTTTTGCTCTATCTGTGACCTGCCATGCAAATCCTTCACGGCACCTGGATTCCTCAATCTGGTTCTGAGTTCGTTCAATCGGGTGCATTTTATCTGTGGATCGAAACGACAGATAAAAAAAGATTTCGCCAGCCCAATCAGCGCCATCCTCGGCAATTGGCGGCTGCGGATTTGGCAGCTCTATTAGCCAGTGAGTTTAAGATTGCCTCGCCCAACTATCGTCCGCTAGCGGATTTAATGGAGCCTTGCTATTTTCTACTGCCAACGGTCGATAATCAGCCCTTACCCTCGATAGAACTCTCTCACTATTTAGAGGAAGATTTGCCAGAGCGCTTCGATCTCCAATATTGGCAGGTGGATGGCTATGCCACGCTAGCTACAGCAAAAACAGGCTCTTCCAGCAGCGGCAGCGTGAACAATGTTATCCCGCTGCTCAATGATATTCATTTTCTGACGCTGCATAGCCTGAGCGAACTTCAGATGGGAGCAGATCTGCTGTTTTGGTTTCATTTTACCCAAGCCCTTAAGCAGATTGTGGTTAAAGACCAGTACATTCCTGCGCTGAAATACCAAGCGATCGCGCCCCCCAAAACGTCCAAGCGTCGAAACGTAGCTAAAAAAACGACGACTAAAAAATCAGCTAAGACAACGGTTGAAAAGTCTGCCGATTCGTTTGTGATTCATCCGGGATGGGACTTCATCGGCGAAGACTATGAGGAGATGTTGGAACAGTATGTAGAATACATGCCGCTGGCTTGCGCAGCGGCATTTTCTGAGCCGCAGGAGACCCCTGAATTCTATGAGCGACGTTCTCTTTTACGCCATTTTTCTGAGTGTTTGCTCACCGATATTCTCACGCATACCTATCAGTCTAAAGCCTTTTTGAAAAGCATTTCCGCCTCTCTCTTAGAACAGTGCTTGAACCCAATTCCTTGGCCGCAGTCAGTAGGATTAGAGCCGTATCAGCAGTGGCAGGCTTGGCGCGATCGCATTATGCGCACGCAGCGCGATCAGCCCTTCTATCTATGCTTTCAACTGCAAGATCCGGCCAAAGTAGAAGACGTTTGGCAGCTTCAGTTTCAGGTTGCGCCGAAAGACGATCCTTCACTAAAAGTGTCGCTTAACGATTACTGGCGGATGCGGCCCCAGCAGCAAAAGCAGCTAAAAGCGCGACTCGGGGGAGAATTTGAGCAAACCCTATTGCTAAATTTGGGCTACGCCGCTCGCATTTATCCGGCGCTGTGGGCGGGGTTAGAGACCGATCAGCCGGTGGGTATTACGCTGCCGTTAGCAGCAGCGTTTGACTTTTTAAAGGAATCGGCCTGGGTGTTGGAAAATGCGGGCTATAAGGTGATTGTGCCTGCCTGGTGGACACCTAAGGGGCGATCGCGCGCCAAAATTAAGCTTAAGGCCAAGGGAAAATCGCTCTCGGGAGGTGGGAACAAAGCCAAATCCTATTTCTCTTTTGACCGGCTGGTTGAATATCAGTATGAGCTGGCTATTGGTGGCGAAAAGGTAACCGAAAAAGAGTGGAATCAGCTCGTCAATGCGAAGAGTCCGCTGGTGCAGTTTCGCGGTCAGTGGATGGAGCTTGACCAGGACAAAATGCGGGAGATGCTGGCTTTTTGGCAACAGCAGCAGGTGGAGAATCCAGAGCTGTCTTTGATTGAGTTTATGAAGCTGACCGCAGCTAGTGAGGAAAATGATTTAGAAATTGAGTTTGATCGACAAGATGCACTAGCTAATATGCTCTCGAAATTGGAAGATAAAGGCCATCTGAATCTGGCTGCCGATCCGACAAATTTTAAAGGCACTTTGCGAGACTATCAAAAGCGAGGGGTTTCCTGGCTGCAATATTTGGAAGAACTGGGGCTTAACGGCTGCTTGGCAGACGATATGGGGCTGGGTAAAACGGTACAGGTAATTGCCCGGTTGGTGCAAGAGCGGGAGCTAGCGCCGCCGCAAAAGGCCAGCCAGAAGACCCGTCAAAAGACCCAGCCAAAGGCTATTCGCCTACCGCCGACGCTGCTAATTGCCCCGACCTCTGTGGTGGGCAACTGGCAGCGCGAAATTCGTAAGTTTGCGCCGCAGATTAAGGCGACGGTCCACCATGGGAGCGATCGTGCCCGCGACAGCAAAGCGTTTAAAACCGCCTGTCGAGAGCACGATGTGGTAATCACCTCATTTACGTTGGCTCGTAAAGATGCCAAGCTCGTCAATGCGATTGGGTGGCACCGCATTGTGCTCGATGAGGCGCAAAACATCAAGAACCCTAAAGCCGCCGTCACTAAAGCCATTTGCAAATTTTCGGCCCCTCACCGGCTGGCGCTCACGGGCACCCCGATTGAAAATCGGCTGCTGGATTTGTGGTCTATCTTTAACTTTTTACATCCGGGCTACCTGGGCAGCCAAACGCAGTTCCGTCGCAGCTTTGAGCTACCCATTCAAAAAAACAGCGATCTCAGGCAGTCGGCTACGCTCAAGCAGCTCGTAGAACCCTTTATCTTGCGACGCGTTAAAACCGACCGCTCGATTATTCAAGACCTGCCCGATAAAGTCGAACAAAAGCTGTTCTGCAATCTGACCAAAGAACAAGCCTCGCTGTACGAAGCGGTGGTTAAAGACGTTGAGCAGCAGCTAGAGGCCGCCGAGGGCATTCAGCGTAAGGGACTGATTTTGGCGACTTTGACCAAGCTCAAACAGGTGTGCAATCACCCCCGGCAGTTTTTGCAAGACAACAGCGACTTTACGGCAGAGCGATCGCACAAGCTCGCTCGTCTGAGCGAAATGGTCGAAGAAGCGATCGCCGAGCGCGACAGCCTGCTGGTGTTTACACAGTTCACGGAGCTAGGCGCAGCGCTGGAAAAGTATCTGCGCCAAACCTGCCGGTGCGACACCTATTATCTGCATGGCGGCACGCCGCGAAAAAAACGCGAAGCGATGGTCTCGGCGTTTCAAAATCCGGACACCGCACCCTCGGTATTTGTTCTATCGCTCAAGGCGGGTGGCGTGGGCATCACTCTCACTAAAGCTAACCATGTCTTTCATTTTGATCGCTGGTGGAATCCGTCTGTGGAAGATCAGGCCACCGACAGAGCCTTTCGCATTGGCCAGAAAAAGAATGTGTTTGTCCATAAGTTTGTGGCCATCGGCACTTTAGAAGAGCGCATTGACGAGATGATAGAAGATAAGAAAAAGCTGGCAGGCTCGATTGTCGGGGCTGATGAGTCCTGGTTAACTGAGCTAGATAACAATGCATTCAGGTCGCTGATTGCGCTTAATCAGCGGGCAATTATGGAATAAAGGAGAAAATATCATGAGCCAATTTAGCCGAACCTGGTGGGGCCAAAAATTTATTGAGGCGATTGAAGATTTGACCGATGCGGGGCGGCTCAGTCGGGGGCGCTCCTATGCTAAAGGCCGTAAGGTCAAAAGCTTTGAGGTTAACAACGAAGCCGTGACTGCGCAGGTGCGAGGCTCAGTTAATCCTTACTATGGCGTTCATAAAGAACCCCTTTATAGAACAACTATCACGTTTGAGTCCTTCACTCAGGCCCAATGGTCAGAGGCGATCGCCCTAATTTCCTCAAAAGCCAGCCTGATTTCTCGGCTACTGCTGGGCGAAATGCCGGACAATATTGAAGAAACCTTTCAGCCGTTAGGACTTAACCTATTGCCCAATTGCCAAAAGGACTTCAAGAGCACTTGCTCATGCCCTGACTATAGCAATCCATGCAAGCATATTGCAGGCGTTTACTACCGGGTTGCCGCCGAGCTAGATCAAGACCCTTTCTTGTTGTTTTCGCTGCGGGGCTTATCGCGCGAGGGGTTGCTTCAAGAACTGGCCAAATCGCCATTGGGCCAAGCGCTCTCGGCAGAGCTTCAGCTCGAACGCCAACCGCCTCAACCGGCTGAGTCTTACTATGCGGCGCTCCAGACAACAACCGCCACTAGCCTAGACGGTGATCTTCGCACATTTTGGCAAGGCAGCAAGCAGCTTCCGCCATCAATAGAAATCTTTGCACCACCCCCTATTTCAGGGATTCCTGTCAAAAAACAAGGTGATTTCCCCGCTTTTTGGCACCGAGACAATTCTTTTATTACCGCGATGGAAGCGCTTTACGAACAGGTAAAAGCAAAAGGTCATCTGTAGCAATTTGTCGCGATCGCGCCTTAAAATAATGCTGGCCCCCCGGCCCCCAATTCTGGGAGAGTTAGCGCGCGAGCTGAAGTGGCCGAACTTCAGGGACAGGAATGATGCACTCAGAACCCCAGAATTGTGGGAAACACACTATGCCACCAAGAGATAACTAGGATGTCTCTTGAAAGGGCCTTAATGTGCTTGCTGTGTCCTCAGTCTAATTGCACTGACCTACTGAGCTTAAAAAGATATGGATTGAGGATAGTAATACAACAACTAGTTAGATTGCAGCTTAGCGGGACTTCTACTGAGCGCATCCAGGCGCAGGCAGTTGTATCGGGCATAGGCGGGGGTAGCTCAGCTATCGGGCAGCTACCATCGCCTAGCCAGATTACTAGCCAGTATCAGGACTGGCAATTACGCTACCTAAGGTTAGGCAGCGTCAGTCGTATTATTGTGCCGCTCTCTGCGGGCGAGCATGAAAGCTTGAGTAACCGATATACGAGCGATCCTAAGGCTTGTCAACAGAAGGCAAAACTGTTTCTTTAAGGGTTTAACCAGTGGCTCAGAGATAGCGAATTTATCGGTGTTCGAGAGGCGTTGGCCGCAGCTTTTAGCCGGTCGATTAGCACTCGGTTTGTAATTTGTACAGACAATGCTCAGCTTCAGCAGATGCCCTGGGTGCTATGGGATTTTTTAGCCCTTTATCCGCATATTGAAGTAGCGATTTCTCCTCAAAGTTACCGCGCTCGTCAATCCGGATGAGGCGCTGTCTTTAGAAGATATTCAAAATGCGCTGAGTCGAATGACTAGACACGGCCTGACGCTGGCTATTTTTAACTCCTGTGATGGATTGGGGCTAGCAAAGTACTTGTCGCAGGCGATCGCGCCTATCAGCGTACCCTACATCATTGTGATGCGAGAAGCCGTTCCCGATGCGGTGGCCCAAACGTTTCTAAAGTACTTTTTAGCTGCCTTTTCTGGCGTGGTTCAAAAACTGCCGATTTTAGGTCACACTCGCAGCGCAAATTAGGCCATCGCTGCCAATGGCCCAGCCAGCTAGTTGCGTCAGTTCCTACGCTCTCTGGAAGCGCTTGAAACCAAGGAGTTCGAGCCAATGCTGATGAGACTGTCCAGTAAGCAATTCTGTGGGACTTTTACCTACCCGTTCAGGCACCCGAGACCTGATGAAGCAGCGGTAGTTTAAGAAGAATTGCAGCCAGCCCAGATAGG
>QBMC01000185.1 GCA_003242035.1 Nodosilinea foveolarum | reverse complement strand
CAAGAACTTTGAGAGGACGCTAGCTAATGCCAAGGCAAAGATGGACTTGTGCTTTGTCAGGCTAATGCTCAAGCGGCTTGCAGCCTCTCTCTGAGATGTCAAACAGGCTCTATAGCAGCAACATGCTCGCAGCCAGTCTCTTACGCTATATTCACTGGCGCTACGTCAGCGATCGGCATCGCCTCATCGACAAACGTTTAAGCGCCAAGCTAATTTCTGCAACCAGTCGGGCGTTTCTTTCAACGCCTTTGATGTGTTTATTAGCGTTGGCGTAGCCTCTCCACCGGAGGATCGGCTACTTTTTCCGCCATCATGTCCACCGCTAGCCCGTTCGAAAATCTTCAAAACACGTACTACCCATCAGGTTAATGCGTAGACTCGAAAGGGTTCATGCCGCATACCTTGTACGAACCATTCATAAATTATGGGTAGTCTAGGGCTTAAAGCTTCATCATAGATTTAATAAGGTCTCAAAAAAACTTGCTGTAAGTCGGTCGTTGGCAGAGTAGAAGATAGGTGGGCCGCGAAGAAGACCCCTCATCAGTACTCTCGTAAGCGTTACTTACGCCTGTCGTTTGTATTTCGCTTAAAACATCTACACCCATTAGTTCAATGCGTCAAATACAGTTCACTAGAAAGGCAATTAAAGATCTACAGAGGCTACAGTCATCCGGTTCTTCTAAAACGCCTGAGCGACTGCTTCATCAACTCACTCAGGTTAAGAAAGGAGATAAGTTTTTACACACCATACATCTCCGCGAATATACGCATCTTTGGAGATCTCGAATAGATTTAGGGGGTGGCAGTTCGCTTAGGCTTATTTGGAGCGAGACAGAGGATGGTTCCATTCGGTTCCTATATGCCGATCAGCGTGGTGATGATACGTACGCGGACGATCTCAATCAGCTTCCCCAAGAACCGGCTTATTTATGGCACGGTGAGTCGGGCGCTGAATGGAGTCTATTTATGAATGGCGCATACAACGCCAACCCCATTCTGACGCAGCAACAGCGATCAACCAGCGCCAAGGTCGGTATAAACAATCGCCATACCACTCATAAGGCCAGCCGTCGGATTGGCTTTTTTCCGCATATTACGCAAAGCCCACCGGGTACAGGTAAGACCATTACAGCAGCGGTGCGTGCGTGCGAACTATACAACGCGGGATGGAACGTCATCTTCCTTCTGCCCCAACGTCTGCTAGAAGATGTAAAAGGCTTTCGCTGTATGCAATCAATGCCTTCCAACCCACAGCAAGGGTTCTTCTATGGCACTTTTCAAGATTGGATTTCACGCATCTCCCCTGACCTATCACAGTTGTCTCTGCCCCCCGAAGATGAACTTAGCCTCTTACGAAAGCTAGCGATTCGAGCGGAAAAGTCGAAGCCAAAACTAAAGATTCAGGAAATAGGTCTAAGAGACCTCATTTTGTTTCAAGCGTTTGTTCTCAGTAGCGGCTCAGAACGTTGTAAAAACTCTGTTTATAAAGAGAATAAATCTCGGATTGAAGCGCTTTCGCACATCCAGCCGGATTGGTGGAATCAAGAATTTTTGAAGCTAGGCAAGCAGCCTCGCGCTAATATCGCCCGGAGGCTGAGTGAGAAATGGAAGCAGGTTTCTACTAGCGCCTTAACTGAAGGGAAAATGGGCAGCATCATTATTGTGGATGAGGCTCAAGATTATCTTACAAGCGAGACAGAAGCGCTCAAGCAATTGTGTAAGAATTTACATAGAGATGACCATCCAACCCATCTATGGCTGCTAGGCGATCTCAATCAAAGAATCATGCCAGTTGATTTTGACTGGGGTGCCTTAGAACTGGTAAAAAACGAGGTGGTCGATTGGGAGTGTTTTCGCAACTCAAAGCATATTTTAGAGTTTAGCAATCTCTTACTTTCTCCGGTAATAGATGCCTCTCGCAGACACGGTGCAAGGCTTCCCTACAAACCGGCAGACCCTGATAAGGCGTACGAAACGGGTGAGTCTGTCAAGCTGGTTGTCTATCCAGACCAAGCTACAGCAGAAAGCTTCTTAGAGAAACTTTCACAGTCGATAGGGAACAGTCGTAATGAAATTCAAGAAGACAGATCGTTAGTTCGTAAACTGGCCAACCGAGTTAAGATTCTGACGACCGAAACCTACGAATCGCAGTACAGCGATGAATTAGACTTTCTCAACGTTCATGAAGTGAAGGGACGAGAATTTGACGCCTGCATTGCTTTCAACATTTTTGTTTTTGCGGGTCAATCTCCAGCCTCTGAAGATTGGTGGCAATGGTACACTTTGCTAACGCGAACACGTTCTCGCCTACTAGTCGTTGTGACGCAGGCGCAGTATGAACTTCTCGAAGCGCATGTGCCTGACATTTTGCTTAAATGCGATCGCACCAGCGGTCAGTGTCAAAGCTCTGTTAACTCACTCTGCCAATGGATTCAATCGGAAAACAACGACGTTGAGTTTGCAGTCGCAGAGAGAGAGGTTGTTAAGCGCTATCTAGTTAATGCCCTTAGAGGAGAAAAACCTACTCTCTTTTGGGATACTTATCAGGTGCTCGACCGGCTAAATATCAGAGGGAAAGAGCGCACGGCGTTGGAAGAAAAAATGATCCAGCTAATCAAACAATATCCTATTAGTTTAATCGCAGCAGAACTCAATACGGTTGAACAAGCAGTCGGAACCGGTCTTCTCACCTCGCTCTTACTTCGTTCAATGGGGCAATGTTGGCAGGCTGCGCGGGCTGTAGATTGTCTGAAGGAAACTGATTCAAACGAATATGGTCGGATTGTCGAAGCCATTGCCAAGATGCTTGAGGTAAACAAGCTGTCTGTCGAGGCAGCAAGGCTAAGGTGCCAAAAGCTAGATGCGCCTTATCCCGCTCACTTTCCTTTTCCTGAAGCTGCTCAAACGGAAGGAAATATTGTTGATGTTTTAGTTGGCATCCTCAAAGCTAAGTTTCAGATAAAAATAGGAGAATTATATGAATGCGACTAGCGATTTAGAAGTGCTGAAGTCTCTAGAAACACTAGAGGGTTTGATCACGGGTGGAATTAAAAAGGCCGAAGATTTGTTACAAGATGTGTGGGATGAGGAGACCTTCACCCAGGTTAGATCAGAGCTTGTGCAAACCAGAGCTGAGCTTCAGCAATCTCGCAGCACGCTCATAAAAAATCAGCACAAATCTCAACAAGAGCGCGAATCGCTAGAATCTGTATTGGCGGAGGCGTTAGCGCAAAGGACAGCGTTGGAGCAGTCGGGGTCTGAATACAAGCAGCTATATTTTGATATCTCGAAACAAGCGCAGCGAGGGCAAGCGTGTTTGTCTTCGCTGACCAGTTCAATCCAGAATGCAGAGCAGGCCAATACCCAAATTAATGCGACGCTAGAGCAGGTAGAAGTCGTACAGCAGAAAGTATCTGCTGTAGATCAGAAATATCAGGAAACCGTTCAGTTAAAGACTCAGATCACAGAAATAGTCGAGCGGATGGGCGACTACAATTCGTTTGAGGCGCTAATCCTATCACTCAAAACCGCGACAGCAAAGCTTCAGGACGAGCAAGTGGCCGCACAAACTAGGCTCCAGGTAGCCCTAGAACCGACGGATCGTAAGATTAACCGCTTAATTATGGCTCAGTGCGCACCTTGGTGGTGGCCCAGCAACTGGTGGTGGAAAACAAAAGTCAGCTTCACCGCCAAGCGAATGGCAACCGAGCGCAGCAGTATGAAGCAGCTACTCTAAGAGCGGTTTGCAAGTTGGGACAAAACAGCGTAAGTAGATCAGTCTAATCATTTTTTGGACAAGTGCGCGTCAGACCTGGACTTCAGGCACCAACGTCTTATATTTAATTTGACCTACCTACTTACTTGGGCAGCGGCTGAATTCGATCTACTGTCTTTTAAGATCTCACGCCTTCTAACTAGACGAAACGTTACAACAGTAACAACTTGCGATCGCGCCCTTAGACAAAAATAAAAAGGAACCGCCAAATCTATTTTGGCAAACATCCCTATATCAAAGGAGTTAAAGCATGTCAGTAGCCGTCAAAACTTCAGCCGTCAAAACTTCATTGCCTGGTGGCTGCACGTTTTCTGAAGACGATTGGCGGGCGATCGCTTCCTTCTGGTATCCCATCGCCTACAGCCACAGCGTTGGCACTACCCCCGTCGGCACCACCCTACTCGACCAGCGCTTAGTCATCTGGCGCACGGCCACCCGCCTCTGCGTCGCCAACGACATTTGCCTGCACCGAGGCGTCCCCCTCAGCATGGGCGAGGTTAAAGACGAACAGCTCATCTGCAAATACCATGGCTTTCACTACAGCACCACCGGCCAATGCACCCTCATTCCCGCCAATCCGCAGGCCAGCATCCCCAGCCAGCTCTGCCTCAAAACCTACCCCGTCAAAGAAGCCTACGGACTGGTGTGGACAACCCTCACCGGCAGCGCTGACGATCCAGACGCCCTGCCTTTTTTCCCAGAATGGACAGATTCGGACTATCAGCAAATTCAGCCCGATCCTATCGACTTAGAAGCCGCCGCTGGTAGACAGATGGAAGGCTTCTTAGACGTGGCGCATTTTGCCTGGATACATGCTGATTCGTTTGGCGATCGCCAAAACCCCGTCGTCCCCAAATATACCGTCGAAGCCAACCCGCGCGGCCTACAAGCGCAATATCGCAGCAACGTCAGCAACTTTCCTAAAAGTCTTCAGCACCGCGTCCCCGCCGACTTCGAATGGCTGCGAGACTTCACCGTTTTCCTCCCCTTCAGCGCCTTGCTAAAAGTGCATTTTCCCGGCTCAGATCGCCTGTGCATTCTCAACGCTGCTTCGCCCGTTTCAGCCCGCAAAACCCGCGTCTTTAGCCCTCTTTGCCGCAACTTCGACCAAGATCAGCCGCTAGAACCCGTCTACGAATTCAACTACCAAATTTTCAGTGAAGACAAAGCCGTTGTCGAAGCTCAGTATCCCGAAGATTTACCGCTAGATTTGCGAGCAGAATCTCATATTGAAGCCGACCAAACCTCTATTGTCTATCGTAAAGGATTGGCAAAACTGGGATTGAGCCGACGCTACACAGCTTAAAAAATCACACACCGGGCACTTTGAGCATGAGCACTCTGCTGGTCAAAAACAGTTATACCCTCGTCACTATGGACGACGAGCGAAGAGAAATCAAAAACGGCGCGATCTTCGTTAGAGACAATGTTGTTGAACAAGTGGGAACCTCCGAAACCTTACCGCCGACCGCCGATAAAGTTCTCGATCTTAAAGGCCGTCATATCGTCCTACCTGGCCTGATCAACACCCACCACCACTTCTTCCAAACCCTCACGCGCGCCGTACCTGCCGCCCAAAACTGCGATCTCTTCCACTGGCTACAAACGCTCTACCCCATCTGGTCAAAACTCACCGATCAAGGTGGCAGCATGAGCGTGGGAGAAAGTGCAGGCGGTCTGCCACCCAATGCGCTAGTCGAAAAGGAATCCGACATTCTCAAAGACTCTCAGCGGCTCATTGAGCAATACCACAACAACAACCGTCATGCCATGACTCGCCTGGTATTAGCCCCCTGCTCTCCTTTCTCGGTCTCACCAGCCCTGATGCGAGAGTCAGCGGCCATGGCCCGCAGCTACCCCGGCGTAAGGCTACACACGCATTTAGCCGAAAACAAAAGCGACGTTGACTACAGCCTATCGACCTTTGGACTAAGCCCAGGAGACTATGCAGAGTCGGTCGGGTAGCTAGGCGAAGATGTCTGGCACGCGCACTGCGTACAGCTCAGCGACCCGTCCATTCAAAAGTTTGCTAAAACCGGCACGGGGGTGGCCCACTGTCCCTGTAGCAACATGAGACTTGCCAGCGGGATGGCTCCTATTCGTAAACTGCTCGACAGCGGTGTGCCAGTGGGAATGGGCGTAGACGGAGCCGCCTCCAACGATGCCTCAAATCTGTTGCAAGAGACCAGAACCGCCTTTTTAATGGCGCGAGTAAGAGAACAAAATGCTGCCGCCATGACTGCTCGTGAGGCGTTGGAAATAGCGACTAGAGGGGGAGCTAGAGTGCTGGGGCGAGACGATATTGGTCATTTATCTCCCGGTATGTCAGCCGACTTCATTGTCTTTAATATCGATCAGCCCGCGTTCGTCGGCAGCCATCACGATATCGTGGCCGCTCTGATATTTTGTCAGCCTGCTACCGTAGACTACAGCTTTATCAATGGCAAAAAAGTAGTCGAACAGGGAAGATTGACCACGATAGACATTGAAAAACTGAGCGAGACCTGCAATCAGCTATCTAAATTAATGGTTGAATGAGAGTTCCGCTTAGATTCAGATTAGATCAGAGAGAGATTTACAATGGGCCACTCAGTTTATGATATTAACCAGATGAATGAGGCTGATTTTGTTGAATTATTAGGTTCTGTTTTTGAAGATACACCAGCGGTCGCCGAGCGAGCATGGGCTAGTAGACCCTTTCAAGATGTCGCCGATCTCCATCAAAAAATGGTGGCGGTGGTTGAAGCGGGGATGATTCCTGATGAAAAGCTAATGCTGATTCAGTCGCACCCGGAGCTAGGGACAAGCGGTAAAATGGCAGCGGCTTCTGTGCAAGAACAGGCTGGCGTTGGGTTAAATCAGATGGAAGCGGCAGTCTACCAACAGATTCATCGGTTGAATGCGGCCTATCGAGAGAAGTTTGGATTTCCGTTTGTAATGGCCGTAAAAGGACAGACCTTAGAGCGGATTACAACAGCGTTGGAAAGCAGACTTCAGCAGGAAAAGGAAGACGAAATGGCGCGATCGCTCTCTGAAATCTACAAAATCACCCGCTTTCGCCTAGACGATCTGATCGAAACCTAATCTTCTCTTAAATGAACCGCCCTAAGGCTTGTGATGCGTATGCCAATGACGCGCGATATCTACTCGACGACACAGCCAAACGCGATCATGGCTTTGCACATAATCCAGGAATCTAGCGAGCGCCGTCGCGCGTCCTGGCCGACCCGAGAGACGACAGTGCAGCCCCACGCTCATCATTTTAGGCGCGGTTTCGCCTTCCGCATACAGCATATCGAAGGCGTCTTTAAGATAGGTAAAAAACTGATCGCCCGAGTTAAACCCCTGATAGGTTGCAAAGCGCATATCGTTGTTATCTAAAGTGTAGGGAATAACCAGGTGCGGCTCGCCGTAATCGTAGTCCCAATAGGGCAAATCGTCGGCGTAGCTGTCGGCATCGTAAAGGAAGCCACCTTCTTCTACCACTAGGCGACGGGTGTTGGGGCTAAGTCGGCCCTGATAAAACCCAAGCGGGCGATCGCCTGTCATTTCGGTATGGATTTCAATCGCTTTGAGGATGTGCGATCGCTCCATTTCTTCACTCACATACTGATAATCAATCCAACGATACCCATGGCTAGCAATTTCCCAGCCTGCCGAAACCATCGCTTTAGCCGCCTCTGGGTGCCGTTGCAAAGCCATCGCTACGGCGTACACCGTCAGCGGAATATGCCGCTGAGTAAACAGCCGATGCAGTCGCCAAAACCCCGCCCGAGACCCATATTCGTAAATCGACTCCATGCTGAGATTGCGAACGCCCAGCAGCGGCTCGGCCCCAATCATTTCAGATAAAAAAGCTTCAGAAGCCGGATCGCCATGCAAAATACAGCTCTCGCCGCCTTCTTCGTAATTAATGACGAATTGCACCGCGATTTTCGCCTGATTTGGCCACTGCGGATGAGGCGGTGTTTGACCGTAGCCGACGAAATCGCGAGGATAATTTGAAGGGCTTTTACTCATAGGTAAGGCGTTTCTTTACTACAGGAGAGACTACGCCAATGCATTAAACAATATAGACAACATCCCCATAATCGTTAGCGTAGAGCCTATGCCCAACACTTCAGACTTCAAAGACGGCGACTGATTCGCAGGCTGTAGCCAAAAATCTAGCCGCTTATTGATAATAGGCATCACTACAAACGTAAAAATGCAGCTCGACAGTAAAAGCTTAACGAGTAATGCACTCGCAGGCGGCCAGTCTTCCAGAATCTCTAAATAGTCAAATACATAATCCTGAAGTAAAATTACCGGGTAAAGCCCTAGCACCACTGCCAAAATACGCTTCCAGGCAGGTGGCTCCAGGTGGCTCATCTCCGCGTTCGACTTACCCGAGAAGCCAACCTTCAAAGCCTTAAACAAGGCCCGACAAACCAGCTTAAACCCTGCTACTCCTTTAGCGAATAGAGGCTTAAGCGCTGTCATCGCCTCAGCCGTCAACGAGCCGATTGGCGCTAATGCGGGTAGCTTCAGCGGTTGAGCCTGTAGATCTGAGGTTTGGAAATATAGTAGTTTTTGAATCATCGCTTTGTATACAATTATTGTTGCAGCTAGCTAAAACGTAGCCCTTTGCTTTCATTACGTGGTCTTTCTATAGACGGATTAAATGCCTCTGTACCGCATTGGCAGGAAGAAATCAAGTGTAGTAGCTGAAGGGGTGACACAACAGCTACAGCGTAGCCATGACAGTCTCTATGGCTTTTA
>QBMC01000184.1 GCA_003242035.1 Nodosilinea foveolarum | reverse complement strand
GCCACGTACACAGTGCTATCGGTTGCTACTTTTTGATGACTCAAAAAAAGGGCAAACATTCCTAGCCATAGCCGGTTTACATTCATGGCCCCCAGCGTAAGGAACCGTTGAACTTTTTTCGCCGACTTTCAAATAGAATCGGCAGCGGTAGCGCTTCGGCAATCGTTTCTAATCGCACATCACGGATGGTGTGAAGCACCGTAACTAGCAATGACAGTAACAGGCTTTGACGAGCACTTAGTCGTTGCTCTATATAGGATTGATAGATTGGCGGTATCATAGGTTTCGATAGGTTTCGTTCGCAAAACAAGCCTATCTTTTTTTGTCCTCAGAAGGCAAAACCTATATGCCACATAGCCTTCGAGCGTTGTGTCACCCCTTCAGGGCTGAGTCACGATGCTGTACTAACCCTAGGGGGGGGATTGCGCAAAAATGATGGCTTGGAACGGTTGCGGCACTCGTAATCTAACTATCTCCAGTTGAAAGCTGATATAATTCTGTTAATTCGGTTCTAGCGGAAAACAGCCGCTAGAGGTAACGGGGAAAGTTCGGTTAGAATCCGGCGCTGTCCCGCAACTGTGAAAGAGGCTCAAGCCCTCTAAAGTCAGAATGCCCGCCGATAAATGGTTCATAGTTCCACAACATCTGCGAGGTACGGATGATGATTCAATATTTTTCCCATTGTGGCCAAAAGGCCGCGACCTATCGTTTTTTATTTGAGAGGCTGCGATGCGACGGTCAGTCTCTTCAAACTGTCGCCGCGTCTGATTTTTAGCTATTTAGCAACAGAATAACATCCCCAAAGGTTCGTGAAAATCTGAACCCTTGTGGAACAGCATTCGTTTCAAAAACGCTCGGCTACGACACCGGGTGTAGCTTTTAAAAGGGGCGGTGGTGTGTAGATAGGCTACACCTTACGCCTTTCCTCCAATGCCTGCCATTCAACGTTTTTTTATCGGAGTTATCCATGCAACAACAGCGTCGAAATAATCGGCTTAAACAGCTCGTCGCGATCGCCAGCTTAAGTCTTTACCTAATCGTAGGCGCTGCCGAACCCGCCCAGGCCATGCACATTATGGAGGGCTTTTTGCCGGTTCAGTGGGCCGTGTTTTGGTGGGTTGTAGCCCTGCCCTTTTTTGTAATGGGCGTGCGATCGCTCACTCACATCACCAACGAAAACCCCGATCTCAAGCTCCTGTTAGCCCTCTCAGGTGCATTCACCTTTGTCCTTTCCGCCCTAAAAATTCCCTCCGTCACCGGTAGTTGTTCTCACCCTACGGGAACCGGGCTAGGCGCGGTGCTGTTCGGCCCTTCCGTGATGACCGTTTTGGGTAGCTTAGTGCTGGTGTTTCAGGCCGTGTTGCTAGCGCATGGTGGCCTGACGACGTTGGGCGCTAATGCCTTTTCGATGGCAGTTGTTGGCCCGTGGGTGGCCTTTTTCACCTATCGGCTGTTCGCCAGCAGCGGTCATCAAAAGTTTGGAATCTTTCTTGCAGCCGCTCTCGGCGACTTAGTCACCTACCTCGTTACTTCTGTTCAACTAGCGCTGGCTTTTCCGGCTGCGAGCGGTGGCTTTCTGGCCGCCTTTGCTAAGTTCGCGGGCATTTTCGCCCTCACTCAAGTTCCTCTCGCCATCAGCGAAGGCTTACTCACGGTGCTGGTCTGGAACTGGCTACAGTCGTACGCCGCCGATGAGTTAAAAACCCTCAAGCTGTTACGATCTCAAGCCTAGCTGCCGTTAACGTTTACCCCGTTCGTTTACCCACTTTTATCATGAATCAACCCCCAGAAAAAATCTCCTCCCCTGCTGCGAAACCAGTCAGCCAGGGCAATTGGGGGATTGTCTTAACCGTCGTTGCCTTAGCCGTTCTGCCCTTAATCTTCGTGAAAGGAGAATATGGGGGTGCAGATGGTGAGGCTGAAGCCGCCATTACCGAAATTCAGCCCGATTACGAACCCTGGTTTAGCAGCCTAATCGAACCGGCCAGTGGTGAAGTAGAAAGTCTTCTCTTTGCTACGCAGGCCGCTATTGGGGCGGGGGTGGTTGGCTATGTTATTGGACTCTATAAAGGGCGCGCTCAGGGGCGCAGGTCTTTCAAAAGATAATGCATCATCACATTGACGCCTTAGCTCATACCAATCAGTTGCGATCGCTCCCTCCAGAACACAAGCTTGGGTTTGCTACCGCTCTGTTTGTTCTAGGCTATCTAGCGCCTGCTTTTGTCCAACTGTTAATCGCGCTATGGCTGTTCATTTGGGTCGTAGGATATGCCCAAATTCCGACCAAAGTTTATCTTAAGCTGCTGTTGCTCCCTACGAGTTTTCTACTCCTAAGTCTGCCGACTCTTCTGGTGGGCATTAGCACCCTAACGGCCCTCAAAAGCATCGAAACCGACGTGGTTTGGGGAATAGCCGTTGAGCCACTTTATCTCTATTTAAGTCGGCAAGGAATAGAACAAGCTAGAACGGTGTTTACCCGCTCAATTGCCCTTACTTCGTGCCTTTATTTCATTCTGCTCACCGTACCCACCTTCGAACTCATACGAATACTGCAACGGCTCGGCTGCCCTGCTTTAATCACAGAACTCATGGGGTTAATGTATCGGTTTATCTTTATCCTCACGGGCACGGTCGGCGAATTGCTCACTGCCCAACAGTCTCGCATGGGCTACGGCACCTGGCGGATCGGGATGCGCAGCCTCAGCATATTGATTGCGCGGCTGCTACAGCGCACTCTTAATACCTATCAACAGCTTTCTTTGGGCCTAGCCGCCCGTGGATACAACGGAGACTTGCGCGTTTGGCACAGCCGCCGCTACAAACCTAGCCTGCGCTACGCAACTGAGGCGATCGCGGGCTATTTGTGCTTACTCTTGCTTACCGGATGGCACTACTGGAAAACCTGATGTTAATAAGTTTCGAGCAAATTAACTATACTTATCCCTGCAACCCCAAGCCCACTCTGCGAGGGCTATCTCTAGACATTACCGCAGGCAAACGCTACGCCGTGATTGGTCAAAACGGCTGTGGTAAAACAACGCTTTTTCGGCTGGCTAACGGGTTATATCAGCCCTCAGCCGGGACTGTTCGCTGGAACAACCAGCCCCTCAGCTATCGTCGCGCTGCGCTTTATCAGCTCCGTCAACAGGTGGGGCTGGTCTTTCAAAATCCTGAAGAACAACTGGTTGCCGCGACGGTAGAAGAAGATTTATCTTACGGATTGTGCAATTTGGGCCTGCCAGACGCCGAGATTGAACAGCGGGTGGGGCAAACGATTGAAGCCTTTGAGCTGACAGATTTAGCCGATTTCCCGGTGAACTATCTGAGTTTGGGGCAGAAAAAACGGTTGGCGATCGCCGATATTATGATTCTCCGTCCCCGACTGCTTTTGCTCGACGAACCGACCGCCTACCTAGATCCTGGGCAAGTCCGAAATCTGCGTCAAATGCTGTCCACCATCCAGGCAGAGGGCACGACCTTAGTGATCGCCACCCACGACCTTAACCTTGTTCAGGACTGGGCTGATTGGGTGATCGTTATGAATCAGGGACAAATTGTGATGGAAGATGTACCCACCGCTATCTTTAGCCGCCAACACTTTCTAAAAACGATAGGCTTAAGCTAGCAAAGCAACCGCGAATCAGGGGGTTGAAGCCGCCACCTTGTCCTTATTTAACTGCTTTTTATTAGCTCGCTGCTGAAACTGCTGCGCGAAGATTCCATATTTCGGCGCAAAAATCATCGCTAAAACAAAGAAAACCGTGAGTAAAACAACAATGCTGCCGCCCGTTGAAACATCAAAATGATAGCTGAAGTAAGTACCTAGTACGCAGGAAATAACGCTAGCCGCGACCGAAATCATTAGCATTCGATCAAATCTATCGGTCAGCAGATAAGCTGTTGCACCGGGCGTTACTAACATGGCCACTACTAGGATAATGCCTGCGGTTTGCAGAGCCGTTACAATGGTTAGCGCCAGCACCGAAAGCAGCGTGTAGTACATCAACTGGGTGTTGAGGCCGATGGCTTTAGCGTGGTTAGGATCGAAGCAAAACAGTAGTAAATCTTTGCGGCGCAACAGAATTACGGCTAGGGTGATGGTGCCTGCAATGACGGTTTGAATAATGTCTTGCTGAGAAATTCCTAGCACGTTGCCAAACAAAATATGAAACAGATCGATGTTGCTCGGAATTTTAGTGACTAGCACTAGGCCAAAGGCAAAAAATCCGGTGAAGACAACGCCAATTACGGCGTCTTCTTTGAGCCGCGTTTTTGATTTGATGTAGCCAATGGCGACCGTTGCCCCAAAGCCGAAGGCAAAAGCACCAATAGCAAAAGGAATGCCCAGCGCATAAGAGACCACGACACCCGGAACCACTGCGTGAGAGACCGCATCGCCCATTAGCGACCAGCCTTTAAGCGTGACGTAGCAAGAGAGCACTGCGCAGACCAGGCCCACAAAAGCGCTCACCCAAATAGCCTGCCGCAAAAACCCATATTGCAAAGGTTCGGTAATCCAGTCCCAAGGCGTCATTAATAAATAAGTCATGCTTGTACCTCGTGGCTGATTGTTCTTGTTTGAGTCATTTGGCGCAGGCTGCTGATCGGTAAGCCGCCGAAGGTCATAGTCAGGTTGTCTTCGGTGAAGACTTCTTCAGTGGTTCCGGCGGCGAGGACGGTTTTGTTGAGGAGGATGGTGCGATCGCAAAAAGTAGAGATTGAAGCGAGATCGTGAGTCGAGACCAAAATAGTGTGACCCTCCTCTCGCATCTGTAGCAGCAAGTCAATAATCTTTTTCTCTGTTTTTACATCTACACCCGTAAACGGCTCATCTAAAAGAATCACCTTCCCATCTTGAGCCAGCGCCCGCGCCAAAAAAGCCCGCTTCTTTTGCCCACCCGAAAGTTCGCCAATTTGATGATGACGAAGATCCGCCATCCCGACTCGCTCTAAGCTCTCCATCACAATCCGGCGGTCTTTCTGTTTAGGCGTACGGAAGAAATTCATGTAGCCATAGCGACCCATCATCACCACGTCAAACACGCTCACCGGAAAATTCCAGTCCACCTCATCCGACTGCGGAACATAGGCCATGAGCTGCCGCTTTTGCGCCTTTTGAACGGGCAGCCCGCCCACCCGAATCCGGCCCTGACTAGGCTGCAAAAAGCCCATAATAGATTTGAACAAGGTAGATTTTCCGCAGCCGTTAGGTCCGACCAGTGCGGTAATTGCGCCCGGCATAATCGTACAGCTTGCGTCATAAAGCGCCAGCTTTGCATTGCTGTAGGTCACGCTGATGTTATCTACGGTGATATTGAGTGGGGAAGCTGTTGTTGTCATTGGTTTTTAATCCTGTTAAAAAACATGTTCTGATTTTTGAAAGCCAGCCTGTGAGCTGAGTAAAGAATCTAGCTACTGAGTCTTACTACCTGCTAGCAAACCGTTCGAAATGGTGCGAGCGTCGTAATCCAACAGGTCTAAATAGGTTGGCACTGGCCCTTCTTCAGTCGAGAGCGAATCGACATAAAGATTGCCGCCGAACCGCGCTCCTGTTGTTTTAGCAACCTGCTTTTGCCCTTCGTTATTGACGGTGCTCTCACAAAAAATAGTAGGCACATCGTTGTCATTAACCGCTTCGATTACGTTCTTTACCTGCTTAGGCGTGAACTGCTGCTCGGCGTTAATTGGCCACATGTAGATTTCCTTCATGTCGTAGTCACGTGTTAAGTAAGAGAATGCGCCCTCGCAGCTTACCAAGTAGCGATCGCTTGCAGGAATCTGTTCAAGGTCACTCTCTAGCGCTGTATCAATGGCACTCAGTTTTTCGCTGTAGGCTTTGGCATTGGCGTTGTAAGTATCTGCATTCTCAGGATCTAGTTCGACAAAAGCCTGACGAATATTTTCAACATAGATCAGCCCATTTCGCGGCGACATCCAGGCATGAGGATTGGGCTTGTCCGTATAGGGGCCTTCGACAATCGGTATCGGCTCAATGCCATCAGTGAGCACAACTGCCGGTACGCCTTTGACGCTGCCCAAAAACTGCTCAAACCAGCGCTCCAAACCCAGACCGTTGTACAAAATCAGGTCGGCATCTTGAGCTTTAATAATGTCGCTAGGCGTCGGCTCATAGCCGTGAATTTCGGCCCCAATGCGAGTGACAGACTCTACTTTAAGTTTCTCGCCTGCAACGGTTTGAGCCATATCTGCCAAGACGGTAAAGGTCGTGAGCACAACCTTTTGATTGTCACCCTGATTATCAGTCACCTCTGCGGTGTTAGAACTACTACAGCCGATTAGGAGTAGAGCGATCGCCAGCGATCCTCCTCCCAGTAGACGAGTAGCTTGAGTGCCTACCAATGATGATAGAGAGCGTTTCATTCAGTCCTCCAAACAAGATCCAAATAAGACAGCAGCGCTGAGAAGAGACTATATAGATAAGGCTGGAGCATACTCAGCTCAAACCCTATCTTTTCATAATCATTTCATTTTTCATAATTGTCTCATAATTGCTCGAAAATAACAACCCAGGGTCGATTTGTCGTAGCTTTCAATGTCTAACAGGTCATCTATCTCTCAGACAACTGTCAGAATAGAGAGCAGTAGACTGTCGATCAGCAGATACTTTGGGCGATAATCAATACCAATGGTCGATTGCGCTCTCGAAGGCTCGACCTAAGTTAAATCCTCGCTTTGCGTCTAATAAAGATAGGCTCCTTAGCAAACCCTTAGGAATTTCGGCAGGCGATGGTCGCGGTCAGCATAGCTGCATACTCATCAACTTGAGATCCGTTATCGAGCCATAAAACAAGCCTGCTTTGGCCATAGCCTCCTAATAAATCTCTGCTAAGGTTAGTTGACAAGCTAATCTACCCGACGCATGTTCCTATGTATATGACAAGTGTATTTCAGGGTAATCCTTTGCTTTAAAGAATACTCCGAGAGAAAGATATCTCTACGAGGCAGGTCTACAATTTTGGCGAATTTCTGAGCCTAGTTTCTAACCGTCAGCAGCTCATGCTCGGTTGCGCTATCATTTGCTCTGACCCACAAGACAGATTCTTTGTATAGGGAAATGTCGCTGCTTTTTTGAGCTTATATTCTAGAAGTTTTGGAGAATGATTGATGAGTGATTTAATTGTTGTTGGTTTTGAGAGTGAGTCGAAAGCGGATGAGGTATTAGAAAAACTAGGGAAGCTTCAAAAATCGCACTTAATCGATCTTGAAGACGCTGCTGTGTTAACCAAAAATGACAACGGCAAAATTCGCGTTAAGCAGGCTTATAACCTGGTTGCAGCCGGGGCGACTTCCGGTAGTTTCTGGGGATTATTTTTGGGACTGCTCTTTTTACACCCGCTGTTGGGCTTAGCGGCGGGTGCTGCGAGCGGCGCCCTCAGCGGCTCGTTTACCGACATTGGCATCAACGATAACTTTATCAAGGATTTAGGGGAAACCCTGGAGCCGGGTGCTTCAGCCTTATTTATTTTGGTGCGTAAAGCAACGCCAGACAAAGTGCTAGAAGAGCTAAAGCCCTTCGATGGCAAAATTATTCAGACGTCATTGTCTAAGACAGATGAAGATAGCTTGAAAACGGCGATCGCCCAAGCCCAAGCAACCGCTTAATCCAGCTCGTTTTAAGTAACCTTTAGGATGCACCCGGTGATACCTTTTAGCATTGCCGAGTGCATCCTTTTGACTAAAGATAGACTTCGAACGATTAACGTTATAACGTTAGCTGACTTAACTTTGACACAACACTGGCACTGGCCGAACACAATCAGCTTTTATCCTTAGAAGAGTGCAGCTTCGAGATCGACAAAGATTAGCGTTCTAAGATTGCAGGTCGGGAGGCATCGACTATTCAGGAAATCTGCTCATGTTCAGCCGCAACAAAATTTTCGCATTGAGTTTGGTCAGTGCACTCGGTTTATTTTCCCTCACTGGCTGTAGCGCCGCTTCTCTAAAGGCCCAGACTCTACTACCCCTGCTGCCGAGACGAGCCAACCGGCAACTGCCGAGACAGCTACCCTAGAAAATATGGTCGGACTGATCGCGGATGCTAAAACTTTAGTTGAGCTAGACGATTGGCACACTACTAAAGTTTTGAACGGCCAAATAGGAGACGATTGGCAAAATATAAAAGACGGCATCAAGAATACGAATAAACCAGACTATGAGGCAGTAAAAACTCATCTAGCTGGACTTAACGGTGCTCTCAAAGCAACTAGCCCTGATAAGGTCGTGGTTATAGAGCCTGTTTGACATCTCAGAGAGAGGCTGCAAGCCGCTTGAGCATTAGCCTGACAAAGCACAAGTCCATCTTTGCCTTGGCATTAGCTAGCGTCCTCTCAAAGTTCTTGCTCAGGCTCTTGCATCGCTCCATCCAAGCATTCGACCGCTCAACCACCCACCGCACCAGCACCGGCACAAAGCCACTCTTCCCCTGCTCTGCCTTTTCCTGCTTCGATGGCTTCGGCGATAGCTCAAACCGCACCTTCGTCATGATCTGCGGATATATCGCCTTCAACGCTTCTATCAGTTTGTCGAGATGATAGCCGTTGTCTAACAAAATCGTGATTTTGGGAATATTGACAGGTTTCGATTTGAAATAGTCAATGTTTGCCGTCAGCATCAAAATCAATCCGGCATCATCTGACACATTAGGGAAGCGCTTACAAATAGAGTACCCGCTATAATAGATGGGGATCTAGCATGAT
>QBMC01000183.1 GCA_003242035.1 Nodosilinea foveolarum | reverse complement strand
CTTGCGGATTGGCTGGGATTGGATTCGGCGGGCTTTAGTTAAACCTTGCCGACTCACCGCTCAAGTCCGCTTCCTCGGCAGCTTTGAGACTGACCCAGTGGTGCCTTCTCTCAAGTATCTCAACGATTGCTGTTCGCTAGAATTTACCGTTCAGACCCTTGCCTATCCTAAATGAACAGACTTTTGTCAGTCAATCAGCTTCGAAAGATGCAGTTGTTTCAAACTGAATTTCAAGATGCCAAGTTAGGAGGAGCTAATCTGGAAGAAATTCAAGGTGAGATGGTCTACTTTGTCAGAGCTAACCTAAGGGGGGCATGGCTGAGAAAAGCCAACCTAAAAAACGCTTTTCTTTGGGATAGCTTTTTAGCAGAGGCCAACCTTCAGGAAGCGAATCTAGTAGGAAGTCATTTGCAGAACGCTGACTTAAGAGAGGCCAATCTGCAAGAAGCCGATTTGCGAGGAGCCGATTTGCGAGGAGCTGACTTGCGAGGAGCTAAACTAGCTGGTGCTGATTTAATAAGCACTAAGAACCTTGTTAAATCTCAATTAACACAAGCGAAGCTCTGTTTAACAAGATTACCTAAAGGCGTCGAACTAAACTTCAATCGAGACTGTCAAGAACTAGGCATAGACCCAGAAACAGGAGAATTCACAAGCACTGAAATAGGGTGATGGATAGCCACAGTTTCGAGTGCATCATAGATCTCATAAATGCATCAGGGCAAACGCATACTAAATTCGTGCCAACGAAAGAATCAGGCTTCTAGCGTTTCGGCGATTAAAATCGGTTATCACTTTCTTAACAAGACGTGTTTCGACAGTTCTTATCGAGAAAACAAGGGAGTATGCGTTTGCCCTGATAAATGCATCAGCACAGTTTGCGTTTAGTCCAAAGTTATTGCCTAAGCCTGCTGCCACACCTCCACAATAGTCTGGCAGCAGGCGATTGAATAGCCTTCCTCATAATGAGAATTGCTGACTCTGAAGTCGATTATCCTCAGTCGCCAAAAAGCGAATTCACGTCACCCGCCGCCACCTGACTCTCGATTTTGGACTTGGGCGGCGATCGCCCTTCCACCTCGTCATCCTCAAACTCATCGTCTATTTTCATATGTGCCTGAATCGGAGTGTTCCTTTGCTCAGCTATCATCGCCGCCTCAAACGGCGGCGCGATCAGTCGTGCCGCCACCGGCAGCTCTACGCCGACCAACTGCCGTAGATTGCTGGCATGTTTTTCCAAAGCATCACAAGCCTCAATACAGCAGCGCCTGCGCTCCTCCGCCGAACAGGATTCATCGTAGAGGCGAGCCTGAGCCAACAGCGCCATCACCAACACACTCTCGACCTGCCGCTGGGCATCATTGCGCTCTAACGAATTGAGATAGCGCACCACCTCAGAAAGCAAAGACCCTTCGTAGGGCTGCAACCGCAAACTAAACGACGGCCTAGCCGACTTGCCAGAAGCTTGAGCCTTTGCCATCACTTCGCCTCCGCCGAGGAGAGCATCTGGTCGAACAACCCATAAGCATCGGCAAAACGAGCCGTCAGATAGTCGTCATTCGAGAATCGCCAGCTAAAGGTCTTCTCCATTTGCTGTTTCAAATCGGCATCCCAAACCAGCTCGCCGTCAAACGGATGCGCTCGGTTGCTATCAGAAAAGAAGCTTCTCAACTTCGGCTCCAGTAACAACGCCGCGCCACCCGAGATAATCACCTCATCGAGGCCACTTGGCACCACGCGCAGTATCCAAGCCTCCAGCCTTTCCCAGTACTCATCAAGCGCCGCTTCTACTGCCGAAGCAAGCGCATCAATCTCAGTCTCTCGAAGCGTCTTGTCCCGCACCGAAACCAGCTCGCACAACGCCCGAGAGGAGTGCCAACTCGGATAGCGAATCGAGTTATATTGATTCCTGCCGTGGGTAGCGGCCTCATACATCCGCGCCCGAGAGCCATGTTCTGTCCTAGCGTCCTGCATGGCCTTCACTAAAGCTAAGAGCAACGCCTGCTTATCCAAGACGCTGTAGCGAGCAACGAGTAAGTCAATTAGTTGAGAGAAGCCATAGAGCGGACTATCGCCCGACTTGAACTGACCATACTCGAAGTAAAGAGCCGAAGTATTGCGATGGCCAAAGAGCAACACGACTAGCCGCTGCTCTTGAAACCATTCCATTCCCTGCTGTCGCGCCCGCGTCGCTGCCAGTCCACCGCCTTCAGGCCGACAGAGAAACGACTTCAGCTTGACCTTCAGCGACTGACCGCGAAAGGCAAAACCGTCCAACAACGAATGAAGCTGCTGCTCAAACGCCGCGCGGTCGCTCAGCTCCTGCCAAGGCAATAACAGCGCTAGATGCATCGAGATTTTGCGCCGCTCCATCTTCAGCTTTTGCACGACCACCCCGACAGCGGCGAGCACTTTGTAGAGGGCATTTTCATACTTTTTTTCATGCAGTCTGTCCTGCGGGTCGAACTCACTGGCAAACGCCCCGACTGTCCAAAGCTGCTCGTCTACGACGAACCATGCCTGCTGCTGCGGAGACGGTGAGCCGAGCCAGCCGATGCGCTCCTGGTAACGGTCGAACTGCTCCTGAGAAATGGTCTCGACTTCGGGCGGCATGAGGAAATACTCAGGCTCGTCAGCATCCGGCGTCTGATAAATAATTTTGGTCTGGGAGCCGCCTGCATCGACGACGAGAAAGAGGTCAGCCATAGCTGAATAGTAGAAAAACTAGAAGGACAAAAGCCGAGGGTAGATGAGCACCTTGAAAGGTTATCTCAGTAGAGCGAGGTAACACATCCAACAAGCTAACACAGAGAAACGGATGAGCTAAGTCACGCTTATAAAACTAAAACTGAAAAGAAAAATCCCTATAAAACTGATATAAGAAACTGTTCTAACCTAAGAGCATCTAACCCCACGCAGAAAAGAGCGTAATTAGAGCAAACTAGAGCGACCGCAGCACAGACCAGCACAGAAAATGGAATTAGTGAGCGATCGCCCGTATAACAGCCATGCAATTGTTTGAGTGAGAATGCACTAATGAAGCTCCATGCGATACGAGCTGCACCCACCCTGTGCAACTTTGGCTAGACGCCAGTAGTATTGGGGTGGGTTGCGCAAGAGTTCAGACAATACGCCCACTTTGTGAGCAAAGACCCCAGATGTCCTGCCATAGCTATGTTATAAAGAATCATCGTATCCAAACCCTGAAATGCTAAGTTTAGCGAACGTCAGCGCCGCGCAAGCGGAGAACTACTACGAACGGGACGACTACTACACGCAGGGCGACCCAGATCTGCAAAGTGATACGCGCTGGCAAGGCAAAGGAGCCGCTACTTTAAACCTGACTGGCCCGGTCGATAAACAAATATTCCAGCAGTTACTACACGGCCAGACACCAGAGGGAAAATTACTGCACTCCAAAGCGATCCAAAAAGACAACCACCGCGCCGCTACCGACTACACGTTTAGTGCGCCGAAGAGCGTATCGATTGCTGCGCTGATTCAGAAAGATAGCCGTGTGATCGCCGCACACGATCAGGCAGTAGAAACCGCGATCGCCGTCCTCGAAGAACGCTACTCACAAACGAGAGTTAGACGCGGCCCTGGCATCCGCGAAAAGGTGCAGACCGGGAACGTGATCGCCGCCACGTTTAGACACGAAACCAGCCGCGAACAAGACCCGCAACTACATACCCACTGCGTCATCATTAACGCCACCCAGTTAGCGAACGGAAAATGGCAAAGCCTGTCGAACGAAGAGGTGCTGAATAATCAGAAGCTACTGGGCGAGATTTATCAAAATGAACTCGCAGTACAGATGCGCCAGTGCGGATACGAAATCGAACCGAACGGCAGCGGTCAGTTTGAGTGCAAAGGCTACGACGAATCACTGCTTAACTTATTCAGCACGAGAACGCAGCAGATAGAGCAGTACATCAAGCGGTGGGAAACGGCAGTCAAGGAAGCCAGAGGAAAGCCGCTAAACGCGAGGCAAAAAAAGCAGGCCACGCTCGCTACTCGACTGCGAAAAAAGAGCGTCCCGAGAGAGGTGTTACTCGACGGTTGGCATCGAGCGATCTCAATTGGAGAAGTGCAGTTACCGGCTACCCCAATCGCTGCGCCGAATGAGTCAGAAACGATTGCCGCTCAACCAGATAACTCAGCAGCGATCGCAGCGGTTGCAGGGGTAGGCCATGCGAGCGAACGAGAGAGCGTGTTTAGACGAGAGCGGGCCGAACGATTTGCGCTCGAACATCACCTGGGTCAACAGTCGTTTGCGGCGTTGCAAAGTGCGATGACGGATGCGGGACTGATAGCGGCGAAGAACCGGCATACGACGCAGGCAGCAATCGAGCGCGAGCTAGACACAATTTCGATAATGGAGAGCGGCCAGGGCCAGACTGATGCGATCTCAAACTACGCGCAGGTAGATCGCTTACTATCACCCGAGCGATCACTCACCGCAGGGCAGTATGACGCGATCCACAAGACGGCGTTATCGACTGACCAGTTCATCGCATGGCAGGGGGTAGCCGGAGCGGGTAAAACCTACAGCCTGAAGTTACTGGCTCAGCTTGCTACAGAGCAGGGGTATGAAGTGAGCGGCTATGCACCGAGTGCTCAGGCTGCAAATACGCTGAGTGAAGAAGCCAGTATCGAAAGCAATACCGTCGCTAGTTTGCTGCATAGCAAAGGCGATCACAATGACCAAGCAGGGCAGAAAAAAGCGCTTTGGATTGTCGATGAAGCGGGCCTACTGAGTGCGAAGGATGCCCATGAGCTGCTGAAGAAAGCGCAGGCCGAAAACGTGCGAGTCATTCTCGTTGGAGACCTTCGCCAGCTTTCAGCGGTCGAAGCGGGCAACCCGTTTAAGTCGCTCCAGATAGCAGGCATCGAAACCTGCTATCTAGAAGAGTCGCGCCGTCAGAAAACAGATGCCCTCCGCGCCGCCGTCGTTTGTCTAGCCGCAGGCGAGCAGCGCGAAGGACTGAGCCAGCTAGACCGAGCCGGGATGGTGCATGAAGTGAGCGACATGGACTCTCGCCGTCGTCAAATCGTAATTGACTACATCAGCCAGCCGAGTGAGGTGCGCGAGCAGACGCTGGTGCTATGCGGCACGAATGTAGAGCGACTAGCGCTAACTGCTGAACTAAGAGCAGCGCTACAGATGGAAGGCAGTTTAGGCGATGACCGATTTAAGCTGCGATCTCTACGAGCGCTCGATAGGACAAAGGCGCAGCTAAAGTATGCTGCTGCCTACTCGGAGGGAGAAGTGGTGGTGCCGGTGCGCGACTATCGGCGCTATGGGCTGGAGAAGAACGTGCAGTACACCGTGACTAGACGAGACGTAGCGCACAACATCGTAACGGTCGCAGGGCGGCAGGGCGAGGCGATCGCCTTTGACCCATCGCGCTGTGCGGATAAGACGACGTACGCGGTGCAGGAGATTGCGATCGCCCGAGGCGACCAGTTGCGATGGACGCGCAACGACCGCGAGCGAGGCTTGAGGAATGGCCAGTTGGTGAAGGTGGAGGCGATTGACACCAACGGCACCGCTACGCTGAGAGATGCAGATGGCCAGGAGACAACGTTAAAGCTGACCGGCCAGCAATATCTGGACTATGCGCTAGTGAGTACGACCTATAGCAGCCAAGGCAAGACGGCAGAACGGGTGCTGGTGGTTGCGGATGGGACGCTGAGCAAAGAAAGCTTGTATGTTGCGGTGTCGAGAGCGAAGACAAATCTGAGTCTGTACACTGCCGATAGAGAAAAGCTGTTCAAACAAGCCGAGCGTTCGGCTGCGAAGGAGAACCCGAGCGACTATTTAACGTTATTTAACCTAGTGAACCCCGATGCCCAGAACCAGAAAACCGCCCGAACCGCCCGAGAGCTACGAGGTGCAGATCAATCCGAATACCTTGTCGATCGCGTTGGAGAGTGCGTTGCGCACAGCCACCGCGCCGCTGTACGAAGAGATCGGGCAGCTACGGCAGGAAGTGAGCCAGTTGAGAGTAGAGCAGCAAGCCTCTCACCGCAGTATGTCGCAGATGTTAGAGGTGTGGTCGCAGGAATTACGGAACGCCTCAGCGTCGAGGGACTCAGGCGGCAAGCCGACCGAATTGGAGCAGCAGCTCAAGGCATTATCGACAGCGCTGGGCAGTTGGCAGCTACGGCAGCAGCAGTTGCTCGACTCGATGGACAGCTTGAGCGAAAAGCTGAGCGACTGAATGGTGTGACTAAATCTACAGTTGGACAGAGACCGTCAACGCAGGGTGATGGCGTCGCTGAAGTGATACTGAAAAGTATTGCCCCCGGCGACTTAGCGCGTTACCAAGCTCAAATAGCCAAGGCGAAAGCGATAGAACAGCCAATTGAGAAAAAGCAGGTGGCAGAGCAGGACGGTAAGCGCCGCCGTCGCCGTGAGATCTATCAGCAATATGCGGCGAAGTTTGTGGGTAAGAGCGTGTACGAGTGCGATCACCTAGTGGTACGCCAACTGATGAGCGAGCTGCTGACCGAGCGCGGTGGCCAGAGACTAAGCGATGACGAGATAGGGAAGGTTGGCAGTATTCTGCTACAGGGGCCAGTTGCCCAAGAACTGAAGCAGACGCAGGGTAAAGACGCGGGTGTGGCGTATGCGATGGAAGTGCTGACGAAGGCGCAAGAGATCGTTGAGAAAGCTCAACAGTCTAACCGAAGTCTTAAGCGTAGTCAGGACGAAGGTATGGAGCGGTAATGGTTGATTGAGCATTCTCTGCACCCGTAAGCAGTAGTGTCAGCTATCCGAGGGGCAGTGTCATGCAGACCTTACTGGAGCTGAGACGGTTTACACAACGTTGCGATCTCGTAGCGAGAATAGAGGATTCGTTGTCCTTTGTCTCTCGCCCGTTAGATCATGAAATGTTGTTCAAAGCAGATGCCTAACTGTCTACATCTGTGAATAGCAGAAATATCTTAAATAACAAAGTTTAGTTGTTGCTTCAGGAAGTGTGAAAACCCTACCTTTTGTTCTCCTGACATCAGATAGCATGAGCGGCTAGGTTACGAGGAATTAGCTAGTTCGCTTAGCTGTAACGACCAAATTTTACATATGACGTAAGTGCAGAAGATGAAAAATCAGTCAGCTCTAGTTAAATGCGCACATTGTAAGTGCTCAGTGCGCTCTGATAGATTAGAAAAACATTTAAGGAAAGTACACCGACTCTCCGAGAAAGCTATAACTAAGAGTGCTCACAGACAGTCTCAGATACTTAGCGCCAGTCGTAAATTTAAAGAAATCTGTGTTTTGATAGAAGAGTTTTTAACAGAAAGAGATATTGTTTTAGAGAGTTTAGAGTACATCGAAGATTTTTCTCTTATGGCCTTTGAAATACTATTAGGCTACACCACAGACGAAGTAATAACTATTGGTGGTATACAGAACCGAAATACTTATATATCCAATTCAAACAGACTTCAGCACATCTTCTTACCACTCATAGAACCTCTATGTACACTGCTTGAGCCGTATAAGAAAGCTCAATCGCCTGCCTCTTCGATACTACTAAACAGTGATAGTCAAAAAAGACGTAGCATTTCGGAACCTCTTAATGACTCTCATACAGAAAACAAGCACAAAGCAGAGCGCTCGCCTCGCTCAGCCAAACGACAACGCCTGAGTCGTTGGAACAAAAAATATCATAGTTTATTCTTGAGTCGATCATCTTCGAAAAGAATTGGTTCAGGATATTTTCCTCACATAGGACAATCTAGCAGTTCGACATCGAATAAATTAGATAAGAAAAACATTAGTTCAGGGCATTTTTCTCATGGCAGTTCATCTAGTAGTTCAGCACCAGGGCGCTGTCGCTTTTGTGGACGACTACCAATGTATGGTGCGGACGTATGTCACACGTGCAACACCGATTGAGACAGATCTGCCAGCGACTACGATCTGACAGTCTTATTTTGTATACCTTTCGGGACTGTCGAAAATCGTGTCTCTTTCAATGTCTCAGAAAGGTTATCTCAGAAGGTCTTAGAGGTTTTAAGATACGTCAACGGTGAAGTTAGGATACAGAGCCGAGGGCATTGGTGGCCTTAAGGTCTATGTGCTAGTTGATGTAAACTTTTTTAATCTCATAAACAAATTCTGGCTTTATAGCGTATTGCAAGGCACTATCCCATAGTGGGTTTGTTCGATCGTTAAGGTTATTCGCAAGGGCCTTTATTTCCGGCGGTGCGTCCTTCCGAAAAAAGCTTTCTGCGCCTCGATTTTTGTCGTAGCTTATGCCTGTCATCTTGAATTTTCGTGACGCTATCTTCTTTGATTTCTGCTGTTCAATGTCCTTGTGTGCGGTTTCCCACGTTATAGCTCGCGCCATTGAGTAATACCTGCATTCATCAAATTTGCCATCAATGGTGTATTCGGATTTTGAAGGATACTGCGGTTGTACTTTTCTCTTATACAGGCCGCCTACGACGAATCTGAAATGTAAGTTATCCGAGGACATTTCGTAGCGTCGGCAATCGACAATATCTACCCAATGCCCTTTTGCTTGAGCAAGATGCTTCTTCACAAAGAAAACTGCAAAAGCCTCGTCGGTCTTGGCGTATCTCAGGTAACTTTTAAGCAGCTTGTCTTTCATAAGTTGAGATGCCTGGAGCTTGTGCATAGCTCCTAACGGCTTTGTTGCGTGAATCAACAGAAGAGAGAAGTGTCCTTCTCTGAGCGATCGCC
>QBMC01000182.1 GCA_003242035.1 Nodosilinea foveolarum | reverse complement strand
GCTAACGTCAATAGTCGATAAACATTGGTTGTTCGCTAGCACTCACCGGCTTATATCCCACCCTTAAAAGAGGTGGGCTTTACGCTCGATTCTGTAAAACGGCCTCATGGTCGTAAAAACCCATCAAGTTCGTGAAGTTTCTAGGTGTGTTGTCTTCACTCCAAACATCGCGATCAGGAATGTATTAAGGTGTTTCTTGTCCCAAGCGTAGCCGAACAACTGCTAGCAGGTTCTCTAGCATAGAATCTTCTCGATCATATTCGTAGTTATGACTAGCGACATGTCTAAAATCAAGAACGTTGCGTTTATATTGAAGATACTCGTTCTTCAACTGAGGCCAGATTTTGCTATCTGGATACTGGCCTTGTTCGTTTCGCCAGCCTTCTGCTTCAATCAAAACTATCGTAGGTCTTGCAAATTCTTGGGCGATCGCCCGAGCCGCAAATTTTACAAGCTGCGCACCCTTCAGCTTAATTTTGCTATCGACACGGTATTTGCTTTTTGTTATCTGATCGCCTCTTGCTTCAGAGAAAAGTTTTCCAATTGCGATACCGGCTTGTCTGTAGGGAATCCAAGTTTCGTAGCTAGGTAGCAGCACGTCTACAGTTCCAGTTGCACTCAGACGAATGGCGATCGCATAATGCACGTCTTTCTCTATGTTTCGAAGGCGACAAAGGGATATCATATCAAGCGATCGCGCGATATTTTTTGGCAATCCAGTCGTAACTACTCAGGCTTAATTCTTTCTGTTGATTGATAAAGGCCGCAAGGTAGACGAGCTAGGCTTTACAGAGTGCAGGAAAATAAGTAGGCAGCGAGCCATTGAGCCAGCGAGAGCCGAAACTGAATATCAGCGAAGCGGACATTCGAGCGGTATATCGCGAAGGTGAGGAAGCAGTCGTCGCGCTATTTAAGCTGCTCATAGCGCGAATAGATCGGACAGAAGCGCGCCTCGACCAGCTAGAAAATCAACAACATAAAGATAGCCGAAACAGCAGTAAGCCACGGTCAGGCGATGGCTTCGAGAAACGAACAAAAAGCTTACGAAAAAAGAGTGAGCGTCCGAGTGGTGGGCAAAAAAGACACCCCGGCAGCCCCTTAGAATGGTGCGAGCAGGTTGATGAGGTTGTCAGGCATACGGTAGAGTCCTGTGAAAGCTGTGGCACGTCCTTATCAGCAGTCGCGGCGATAGATTACGAGGTGCGCCAAGTGCATGAGTTGCCGCCGCTGCGGCTACAGGTGATAGAACATCAAGCCGAAATCAAATGCTGCGACCAGTGCGATTGGCTCACGCGGGGTCAGTTCCCGGCCCAGGTGAATAGCCCAGTGCAGTATGGCAGCGGGTTGAAAGGGCTAATGGTGTACTTAATGGACACACAACTGCTACCCACAGCGCGAACCTGTGAAGTGCTGAGCGAGGTCTTGGGCTGCCAGATCTCAGAAGGGACGCTCTACAACGTCAGGGCGCAGTGCTTTGAGCGATTAGCACCGGTCGAAGCACTGATTAAGACAAGCATTGCGCCCTCAGCAGTAATGCATTGTGACGAGACGGGCCTGCGCGTGGAGCGTAAACTATGGTGGCTACAGGTCGCTAGCACGGCTAGCTTGACCCACTATTTTGTCCATCCCAAACGGGGTCAAATCGCGATTGGTGAGATGGCAGTTCTGCCCACGTTCAAAGGCACTAGCGTCCATGATGGCTGGCAAAGTTACTTCCTGTACGGCTGCATTCATAGCCTTTGTAACGCCCACCATTTGCGTGAGCTACGCTTCATTGTTGAGCGTTACGAACAAGCTTGGGCGGACAAGATGATGACGCTTTTGGTCGAGGTTAAAACAGCCGTCGAGACTGCGCAAATCGCAGCGGAGACTGCGCTTTCGCTACCGCAGCTAAGCGCGTTCGAGCGGCGCTATCAAACCTTATTAGACGACGGCTTCAGAGCCAACCCGCCGCCCCCGGTCGATGATTCGATGCCGAAACAGCGAGGGCGCGTGAAACAATCACCGCCCAAAGATTTACTCGACCGGCTCAAAGTGCATCAATCGGCTGTCTTGGCCTTTATGTACGACTTTCAGGTGCCCTTTGATAATAATCAAGCCGAACGCGATGTCCGCATGATGAAACTCAAACAGAAGATCTCTGGCTGCTTCCGCTCACCGCTCGGTGCTCAGCAGTTCTGTCGCATTCGTGGCTATGTTTCTACGTTGAGAAAACAAGGTCTCCCGGTGCTTGATGCCCTCAAAAGTGTTTTTCTCGGCTGCCCGATTGTTCCAACACTTCAGCCTGAGTAGTTACATTCAACGATGGTTCCAATATCTCCAGCGTACAGTCCTTCTTCTGGCAAATCGCGTCATAGGATGACATCTAAATATAAGGAGTCGTTCATAGTACTTTCCTCCATCGCCATTCTGGAGCTAATGAAAAAGGGCTGCAAGCTTAGCTTACAACCCCTTTCTTCAACTACTTAATCTAAGAACTTACTCAAACCCAAGCAAATCGAAGATCTCTCTATCCTTCAGCGGCTCAATTTCTAGCGGCTCAACGTTTTCAATCATGCCTTTTGCCAGCTTCAAATATTCGTCTCGGACTGCCTGAATTTCAGGATCGGAGTCTTCCATTTCGAAGACGGTGCATTTCTTTAGACGGCTGCGGCGAATCGCATCGACTGTTTTAAAGTGGGCGCGGGTGTGGAGTCCTACTCGCTCGTTGTACTTATCAATTTGGTCGGTGTCTTCGCTGCGGTTGGCAATGACGCCGCCTAAGCGAACTTTGTAGTTCTTGGCTTTGGAGCGAATGGCCGCGACGATGCGATTCATAGCGAAGATGGAATCGAAATCGTTGGCGGTTACGACGAGGCAGTAGTGGGCGTGTTGTAAGGGAGCCGCGAAACCGCCGCAAACTACGTCGCCTAATACGTCGAAGATCACAACGTCGGTGTCTTCGAGGAGGTGATGTTCTTTGAGGAGTTTGACGGTTTGGCCGGTGACGTAGCCGCCGCAGCCGGTGCCTGCTGGGGGGCCACCGGACTCGATGCACATGACGCCGTTGTAGCCTTCAAACATGAAGTCTTCGGTTTGGAGTTCTTCGGAGTGGAAATCGACGGTTTCGAGGATGTCGATGACGGTGGGCACCATTCGCTTGGTGAGGGTGAAGGTGCTGTCGTGCTTGGGGTCGCAGCCAATTTGGAGGACGCGCTTGCCGAGATGCGAGAAGGCGGCGGAAAGGTTGGATGAGGTGGTGGACTTGCCGATGCCGCCTTTGCCATAGACCGCGATGACGAGTGCGCCGTCAATGTTCATGCTGTCGTCTTGATGGACTTGTAGGCTGCCTTCGCCATCTTCACCTTTTTTGACAGCGGGGCGGACGTTTGTTGTTGCTACCACAATGATCTCCTTTTAATTACGAATGCTGAATTATAAATACTGAATGAAAGGGCTGGCTATTGGCCGATGGCGGCTTTGGCTTCGTAGAGGGTGTCTACGGTGATGGCGGTGATGCTGCGATCGCGCGCAAATTGCTCAGTGTTCCGCTTGACCTTGCCCCGCACAAAGAATGGAATTTTCTTTAGCTCAGCGGCTCCGTCTTCCGTCCAGCGAACGACATCACCAGGGTCCGGGGCTATTTCCTTCGAGTCATCGTTGGCGATTAGGGGTTCTGCTACGGCGACGGCGGTTGCCTTTTCGCCGCTGAGAATGGCCGCTGCGGGTTCGCCCGTTTGGTGGGGCGCGGTGTGCAGGTGGCTCATGTGGCCTTCTGCAAACTCGAAGTCTTCTTTAAACATGCCGATTAGATGCTCTTCTAGGCCCATCATCAGCGGGTGTACCCAATCGTCGAAGATGACGTTTGCGCCTTCCCAACCCATCTGGGGCGAGTAGCGGGCGGGCACGTCTTGAACGTGGATGGGGGTGGAGATAACGGCGCAGGGAATGCCCAATCGTTTGGCAATGTGGCGTTCCATTTGAGTGCCTAGAACCAGCTCGGGGGCGGCTTCGGCTACAGCTTGCTCTACCGCTAAGTAGTCGTCGCTGATAACGGCTTCAACGCCGTGCTGTTGGGCGACTTCGCGGACTTGACGGGCAAATTCTCTGCTGTAGGTGCCGATGCCGACCAGTGTAAAGCCTAGTTCTTCGGTGGCGATTCTGGCAGCAGCGATCGCATGAGTCGCATCACCAAAAATAAACACCCGCTTGCCCGTGAGATAAGTCGAGTCTACAGAGCGCGAATACCAGGGGAGCCGGGAAGCGCCAGGGTTAGCGGAGGATGAGATGCGGGCAGCGTCCCAGTTGCCCAAGGTGTCGTCTTGAGATCGCCTCAAAGCCGCACTGACATCAATTCCGGCCACTTCACCAATTTCTGCGAGAAAGTCGCGAGTAGCCCCAACGCCAATCGGCACGGTTTTAACGGTGGGCTGCTTAAAGCTGCGCTCTAGCCATTTGCAGGTTGTTAGCGCAATCTCGGGATAGAGACAGATGTTGAAGTCTGCGTCGGGAATGCGCATCAAATCGTCTGGCTTCGCGCCCAGGGGAGCAATGACGTTGATATCAACGCCGATTTCACCGAGCAGCTTGATCACTTCCTGGATATCGTCGCGGCAGCGGAAGCCGAGGGCTGTGGGGCCGATGATGTTGGCCTTGGGGCGAATGGCGGGATCGCGGTCGGGTCTGTCGGTGTTGGGGGGTGGGACTTGTTGTAAGAGGAGCGATCGCACCAAATGATAAAGCGTTTCGCTCGCGCCCCAGTTCTCTTTTTTAGAGTAAGCAGGCAATTCCAAACTCACCACGGGAATAGGCAAGCCCATGCTTTTTGCTAGCGATCCCGGCTGGTCTTGAATCAGCTCAGCCGTGCAGCTTTCGCCTACTAACATTACTTGTGGCTTAAATCGCTCGTAGGCTTCGCGTACCGAAGTTTTAACCATTTCAGCGGTGTCGCCGCCCAGGTCGCGAGCCTGGAAAGTGGTGTAGCTGACAGGAGGACGGCGATCGCGGCGTTCAATCATCGTGAACAGCAAATCGGCGTAGGTGTCACCTTGGGGGGCGTGAAGTACGTAATGTACGCCTTCCATTGCCGTGGCGATGCGCATGGTGCCGACGTGTGGTGGGCCTTCGTAAGTCCAAAGGGTCAATTCCATAGTTCAGAAGTCTAGGGTTCAGTAGTTGGCTAAAGTGCCGGGGAAATGCGAGTAGGAAGGAGATTAAACGCTCAGTCGCCTGCGGCGTTCGGATGAACGGACAAACAGCTCGGCGAGGTCTGCCGCCTGGTCGTAGCCGTGTAGCGGGGAGAATACCAGCTCAATCGACCATTTGGTAGAGAGTCCTTCGGCTTCTAGCGGATTTGCTAGGCCCAGACCACAAACGGTGATGTCTGGACGAGCTGCGCGACAGCGATCTAGCTGCTTTTCTACGTCTTGACCTTCGGAAAGGGCAGTGCCAGGAGGCAAAAGGTCAATCTCCGCATCCATCAACATGCGGTCGATGTAAGGGGTGCCCACTTCAATTAGCTCCATGCCGCATTCTCTCGAAAGGAAGCGAGCCAGCGGAATTTCTAGCTGGGAGTCGGGGAAGAGAAAGGCTTTGCGGCCTTGCAGGAGTTTTTTGTAGCGCTCTAGGCCCAGGGTGGCTCTGGCGACTGAAGGGGCGATCGCCTCATCAAATTTCTCACCTTCTACACCCCAAGCTTCAGCCGCTGTTTTCAGCCAAGCCGTTGTCCCTTCTATGCCAAAAGGATAGGGCGAAGGCATTAGCTCAGCGCCGCGCTTCATCAGCATACGTACGGTTTCGCTGAGGAATGGCTGAGCGAGCAGCAGTTTAGTACCTTTGCCTACGCTAGGAAGATCGGACGCTCGGCGAGGTGGAAAGAACGCGACAGGGCCAATGCCTAATTTATCGAAGAGCCGCTTGAATTGGTCTTCTACAACATCGGCTAAGCTGCCAACAACTAATAGCGCCGGTTCTTCGGTCTCTTTAGCGGGCAGCACTGGCACCATCGAACCCAAGCAGGCATCTTCGCCCTGAGTAAAGGTGGTTTCAATGCCGCTGCCTGAGTAATTGAGAACTCGCGTTTTAGGAAAATAACGGTGGTTTAGCTTTTCTGCGGCTTTGGCTAAATCGAGCTTGATGACTTCAGAGGGGCAAGACCCGACTAAAAACAAGGTGCCAATATCAGGGCGGCGATCTAGCAGCTCTTTTACAACGCGCTCTAGTTCGTCGTTGGCATCGGCTAACCCGGCTAAGTCGCGCTCACCTAGAATGGCGGTGCCAAAGCGAGGCTCGGCAAAAATCATCACGCCCGCAGCCGACTGAATCAGATGTGCGCAGGTTCTAGAGCCAACAACCAAGAAAAACGCATCCTGCATTTTTCGGTGCAGCCAAACGATACCCGTGAGGCCACAAAATACTTCGCGTTGACCGCGTTCTTTTAATACGGGTAAAGCCTGAACAGGCGCAGACGGGCTAGTTTTTGCAGTAGGAATTTCTGTACAGGGCTGTAGCGCCATAGGTTGCTCATCGCTCTTCAAAAAACAGTCGTCAGAGAAAAATCTTCCTACCCGTTTCCTTGTTTCAAGTATCTAGGCAGGAAGTTTTCATCTGCAAACATCATAGTCACCCGGCCTATGTCCTTCGACTCCGCCTGTCCTTTATTTACATTCAGCTACTAATGTTCACAATGGCGGTTTACATAAAGCAGCAATCCTGAGTACATTCTGCTGTTTGTAAGGGTTTCGGTTAAGGAACCCTGTTGTTTCAGCCGTTCTCTACTGCCAGGTTCCGGCTTCGCATTTGATAAGTTTGTCTAGAATGGCGATCTGTTTAGCGTTTGCTGTTTGTCTGAGCTGAGCTTCGGCGGCGATGTTTAGCAGCTCCATCTCTAGGCGCTTGCGATAGGCTTCTTCTACGGTATTAGCCTCTGGTGCGCCCTTATCTAGTTGATTGCGTAGGTAAGACTGCGATGGGGTGAAGTTGAGCTTGGCGGTGAGTGATTGGATGACGTACTGCTGTTCTGGGCGGGCGATCGCCTGCCATCGATCAATCGGCTGCACCAAGAATCCTGTTTTAGTGCTGCTGAGCAAAGGCCGCTGTAGCCAAGCTTCTACCGTAGAGATTGGCCAATCCGTAGTTTCTTCGTCTACTTTTGCAAAGGCGTGGGCTTCGGCGTAGGAGATGCGATTGTCCTGGTTGTAGTCGGCGGAAGAGACGGGGGTGTTGATGCGATCGCGTCCGGTCAACCCAGCAAAAAAGCTAGAGCTATAGTCCTTATAATCCGCTTCATTGACGGCTGGCGTACAGCCTACCGAAGGTCTAGAGGCGACGGTAGCAAAGAATCCGCAGCGCGTTTGTAAAGCGACTGGCTGCTCGGGATCGCCGTTAACGTAAATCAAATTTGCAAACGAGCCGGAATAGCACTGGGCCATCATCGTGACAAAAGGTGTATCCGGGTCGGCGGGCAGCTTGTCTAACCATCCGGCCATATCTTTTACGGAGACAAAAGCTTCTTGCCATAGCACTAGCCAGTTGTTGTCTTCGTTTTCTGTGTTGTGTGCGCCGTGCCCGGTGAAATAGAAAAAAGACGGGCATTGCTTTTCTGCTTGGGCAAGCGCCTGAAACCAGGCTTCGGTGTTGCCCTGAGTAGCTGCGCCGTCGAGGTTAGGGATTTCGGGTGCTTTGAACTGTTCGTTGTCGTTATTGTCTAAATAACGCACAGTAGCCTCGCCGCTGTTGCCGTTAGCAAAGAAAAGCGTGGCCTTGATCGGATCGAAATCTAGGTAAGACAGCGATCTGGCAAAGTACAGAACGTTTTTCTCTAGCGCAATCTCGTTGTAGCTGGGTGCGCCGCCGCCTGCAACGACGCCAAAGTAGGTGTTTACATCGGTTGGCAAGGCAATAAGCGCTTCTGGTCTGAGGCTAGCTGCTTGTTTTCTAGTAGAGGCCAAAGCCGGTATTGAGCGTTCTATGGCCGATTGCATAGGTGCTGGGAGATGGGCGATCGCTTTTGCTCCGCCTGACAATAGCTGCGAGTCTATAACTACCGAGCCAATAGATAGACTCGCTAGCGCAACGCCCAGCGCAACAACGGGTTTGATAGAAGGCTGTCTTATACTCAAAGCTTTCACGAATAACCATATTCCTATTTTAGTCAGTCATGAGAGCTTGGCTTACGCCCGGAATTTTGGGTGCCAATTTACTGAGAGCCGTTTTATGGGGCGATTAAGAGCAAATGGTGCTAGAACCGTATACGACCGTCGATTATGAAGCATTTAAACAGCCATAGTTGCGGTGAAACGAAGTGAACAACCTGCTCATCGTTGACTTGCAGACGGTGATGACTCCCTCAGCTAAAGACTCAAAATAGGTTCTATGATAACGCTTCTCTTCTAATAGATCCAGAGACAGCAAGGTGATCAATCGCTTGCGAGGAGAGACGATAGCTCTCAGAGATATGTTGAACTTTAAGGCACGTATGGACAATTTAAAGAAGTTTCTTCCTTCACCGGCTCACCCCCTTTTTCTACCGAATGTTCTCCTCTGCATTGGCCTCTCTGTATACTTTATATTGTTTTCTTTTTGGACAGTCAATCGCTCTGTTGGTTGGATAGCGACGGGTTGGGATGACGGCATCTATAATCAACTAATGTTCAACAGTTTACACGGAAGATGGTTTGAAAGCTCTCTAGAAATGAATGAAATAGGAGTTACTCGCCTTGGCCAGCATTTTACGCCAGCGATCGCATTACTCTTACCCATTTAGGAACGCTCAATCAATAACTGTCAAGTTTTCAGGAATAGCTCTGTAATTCCATT
>QBMC01000181.1 GCA_003242035.1 Nodosilinea foveolarum | reverse complement strand
CTTGAGGCTAGCGTGATTGCACCATTTATCCTCTTAAAAAAACCTGAATCCTTACTACGGTGCTTTAAGTCTGCAAGAAAGGAGAGTTCTCCCTCGAAGGGCAAAAACTCTATTTCCTGACGGCGCAAGGTATAGCCAAATTCTTCCGCGAGTTCACTCGACTCAAACCGCAGCTCAAAGTACTTGCTAAAGGTATAGGACTGAGCGGGATTGAGAAGTGACATAACAAACCCTAAGTAGATATAGCTAACGTTCTCACGTAGCAAAGGCATAGTCTATCTCTAAATGATTTAGGCGATCGCAAGGCCACTCCTGTGGAGTATCGCGCCATCATCTAGAACCTGTGTCACACAGGCGTCTGCTGCAAACTCGGCTGCTCATCCGGCAAGATCGCCCCTTCCACCGGGCACACCTGCAAGCAAATACCGCAGTCAATGCAGGTATCAAAATCAATCCAATACCAGCCGGTCCCTTTTTTATTCTTACCAGGGCCTTCGTCAATGCAGGCAACCGGGCAGGCATCAACGCAGTCGGCAATGCCTTCGCAAACGTCGGTAACAATAGTGTGGGACATACAGATTATGCTCTCAAAAAGGCTTTCCTCTACCTTAGTGAACGATCTCGGTTTCGGACAAGCCCTCGGCGGAGATCCAGGCGATTTGTTTGATATTGCGTTTGCGTGCGATCGCCCGCACCTCATCCGCCGACTGCTCCAAATTCAAACTCAGCTCAACTCGCACCGTCTTATCCGAGCGAATCTTTTGTGCGTAAGCCAAAGCCGCCGCCGCCGCTGCCTCGCCCTGCGGCACAATCAGCCAATCACTATGTGGCGTTTGTGCTGGCAAATGTCCGCTATCTGCCAGCTCCTGACGAAGCTGCTCAATATTCAGCACAAATCCAATCCCCGGAAAGCCTTTTTTCTCTACTTGATTGGGCGCGTCATACACAGCCAGCAAGTCGTCGTAGCGACCGCCCTGACCCAGGATCTGACGGCTCTGAGCGCTGATGACTTCAAAGACAATGCCCGTGTAATAGTCGAACGGGCGAATTAGGCTGAGATCGAGAATGATAGAAGGCACCGCGACCCCTTGAGCGCGCTCTAGCCGCAGCAACTCTATCAACGATTTGAGCCGACTCACAATCGCCTGTTGAGACTCGTTCAAGCTGAAGTCCTTGAGCTTAGCTAAAACCTCCGTCGGCTCTCCGCGCAAGTCCATCAGCCGCAGCGCCAAATGTTTATGCTCGTCCGAGAGCGCCATTTCTTCTAGCGCCACCCGGTCTAGCGCGGCAATGCTGTGACGGACGGCAGCGATCGCCCCCTTCGGAAACTCCGACAGCAGCGAATAAGTCAGCGCCGCCTCGCCCAACACAATCTGCGCGTCCGCCAGCTTTACCTCATGCAAGCAGTCCGCCACGAGCAAAACCGCCTCAGCATCGGCCATCACGCCACTAGCGCCAATTAGCTCCATCCCGGCCTGGTAGTGCTCTTGCTGACCGCCCCGGCTGCCCTGGGCCGAGCGGCGAAACACGTTAGCGTTGTAATACAGCCGTTGCGGATAAGTCACCGAAGCCAGCCGAGTCACCGCAGCGCGAGCAATCGAAGCCGTCAGTTCAGGCCGCAGACCCAACCGCTGATCGCCCACCTGTGAAATTTGCAGCTCTACTACCTCAGTGCGTTCAATCGCACCGCCCGCCATCAGCGTATCCATCGTCTCTACGGTAGAGGTGATGATGCGGTGATAGCCCCACCGATGAAAGACTTGCTCTAGCCGGTCTTCTATCCAGCGCTTTTGCACCACGTCTAGAGGGAGTAAATCTCGGCCACCCGTAGGAGGTTGATAGCTGTTTCCTTCTGGCATTTATCGTTTTTTAGAGAACAATCCGCTCAGCAGACCGCCTCCTTTCTTCGCACCAGCGGCTTTAGCAGGAGCCGCTTTCGCAGCTTTCGCACCTAGCTTGGCTTGGACTTCTTTGGCCATGTCGTTGTCTTCATCAAAAACCAGGGCTTGCTTAGCGTGAATTTTCGCTAGGGTTGCCTGATTAGCCTGAAGATAGAGGCTAGCAAGGTAGCTATGACAGGAGGCACTTTGCGGATGGGCGGCGATCGCTTCTCGCAGTTCTAAAATAGCGCGAGAGTAGTCCCGTTTATAGGCAAATTCTTTAGCGCGGCTCAAATAGCTCTCAATAATCGCCTCGTGCTTCGGACGACGAGGGGCCGCTTCAGCCGGTTCTGAGGGTTTTGCCACATCGCCAGCACTGCGCCCTTTCTTCTCACCAACCGACCCTTTGCGCATCAAAAATACGGCGTTGAGTTCGCTCAGCTCATTAATAGCGCTGTCCACTCGGGTGAGATCGTCAAACTGATCTTTGGCAATGTGATTAACCGCCGAGGTGTAGTCCATCTCCAGGTTGCTAGTGCCCAGCAGCTTTTTAGCCGACTCACTTTTGGCCGATAGCAAAATAGGCCGCGTCACCAACTGCTGCTGCTTCATTTTGAGCAAAATGCTGTGTTCTTTAGCAGATTTTTCCTGCGTCAGCGCCTCATAAGCTGGGTTTACCTGCTTAGAGAGCAAGTCGCTAGCCAGTTTCTTTTGCGCTTCAGAAGCTTCGCGTAAGCTGTCGGGGTGCAACTGACGAGCAATTTGAAGGTAGCGTTTGCGCACCTGCTTCGGATCGGCGGCTAGTGAAAAGCCCAGGACAGCATGGTGATCGGTAATGTCGAGTTTGAAGAGTCCTTCGTGAGTCGGCATGGTTTTTGAAGCTAGCGTAAAGGTCGTAGGTTCAGAATGCCCGCGTTCGGCTCTGCCGTCTCGTAGAGAATCGCTGTATTGAATAGAAAAAGTCTAGCTCTAGCCGCTGAGCCATATTGTCACTTAGCACTGAGAAAGTAGGTCACCATGCTCAGTCACATCTATGCAATCAGAACTGTCTGCTAATTTCAACTTTTGAAGTTCAGGACTCCAAAAAATTAATCTGGGATAAATCGCGCCAGCGGCTTCACGCTCACTAACACTTCACTCAGCTCCGCCTGAATCTTTCCGTTCGTGGCCAAAATTCGCCCCGACTCAACCACAAAAGGGCTTTGATCGTAAGCCGTTACCTGCCCACCCGCTTCTTCTACCAGCACTACACCCGCCGCCAAATCCCACGGCGACAGCCCCCGCTCCCAGTAGCCATCTAGCCAGCCACAGGCCACATAAGCCAAGTCGATAGAAGCCGCCCCGCCTCTACGAACGCCCTGGCTCAGGTGCGTGAGATGGCAAAACTCGGCGTAGTTGTTGTCAATGGTTTCGCGGCGGTCGTAGCCAAAACCCGTCACCAGCAGGCTATTGGCCAATGTCGCGGTGTCAGAAACGCTAATCGGCTCGCGGTTGCAGGTTGCGCCTAGCCCTTTGGCAGCTCGGAAAAGATGGTTGCGCGCCGGGTCGAAGATGGCTCCTACGGCCGGTTTGCCTTCTATTAGTAAGCCGACAGAGCAGCCACAAAAAGGATATTGGTGCGTGTAGTTGGTTGTGCCATCAAGCGGATCGACTGCCCACAGCAGACCGCCGGTTGGCTCGCCCAAGCTGCCAGATTCTTCAGCGAGAATGGCATGAGTGGGCACATGGCGACGCAGCACCGCAAGCACTTCCTTTTCAGCCGCCTTGTCCGCCTCGGTGACTAAATCCCCCGGACGCCCCTTGGAGCGAATGTCGGAAAGATTGCCCCAGTAATGCTGAAGCACCGCGCCGCCAGCGGATACGGCTTCACTCGCAATGTCGAGAAAACGCTGAAGATCATCTGGGGTGTAGCTCATGGGGTTCATTGCTGGTGTGGTTAGTCGTCTTCTAAGGGCAAGCCAGCGCGGATTTTGCCTTTGCCGAAGTAGCGGCCAAATTGCAGCTCGTAGACCTCGTCTTCGTCCTGGGTTTCTACTTCTAAATCGCTGCGTGGATAGCTGACGCACAGCAGCGCGTAGCCTTGTTTGCGCAGGTCGGGAGAAAGGCCCATCGCCTCGGGTTGATAGACTTCGCCCGAGAGCACCCGCACGGCGCAGGCGGTGCAGGCTCCATTGCGGCAGGCAAAGGGCAGGTCGGCGGCTTGGTTTTCGGCGGTGTGGAGGATATAGCGATCGCTCGGCACCTGCACAGTGTAAGTAACGCCCTTTTGCCGGTCGTGAATGCGAATATTGTAGGTATCAACGGTGTCGGCAGAATCAGACATGAGACAAGCCCTTCTACGAAGAGAGCAGGCGCAAGAACTTTTCTATGATGGCACGGTTGCTGGTACGGGAGCGTAGGCAAACTAAAAGAACACCCACGAAATCACAGCGACTGACTATCAAGTTCTGACATTTTGTCTGAATAAGGAGCCGATTTCTGATACGATAGCGAAGCTGTAATTCACGGGGAAATCCGGGGTTGCCAGCGTCAATACGGAGAGATGGCCGAGTGGTTGAAGGCGCAGCACTGGAAATGCTGTGACGGGGTGACTTGTTCGAGGGTTCGAATCCCTCTCTCTCCGCTTTCAAAAAGGTTGGTAGAGCTAAGGATAAATCCTGGCTTTACCGGCCTTTTTTGTTATTCACCTTTTTCATTGCCCAAAGCAATACCGCCAACAGAGACGAGCAGAATGCCTGTCCACTGAATAATTTCTAGTGAGGGTTGAGGCGTAAAGAACCAGGCAATAACGAGCGTAACGAGCGGAACGGCTGCCGCGATCGCCCCTGTTCTAGCCCCGATCAGTCTCAAGCTGCCATAGCTCACCAAATAGACCAGCAGCATCGCGATTCCCAACACAATTCCCCAACCCGCAAAGCCCAGCCAGCTAATACCCGGCAGCTCCAGCGGACGCATCAGCAAAATGAAGCTGCTCAGCACAGCTACTACGGAAAACTGAACAATCGCAGTCGGAATCGGATGGCACTGCTGCCGGTAAGCAGTATTCGTCATCACGATGTAAAAGCTAAAGCAGACGCTCGCTAACACGCCTAGCCAAATCGCCGTAGAGGGCAAAGCGCTCCCAGCTTCTAATCCGGTGTCTAGACCGCTGTTGAGCACTGAGGTAAACGCTGGGCGTGCCGTGAGCAGTCCGCCCATGGCGATCGCCACAATTGCCAATAGCCCCACCTGCGTAATCTTGGTCTCTTGGGCTAGCACCGCACCCAGCGGAATCACCGTTAGCGGATACAAAAAAAGCAGCGTCGCCCCAATCGGTGCCCCAATCAGACTAATACTTTGATAGATAAACGCCTGCGATAGAAAAAGTGCCAGACCGCTCACCACCAGCAGCAGCGTAATTTGGTCGCGGGTATAAACCCAAGATTGCAAATCTTCCCAAGTCGCTTGGTAAAGCTGCGGAGCCAAAAAAACCAGGGCTGGAATCATCACCAGCATTCGCAGCCAAAGTAAAGCCACCGCCGGGACAAATCCCGCCCCCAGCTCGCCAATCGGCAACCCCAGCCAGCTACCGCCCTGGCCCAAAGCCGCCACGATGCCATAGTGCCAAGCAATTAGAATTGTGGCGATCGCGCTTAAAACCAGCCCTCGGCGCAGCGTGTCTGACTGAACATCAGCATCGGCCTGTTGTAGCTGCATCGCCTGCTGTCTTCGCTGTTCCGAAGTCGCGGGAATCGGCAGCTCTAAGGGCGTTCCTGGGCGCTGAGCCACCGGAATAGCCATAGACGCTTCAGACTCTCCCGGCAAACGCGGCTGATGGCGAAGCTCTGGGCAGGTCGGTTCTCCATCCGCGCCATCAGACAAAGCAATGCTAGACGCTAGCTGAGCGGCTAGCTGGTCGCATTCGGCTTGCAGCGCGTCAATATCTGTTTGCAAGGCAGCTTTTGTGGCTTCTAGCCGCTCAATGTCCTTATTTAGTTGCCTAGCGTAGCGTAGCTTTAACCTTTCGAGGGGGCTATCGGCCAGACTCGATAGCTGGATATCGTCTAAATCGCTAGGGGCAGGCAGGTCGGCATCGGAGGAACCAGGCTGGTTGAGCGACTGCTGAATATCGTCGTCTTCGAAGGCTGGGTTAACCGGCTTCATGTTGTCTTTTTTACCAAGAGTGCTTGTAAATGTACCAGACTCTCCATAGCTGCGAAAGGACTAAGCCGCAAGACGCTGACAAAGGAGTATATGGGTGATTTAGATCACTTACGTTCGAGCAGCATGTCACTCCGGATTCTGATAATGCGATCTAAATTTTCGACTTCAGTCGGGGGAGACGCGGTGAGTTGGCGATGCATTTTTTCAATGATGTGAGCTGGAACCTGGCGCGATCGCTCAGCATTTCTCCGTAAACAAACCGCAAGCGGCGTATCGATCCAGGCCGCAATTAGTAGAGTGTATCGACAGCTACGAGCCAGTTGGATAAATTCTCGTCGTTGACGGCGGACGGCGTTCGTCGCGTCGTAAATAACAGCGGTGGTGCGGCCCTGATCAATCGACTGGCGGGCAGCTTTTAATTGGTGGATGAGCGATCGCCGAATTTCCATCCATTCGCCCTGAATCGCTTCATCTCCATAGAGCTGAGCGCGAATGCCATCAGTAGAAATAATCTGATAGTGCTTTTTTTGAGCCGCCTTTTGAGCCGCTAGATTTTTAGCCCAGGTAGATTTGCCACTGCCGGGGATGCCGACGGTTAAAATCAGTGGCGCTGAGACGGACATGCTTTTGAAACCACTAAAAATCGCAGATCTCCATTTTGTAAGGAAACCTGCGATTTAGTCGAGCGGCGCAAGCGAATCTCTAGATCACAGTACCGTCAGGAATCACCGCGTTTTTAATCACCACAACAATACCGCTACGAATATAAAAGCCTTCGGACTCGCGCTCGGCTTCTTGAATATTATCCTTGTTGATAATTTTTACGTTTTTGCCGATGCGAGCATTTTTGTCGATAATGGCGCGTTTGATCACAGAACCTTCACCAATCCCCATCGGGATTTTGTCGCCGCTGGGAAACTCGCCGCTTTCATCCATCTGCTCGTAGTAGTCGCAGCCAATAATTAGCGAGCTGTCAATTTCGCAGTTGCGATGAATACGCTGACGCAACCCAATCACCGATTTATTGATGCGGCATTTCTTGAGAATGCAGCCCTCGCTAATGATGGACTCAGTAATGTGGCAGTCTAGGATTTTGCTGGGCGGGAGGTAGCGCGATCGCGTGTAAATCGGCGAGTCTTCCTTAAAGAAGCTAAAGGCCGGGTCAGGCTGCTTAGTCAGCGCAATATTCGCCTCGTAAAAAGCCTCAATCGTACCGATGTCTTCCCAATAGCCGTTGAAGAGATAGGCTTGAACATCGTAGTCCTTAGCAGAAGACGGGATGATCTGGTGGCCAAAGTCGGTCTGATCGGGGTACTTGTTTAGCAGGTCGATCAGCACCTGCTTTTTGAAGACATAAATGCCCATAGAAGCAATAAATGGCTTCTCCTTGGCTTCTTCCGCAGATAAACCCAACTGTTGGGTATCGACTTCCATAATTTTCAGCGCGTCGCCCTTTGGCTTCTCTGAAAATTCGGTGATGCGGTTGTTATCGTCAACCTTCATCAGGCCAAAGCTAGAGGCCGTTTTGTAGCCAATGGGCACCACCGAAAGCGTCACATCTGCGCCCGATTCGCGGTGCTTATGAATGTAGTCGGCATAGTCCATGCGGTAAAGATGGTCGCCCGAGAGAATAATGAATTCGTCTACATCTGCTTCTTCAAACATCCACATGTACTTGCGGACGGCATCGGCGGTGCCTTCAAACCAGCTTGGGCTATCGGGCGTTTGCTGAGCGGCCAGCACTTCTACAAAGCCATCGCTAAAGGTAGAGAAGTTGTAAGCCTTCGAGATATGCCGGTTTAGAGAAGCCGAGTTGAACTGGGTCAACACATAGATTTTTAAAATGTCCGAGTTTAGGCAGTTGCTGACGGGGATGTCGATGAGGCGATACATCCCGGCGAGCGAAACCGCTGGCTTGGCGCGATATTTTGTTAGCGGGTAGAGACGGGTTCCGGCCCCACCACCTAAAATAATTGAAAGAACTCTTTTCACAACGTCAACCTAGCTTAAAAATAGCCATCCTTACTTCACGTTTCAGTGTGGGCCTGTATCGCATCATTGGCAAGGGGCAACTGATAGATATATCAGCTAATCTTGCTCTAGAGCGGGCTAGAAGAAGCGCTTTTAATCACCGATGGGGCGCTTACTTTAAGGATGGTATCGGAGACGACACATTGCTCGCGATCCCCAATATAAAAACTCAGGGACGGTTGAACGATATAACTCGTCGTACTTTGAGCAGATATCGCCGCCGACGGATTTAGCTTAGGGAAGAAATGTTAACTAAATATTAAGTGCTGCAAAAATATATAGATACCTACGGACTGGGCGATCGCCCTACACCGTCATAGCCATTTTGAATAATGGGTGCAATAGTCGGGGAGTAATTCTGACGACCCGTTAGCTGGAAACTGCGTACAAATGGCGAATGGTAATCCCCCACCGAGTCCTGAATCTCGTTTTGTCACCCGCTTAGCAAATGTCTTGATCCAATGGACACCCGTAGGAACAGGCGCAGGTTTTTTAGTTCATTTCTTGTCTGAACAGGACTGGTTTTTAGCAGTTTGTATGTTTCCGGTCATGCTGGTGACGGCGGTGTGGGCAAAGTACACCGAGAACTTTATTGGGACGGTTGGGGATAGTGCGGGCGAGCGGGGGAAAAGTGATGCGATCGCTCTATCGAAGCGGCTAAGGACTGACCCATCAATAACTGTCATTTTCATCTGATTCCATCAGGCTTTAAGCTTGTCAGGCTAGGCGTCATTTCCGAGAGGAGAGTCACGA
>QBMC01000180.1 GCA_003242035.1 Nodosilinea foveolarum | reverse complement strand
CTATCAACCTAACCAGCCTCAGCATAGTCGTCTTGGGGAACGCAACTGTTAAGCTAACGCTAGCGCGCTAAGCTGCGACTATGCAACTTCCCTGAAACAGCGATTGAGCCAAGTCCTTTAGCGTTGCGCCGACCATGGATACGGGTGAGGAAGAATCGAGTAGCATTGGCCTTGAAGTCGCCGCTGCCGCCAGTCTCAGCAAACGGTTCGACGTTGACTTTCAGCAAACGCTCAACAGCAACCGACGGCCTTTAATTGGTACGCAGTATCGCTTTACAGACGAGCTAAAGCTGCGCGGAGCCTCCAACCTAGACGACACCGAGTTTGAACTGGAGTACCGAATTAGATTTTAAATATTGGAACTCGCTACGGAGCGGTGTAGCTGGCAACTCTGACAGTAAGTTCGCCCGAGCACGGGTCGCGAATGAAAATAAATGCGCCTTTGGCCTCTTCCTGTCTGGAGAGAAAATCAATGGTTTGATCGCCTCCCTCCACGACCTCGCCGTTTATTCTCAGTTCAGCAATGACTTGAACGGTCGTTGCCGTCTCTCCGCCCGTGTTGATCACCGTAAACGGCACGTAGTATTTGCCCTGACGCGGCTCTAAATGGGAGGAAACTGCTAAGGCAGGCGGATCTTGGTTGCGATCGCTCACCCACAAGTAGCCGACTATCCCTAAAATTGCCACGAGCAAAGCCGACGCAATTATAAAGCTAATCTGTTCAGCCGTAGAACGAGACCTATGGTTCGAAGATTCAGGTAAATCATCGGATGGTTGCTTGGTATCGCGATCGCTCATAGCACCAGTCTCCCAGCAGCGCCGCCAATCGTGGCAGGCAACCCTAAAATCAGGACTTGCCGAAAAGCAATCTCTAGCGGAGCCGTCAGGTCTAGCTTTTGAAAGAAAATCAGCATCGCGCCTGCCACTAGCAGTGAAAGCAGGTAAGAGAACACCGTTTCGCTCAGTGGCCCTTGAAATAACCCTTCTTGCAAACGGCGCTGGCCCTGACGGGTAAAGTTGGCCTGAAACACAATGCTGTAGGAAAGCACCAGAGAGATCAGCACAATTGCCATCAGCCAGGGGCCATGAATTGCCGAGACTAAAACCGTGACCTCATCGGTTGGCGAAATGCTAAAAGCCACAACCACAGAGCCTAATAGCGTTGCAGAGGTATCTGAAATCGTCTCGTTGAGATTGTTCTCTGGAAAGAATTTCTCCGACTTTTGGGGAGCCTGAGGCGGGTTCTCTGAATCTGATGAGTCGTCGTCGGGGCTTCGTAAAAATTGGTTGGCCAGCGCTACGCCCAGCGAAAAAGGAACACTCTCAAAAATAGTTTTGCCAACCGCTTCGCTAAGCTGGGTGTCGAGCGTGATTTGTCTCATCACAGTTAGCATCAGCGCCGCGCAGATCAGGCCAAGAGCGATCGCCTCTACCGCATCCCCAAACGCCTCTCGTCTTGTCATCGCCTTAGACTTACGAAATCCAGCTGTACTGCTAAGCAAGTAAGTACCCAGCAGCGTCGTCAGCAAAACACCTAGCAGCCGAGAAGGAGCAGCCGATGACCCGATCCACCAAACTTCCATGGTGTAGAGAACCGGAATGCCAAACAAGAAACCGCCGCACACGCCGCGCACCAAATCGTCAAATTCACGCTTCAGACTCACTATCTGACGTTTTCTATGCCACTTAGACCGATACGGCTTATAGTCTGTCATAGCTGAGGAGCGCGATTTTAGCATTCACCCATCATAGCGATCTGTTGCAGCCCCACCTATCCAATCCCTTCAATCACCGGATGAAAGTAAAACGATAGGCAAATCACCGCATAAGTCGCCAACAGCAGCGTACCTTCTAGCCAGTTAGACTTGCCATCGCCGCTAATAGAGTTTGCGACCAGTACCGCCACCGCCACCGAAAGCAGCTCAAAGTTGTTGAAGTCTAAGTCCATAGGCTGACCCATAAACGCGCCAATAATCACCAGTAGCGGGCCAACAAACAGGGCAATTTGCATACTGGAGCCAACCGCCACATTCAAAGACAAATCCATTTTGTTTTTAAGCGCAACGGTCACGGCAGTCGCATGTTCTGCGGCGTTGCCAATTACCGGCAAAATAATCACGCCCGTAAACAGCTCCGAGAGGCCAAGCTGTTTGGAAGCAACTTCTAACGTGCCGACTAAAAATTCTGACTCGACGGCCACTACAACCGTCGCCGCCAGCAGTACGCCAATCCATAGCTTTAGGTTAATTTCGTGCTCAGCTTCGTGCACTTCGTCAGGGTCAGCGAGCGCTGGCATATCTGTCCCTTCAGCGGCAACGCCAACATCGTAAAGGTAGGAGTGCGTTTTCATTGAAAACAGCAACGTCAGGCCGTAGACCAGCATGAGGACAACAGCCACGGCAATCGAGAGCTTCTGCAATACCGGCTGTTCAATGCCGTTGGAGGTAAAGTCTACGGCAGTTGGAAGCAAAATAGCGATGACTGCCAGGTTCATAGACGAGGCATTGAGCCTAGCAATGGTGGGCTGAAAGGTTTGTTCTTTAAACTTAAGTCCGCCCAGCAGCATAGAAAGGCCCATTACCAGCAGCAGATTACCGATAATAGAGCCAGTAATGCTGGATTTAACGACGTTAACTAGGCCCGCTCGCAGGGCAAAAATGGCAATAATCAATTCCGTGGCGTTGCCAAAGGTCGCATTCATCAGGCCACCGAGTGAAGGCCCCAAGACCACGGCAATTTCTTCGGTAGCCGCGCCCATCCATCCGGCCAGCGGGATGATGGCTAGCGCCGCAGTGACAAAGACAATCAGGTCTCCCCAACCCAAGAAACGGGCGGCAATAGAGATGGGGATGAAGAGGAGAAAACCGTAGAAAATGACATTTTTGATTGACATGCGCTAGCTCTAGGCAGTAGGAAGGTGAGTGGTAAACGGCTTAGTGAAATGACGCTTTGAACCCTATGCAGGATACCCGGCAGATCGTATCAGGATATGTTGTATTGAGCGGACTTTCCAAAGGGTAGGCTTTGGGCATGAGCAGGAGCGCGATCGCATGAAAACATTAAAGTGGTTAGGGTTATTAATTGGGTTGCCGTCAGTGGCGATCGCCCTTTTCTACGTCTGGGCCAGCGCTAGCACCCAAGATCCAAAGACCTATGCCCAAACCGTCAGTTACGCGCCGGGTGGACTCAACACAGGCGCAGTGAGATATCTCGATCAGGGCTACACCATTGTGAGCTACAACATCGGCTATCTCTCGGGTCTGGCGAATAATACAACCGAGAAGTTGGAGCGATCTTTTTACGATCAGAATCAGCAGCGGGCGATCGCTGCAATAAAATCAGTCAACCCCGACATTGTGGCCTTTCAGGAAATTGACTTTGGCTCTAAGCGCTCTTATGGGGTGAATCAGGTGGAGGCGATCGCCCGCGCCACCCAACTCTACAACGGCGCAACCGTCACCAGTTGGGACAAAAACTACGTGCCCTTTCCTTACTGGCCACCGGCCGCTCACTTTGGCAAAATGCTGTCTGGGCAGGCTATTCTGACGCACCCCTGGTTTTCCATCCAGGAAAACCGCCGATTTGTTTTAGAGCAGGTCGCCGACAAACCTTTTTTCTACAAAGCGTTTTATCTAGACAGACTTGCCCAGGTCACGCAGGTCACTTTGATCGATCAGCCGGTGATTGTCATCAACGTTCATTTAGAAGCCTTTGAAGAGCAAACGCGCGTGAACCAGACGAAGTTTGTGCGCGAGCTAGCCGAAGACTACGCCAAAACCTACCCGGTGATTGTCGTCGGCGATTTTAACAGCGCGCTCAATCGGCCCACTTTTGTCAGCGCCGAAGGCGACACTTACGAGGAAACCCAGTTTTCTATCAAAGAAATGTTAGCCTCCGAGCAGTTAGCACCCGCCGTTCCGCCGTCGGAATGGAACGGCAAAAACGTCACCTTTCTAGCGGACAAGCCCGAATACAAGCTCGACTATATGTTTTACACGCCCAGCACGATTGAAGTGTTAGAGACTAGCGTTGTCACCGCAGCGGGAGAGTCTTCAGACCATTTGCCGATTGCCATGCGGTTTAGGCTTAAAGAATAGAACGACTATCGGCGAGTTCTCACTTTTTTGAATGGGTCTTGTTTGGCTATCCAGTTGAGAAATTTCTCCATCGCTGGGTGAGACTTTAGTAAGTCGGCAGAATGCAAGTCGGCGGCGAGTTCTTTGTTGGTAAACAGCGTGTGAATTTGCTTGTGGCAGGGCGGGCAGATGTCAATGGTGGGGCCAAGATCTTGGCGATGGCGCTTGTTTTTGCGTTTGGTGTGCTGCTTAGGGGTGAGGTGATGGGCAGTGAGTTGGGGGCAGGGGCGATCGCACAGCTCACAGGCAGATTCGCGCTCAAGTAGTCGATTGGGCATAGGCTCAGTTAGCGCCGCGTGGCATGATTTATAAATAGTTCGGTTCTCTTAATTCTAGTGATTTCATGCTTGGCCTTGCCATCCACACCACCAGCCCGCAGCTCGGTCTCACGCTCCAGAGCGTAGATCCTGACGCTGAGCATCCAGTCGCCCGACATCAGGTGTGGGACTTAGGCCGCGAGGTCTCCAGTCATCTACATGTAAAGATGATTGAGTTTATTGCGCCCCATAGCTGGCAAGATTTGAGCTTTGTGACTGTGGCTAAGGGGCCAGGAGGCTTTACCGGAACCAGAATTGGCGTAGTGGCAGGTAGAACATTAGCTCAGCAGCTAGAGATTCCGCTGTTTGGCGTATCTACGCTGGCGGCATTGGCTGCAAGTCAGCTAGCTGAGAATAAAGACATTGCCGTGATGATGCCCGCAAAACGAGAGGCTGTATTTGGCGGTATCTACCGACCAAACGGACAGGGTGATCTGACGGCTGTGCTAGAAGATGCCGTTATTCCTGAAGCTGACTGGTCGAAGACAATAGCGAGTTGGGAACAGCCTTTGCTGCAAGTGGCGACAAAAGTAGGAGAAGGTTTTGCCGAGTCGGTGACGGGCGTGATGGCGATCGCTGAGTCAAGATGGCGTCAAGGAGATCGGCCTGATTGGTCTACTGTCATGCCTTTTTACGGTCAGCATCCGGTCAATCGGTGATCAAGCTGCTGAGGTTTTTCGTTCGGTTACCAGCGTCAGACTCACCCAAGCGCCGGTCGCATCGTACATCCGAATCATCCGCTGACGAGTATTGGCATCTAGCAGCCAGCCAACTTCTAAAATTAGAGGCTGACGCGGCGCGATACAGCGAGGACAGGTCGAAGATGCACCGTCAGGCATTAGCAGCACCTGCATCAACTGAGAGCCTTGCGTAAACGAGAGCCGATTGCCCATCAGTTGGCCCGTTGTAGAGATGAACCGTTGGCCTTCAAGCGTAATCGTTTGGCGAATGGTGCGATCGCTTTCCTGCTCAATTTTAAGCTCAGTCGATTGCGTTTGCTCAGGTCTCAAATCTGCGTACTGGGTAACTGATTCGCCCTGCCAGGTGCCTAATAAATCCGTCATCTTGAGAGCAGGTTTAGCCGGTACATCAGAGCCTTTCAGCTTTTCTCGAATCAGCGTAATTTGGCTCAGTTCGCCCGACTGATCAAAGAGCTGCACCAGGCGCAGCCGCCGCTTATCCGCAATGAGACCCAACTCTGCGCCAAAGGTTGAAAGCGGCCCCCACTGGGTAGATCCCTGAGAGAATGCGCCCGCTTCAAAAAACAGCGTAGACCGGTTAAGCGAGCGATAGTCCAGCACGGTTTCGCTGGGTTGCCCCTGATAGTTGGCCTGCGGATAGCGCCGAATTTCTTGGCGCATGGCTAGGTCGCCGTCGTAAGGCAATAGCGCTACTTCGGTGGGCGTATCCGAAATCTGCTGCCCGTCGGGAGAGAGCTGAGTAAAGGAACCTTGCCAAACCCCCCTATTTTTGAGCAGGCGCTGCCATTGAGAAGTGGGTTCGCTCATGAAAAGGCAAGGAGAGAATCTACATTTTCTATTAGAGACGAGCGCGACGATCTGATGAAGACTCCAAAGTTGGAAATTGCGTTTGCCAGCGCGATCGCAAGGCTGAGGCGATCGCCCGCAACGCCTTTTTTTTTAGCTAGGCTTTTATTTCAGCGATCGCACAGCGCGGTTGGATAAACGCTGATATCTTCTTATAGGACAGTCGCTTTATAGTTTCTTTTCGGGATTCTCATGTCTTCAGATTCAACTAATGCCACGTCGCTCCCGGTAAAAGACGAAGCCACTGGACTAGGCACCTTTGGTGGGGTATTTACGCCCTCAATTTTGACTATCCTCGGCGTAATTATGTACCTGCGCTTTGGCTGGGTGGTCGGGCAGGTGGGCCTACCCCAGACCATGCTGATTGTGACCATTGCCACGTCGATCACTTTTTTGACGGCGCTTTCGATTAGTGCGATCGCCACCGATAAAGTCGTCCGAGCAGGCGGTGCGTACTACATGATCAGCCGCTCTTTGGGCATTGAGACTGGGGGAGCCGTCGGCATTCCGCTGTACTTTGCCCAAGCCCTATCGGTAGCGCTCTACACCATTGGTTTTGCGGAGAGTGTCAAAAATGTCTTCCCAAGCACCTCTATTGTTATCGTCGCCCTCATCACCACCATTTTAGTGACGGCTCTGGCGCTGATTTCGGCAGAATTTGCGATCAAAGCGCAGTACGTGATTATGGCCGCGATCGCCCTCTCTTTAGTTGCCCTGATCTTCGGCCACGATGTCACGCCTATCCCTTCAGATGCGGCCTCTGTTGACATTCCTAGAGTGGGGTTTTGGGCCGTGTTTGCCGTCTTCTTCCCAGCGGTCACCGGCATTATGTCGGGCGTCAACATGTCGGGCGATCTAAAAGATCCGATTCGCTCTATTCCCAAAGGCACCATCGCGGCTGTGGTAGTGGGCTACGTCATCTACATGCTGATCCCATTTATTTTAGTCGCGCGAACGCCGACAGCCTCTCAGGCGCTGCTAAACCCTAACGAGCTGGTGCTGAAGCGGATTGCGTTTGGCGGACAGTACGTCATCGACTCGATTGTGCTAGGCGTATGGGGCGCGACCCTTTCTAGCGCAATCGGTAGCATTTTGGGCGCGCCGCGTATTTTGCAGGCGCTCGCTAGAGACAATATTTTACCCAGCAGTCTACGCTGGCTGGGTAAGGGCAATGGCCCCACAGACGATCCGCGTTTGGGGACGCTGTTTACGTTGGGAATCGTGCTGGCGGTGGTGATGCTGGGAAGTTTGGATGCGATCGCGCCTGTCCTCTCCATGTTTTTCCTCACCACCTACTTAGTCCTCAACGTCGCCGCCGGACTAGAAGGCTTTCTGCAAAGCCCCTCCTTTAGACCCACCTTCAAAGTCCACTGGTCACTCTCGCTACTGGGCGCACTCGGCTGCATCGGCGTGATGTTCTTGATCAACCCAATTGCGACGATTGCCGCCCTGCTGATTGTTGCCCTAATCTACATCTGGCTAGAGCGCCGACAGATTGAAAGCACCTGGGGAGACGTGCGTCAGGGCATCTGGATGACCGTCGTGCGAACAGCGCTGCTCAACATCGAGCGCAACCCCGATCCTAAAAACTGGCGACCTCACCTGCTGGTGCTTTCGGGCACCCCTAGCAAACGCTGGTATCTAATCGAATTTGCGCGTGCCTTCACCCACAACCGGGGTCTAATTACCGTCGCCAACATTCTGCCCAGTGGCTCCCGCAGCATTGCCCAGCAGGAAAAAGCCGAAGGCGTTCTGCGCGACTTTCTTGATCGTAAAGGCGTCCAGGCATTTGCCAAAGTCATCACCGCCGACGATCCGTTTGATGGCACCAAGCAGCTACTAGAAACCTACGGTATGGGGCCGCTCGTTCCTAACACGCTGCTCATTGGCGACTCCGAAGATCCCGAAACCACCAGCATCGAGCGCTACTTCAACACTATCAAAGTCTGCCACGGGGCCAAGCGCAACGTCGTCATCATCCGAGACGAAGGCAAGGAGGAGGTGCCAGACTCCGCTGCCCCCCCGATGTTCGTCAAAGACGAGCAGAGACGAATCGACGTATGGTGGGGCGGTTTGCAGTCTAACGGTGGCCTAATGCTGATTTTGGCTTACCTGCTGCGCACGAGCTGGCAATGGCGCTCTGCCGAAATTAGGCTTAAGCTGGTCGTTCCCGATGAGGCCGCCGCCCAGTCCGCTGAAGCCAACCTCACCAACCTTACCGAGAGCCTGCGAATTGGTGCAAAACCAGAGATTATCCTAGCTGAAGGGCGCTCTTTTGACACTATTTTGAGCGATTCTTCTGCGGATGCGGATCTGGTCTTTCTAGGACTGGCCGTGCCTAAAGACAATCCAGCGGAATACTACGAAACGCTGCAAAAGCGAGTCGCGGGGCTGCCCACAACGGTGATGGTGCTAGCTGCCGAAAATCTTGACTTCTCGGAAATGCTGCAAAAGGATTGAGCTAAGGGGCAGCGCCAGTTAAAACCGATTCTGCCCTTACCTGGAGCAAAGGAAAAACCGCTGATAAGATCGTCTCAGTGCCTGCATACACCGCTTCTTTGTAAATACCACCAGTCAGCGTCAGCACAGTGATTTTGGCTCTGCCTGGATCAACAATCCAGTACTCAGGAATCTGCCACCATTCGTACTGTTCGCGTTTCCAAACATAGTCGCGCTGATAATTAACGCTAGACTCGCTGCCAGGGCTGACAATTTCGGCAACGAAAGCCGGAGGCGGCATGTCAAAGACAATAGCTTTGTCAATCAGATCTAAGTGTTCGGGGACGAGCAGCATTAGGTCGGGTTTGCGGTTGACCCAGCGATCGCCCACTGGCTTTACCTGAAGTTCTTGATCTCCTCTACGCAGCCGCAACAGGAGCTGAATGCCTTGAGCCTGCTGAATAGCCAACATCAGCGCGTAGGCAATCAAACGGTTAATGCTTTCTTCTGAGGCCAATTCGATGACTTCTCCGGTATCGAGTAAACGGTAGTCTTTTTCCTCTAATAGCTCTTCAGCGTTGAGGTATTCTTCGTAGCTTTGATAGCGCTTGAGGGTGTAGGTCACAGGGGTAGCCTCACGAGAATTTGCCTCTATTGTATAGAACCCATTTGAGATCTGCTAGAATGCAAGAGAGTCCGTAGTCTAGTCTTA
>QBMC01000017.1 GCA_003242035.1 Nodosilinea foveolarum | reverse complement strand
CAGAAGGCAAAACCTATATGCCACATAGCCTTCGAGCGTTGTGTCACCCCTTCAGTGGGCGGAGTTACAACTGGATCTAGGCAATAGCTTGACTCAGTGTATGGAGGGAAATCTTGCCGAGAATATTGAGGAGGCTATTCATGCCTATAGGCAGTCCTTGCAGGTACGGACAATTGAGACTATGCCCGTGGAGTGGTCTATTTCGATGGATGGTATAGCCAGTGCTTATTCTGCTCGTATAAAAGGGAACCGTGCCGACAATATTGAAAAGGCTATTGATGCTTATGAGCAGTCTCTGGAAATAAGGTCAAAAGAGACTATGCCTACTGATTGGGCTAGATCGATGAGTAATCTAGCAAATGCTTACCAGCACAGACTTCGAGGCGATCGTACTGAGAACGTCGAAAGGGCGATTCATGCCATCAAGCAGTCTTTAGAAATACTGACGAAAACATCTACGCCGTTAGATTGGGCACAGTCCACAAATAATTTGGCAAATGCTTATATTGAGAGCCTTCGTGGGGACAAAGCTGAAAATATTGAATACGCTATCTCCGCTCATAAGCAGTCAATGGAAGTTAGAACGCGTGACACCATGCCTGTTCAATGGGCGAACTCGATGAATAATCTAGCGGGTGCCTATCAGCGACGTATTCGTGAAGACAAAGCAGAGAATATCGAAGCTGCAATTGATGCCTACAAGCAGTCGATGGAAGTCAGGACGCACCAGGCTATGCCCTTCGATTGGGCAAAGTCAATGAATAGTTTAGCAGTCGCTTATTCTAATCGTGTCCACGGAGACAAAGCAGAGAATATCGAAGCTGCAATCGAGACTTTCGAGCAATTATTGAAAGTCAGAACACGTCAGGCGATGCCCGTTGAGTGGGCAAACTCGATGAGTAATTTAGCATTTGCTTACCTGGAGCGCATTCAGGGTAACCCCTTTGAGAATGTTGAAACCGCAATTAGTATTTATTCTCAATCATTAGAGATCTTGACTCCAGAGGATCACCCTAGCGACTGTCGCCGTACCGCTCGCATTTTAGCCATCGTTTACGCTGATACAAGTCGATGGTTTAAAGCTCAAGAAACATACGAAAGAACGCTAATCGCCTCCGAAATTCTTTATCAGGCTGCGCTTTTCAAAAGCAGTCAAGAGGTCGAGCTTTCTGAAACTCATGATCTCTACCGTCGTGCTGCCTACGCCTACGCTAAAGTCGGCAACCTCACAGCCGCGATCGCAACCCTAGAACAAGGCCGAGCACGCGGCCTCAGCGAAACCCTACAGCGCGACCGAACCGACCTAGAAACCATTCGCCAAATCAACCCTGACCTTGCAGAGCGCTACCAAACAGCAGCCAACGCCATCAACCAGCTTGAATCGACCGAACGCCGCATCACAACTGATAGCCAATCACCCGCGTACAGCGAGGAAGACTTTCGTCAGCAAGCTGCTCAGGCTAGGCAGTCTCTAAAAGATTGCCTCACCGAAATCCGCCAAATCCCTGAGTATGAGAATTTCCTATCGCTCCCCACTTTTGAAGATGTAGCCGCAACCGTCCAACCCGATCATCCCCTTGTTTATCTCCTCTCCATCCCCAACGGTAGCCTCGCCCTCATCCTCACCACCGCAGGCATCAGCGAACTCTGGCTCAATGATTTAACAGAACCTCAACTTCTTGACCTTCTCAACGACGATTGGTTCAAAGCATACAGAGAATCCCCAACAGACCGTCAAGCTTGGTTTGACGCCATTGATGATGTCACTCATCAGCTCTGGGATAGGATAATGGCCCCACTTATTAGCCATCTCCAACAGAACAACCTATTCAAAGCCATCCTTATCTCCACTGGCTACCTCAGCTACCTTCCGCTCCATGCTGCTTGGAAACCAGACACCACCAAACCCAACGGTCGCTGCTACGCCTGTGACGACATCCAATTCACCTACGCCCCCAATGCCCTTTCTCTAAACGCAGCCCGTATCGTAGCTAACAAGATATCAGCCACCAGCCTGCTAGCAATTAATGAACCTCAGCCTGTTAACGCAGGTAACTTACCCAGCTCTAGTGCTGAAGCCGCCAAAGCAATTTCTACATTTGGCAAAGGAAACTGGAAAATTCTTCAGCAGGAAAACGCTACACGAACCGCTGTTCTAGAACAGTTACCCCTAAAAACCGTTGCTCATTTTTCCTGCCACGGTTCCGCAGATTTTGATACGCCTCTCAATAGCGGACTGTTAATGGCTCACAACGAAATTCTCAGCTTACGAGACCTACTCGATCTCAAGCTTCAGAACCTGCGTTTGGCTATCCTCTCCGCCTGCGAAACTGGTATTCCTGGCACCAAACTTCCGGACGAAGTGATTAGCCTACCGACTGGACTACTACAAGCAGGCGCAGCGGGCGTCGTGTCTTCCCTCTGGTCAGTAGACGACCGCAGCACCATGATTCTGCTTAGCCGCTTTTACGATCTGTGGCGCACCGAAAACCTCGAACCACCCGAAGCCCTTCGCCAAGCCCAGATTTGGTTGCGAGATAGCGATAAGCCAAACCTAGTCTCTTATTTTAAGGACTCACATCCTGACATCGCTCAAAAACTAGCGCGATCGCCCAACCGATACCCTTTCGCACATCCTTTCTATTGGGCTGCCTTCACCTATGTAGGCGTATAAGCCTCTGCGATCGCCTCACCCTCACCCGCATAAAAACCACCGACGAACAAGCCGATCTCGACTTCCTCAACAACTTCGCCACCCTCACCCAAGAAAAATATCTCCGGCAAATCCAAGCCGACACCGCCGCCTTCGACAGTGCGCTCAAACCCTTAGGCAACTTTATCCAAACCGTTCAAGGGATCACCGATATCGAACGGACGCAAAACGAGCGCGTACTGAATCAAACCGTGGCGATCGCAGGCGTAGGCATCAGCGTCGCCTCCCTAGCCGCTTCTAGCCTATCCAATCAAGCCGCTCAGATTGTTCAAGTCTGGCGACCTATCCCTAAGAACCAACCGCCATCGGTAAGTAATCTTTGGCTCAGTGCCGCTTTAATTTTGCTCGTAAGCATAGCCGTAGGCGGGTTAGCAGCTCTCATCACCTCCGCTCTGGTGAGCAGAAAAAAGCTCCCCTAGCTGATCTATCTGTTGAATACTTTAAGAAGTCTTTTTAATTTCAGACTAACCGTAATCTAGACCTCTATTTCTCCTCTGCTCGCCGAACGGTCTCAATCCAACCTAAAGCGGTTCGGCAGTATTCGCCCTCTAGCTGGTAAGCCATTTGGGTGGCTCGCTCAAAGTCTCGATTATTTAGCGCATTCTCTAGCTCGATCCACAACATCTCGCGTTTACGGTAGCCATCGGGTATCTCTTTTAGCTTGGCATATAGGCATTTATCGGCTTTGTCCGTTTCTGCGGGCGGTAGGTTGAGACGACTCAGGATTGACCATACCCCTACCTGCTGGTACGGATCGCTAATGTGCTGAGGTAGGCGCATCAACAAAGCAACTGCCGCCGATGTGCGCGGCAGCGGGGGAACGTAGAACCCGTTCACATAGCTATGATTCTCGTATTGGTAGGCTAAGTCGAGGAGAAGACCATCGCGATCGCTCTGACTTTGCGATCGCTCACTCAACTGAAGCAACTGGTCAAAATACTGCATCGTCCGGGCGGTATCATCCTCGCCAGCCGCCTGTTGAACCACGCCCGTCAATACGTTTAAACGCTGCGGGGTAGATAGGCGCGGCAACACTTTCAACTGATCTTCTAAACCGGCATTCTGGATTGTGATGCTAGCCAGCCGACTGTAGTAAAAAATGCGCTGACTCCCGTCAGGAAGCAAGGCAATTAGCGGCAGCAATTCCTCAATAGCGGCACGAGCCTCATCGGGGCGATCAATGTTGTTGTATAGGGAAGCCATGCGATCCAACACAGACAGTCGGTAATTGGCGGGGGCTTGTTCAAAAGCAGTTTTCAAACGAGCGAGATTGCGATTGAACAGTTCAGAAGGAGCCTGATTGGGATTGTAGGCTAGCTCGACCAAACTAACGAGTCGATAAGATGAGTCTATGCCCAGCAAAGGCAGCTCGTCTGAAGCCGCCGCTTCAATTCGAGTTTCTATTTCGCGCACAGCAGCGGCCCGCAATTCGGGGGCTTGCCAGTTGCGACCTAGTTTGGCGATCGCCTCCAAATCGAGACTGCCATCCCGATTGGCATAAAAAGGAGACCACGGAGCAGGCGGCAGATTTTGAATGGACGAGATCGCCCCTTCAGCCGTCTCAATTGCCTGCTCGCGCTGCCCTATCGCCCAGTATTCTTCGGCGATCGCAGTCAAAGAATTAGCAGTCAACGCCTGATCATTCACCAGTCGATTGAGTATCTCAATCGCGCTTTGAGGCTGCTGCTGCTCTCGATAGAAAGCCGCAATTTCCGACCAAACCGAAACGCTATCCGTAGGGTCTTCTATGAGTTGCGCCGCCCGTTTAGCAACGCTAACTTTCTCCTTTAGCGTCTCTTCCACAATCCGCTCAAACAACTTTTGCTTGCTCTTGCGATAGGGGGACAGGGCGCTATTAGGAATCTGGCTTAAAGTCGTCAGCGCTGGGTCGTAATCGCCCCGGTCAGTGTAGACCGTCGCCAAGCTCAGCCGATTTTTGTGCTGCTGAGCCGCCGAAGTACCATCGACCAACTGCATAGCCCGATCAAACGCGCCAATTTTTGCAAAGGCACTCACCCAATCGCCGGGAGGATAACTATCTGCCGGGACAGCACCCGATTGTTCAGCAGCAATCAAGACTTTCCTAGCAGCTTCTACCTCACCTAATTCAGCATAAGTTTCAGCCAATTTAGTAGCTATCTCAAAGTTACGTCGCCGATCTTTATTAGTGTCAGAAAGCAGTTGTTGCGCTTCATCTAGCAGCGACTTTGCCTGCTCTGGCTGACTTTGATATTGATAAAGCTGTGCTAGCTCTATTAGCGTTTCGGCTCGATAGTTTTCTGGAATTTGATTGGCGATCGCACGGGCCGTTTCTAGCCGCCCTGATCGCCCAGCCCACAGCGCAGTTTCTCGCAGTCCCGATACTTCATCTCCAGCTTGCTTAGGCAACTGCTGCTGCAAAAACGTCTGAGCCGTCTCAAATTGTTCAGCGCCAATATAAACCTGATTGATCCGGCTAATAGCCCGCTGCCTGTAATAAACATCAAAGCCGAAATCGTCAGCAATGCGATCAAGTAGCGCGGCGGCCTCCACCGGCAAATTTTGATCTACCAGTGCGCCAATCGCCTCTTCCCAATACTGATCGCGGACGTTTGGCGGCGCATTCTCCGCTATCGACAGCGCCTGAGCCATCTGGCCCGATTGAATGTACGCCTTGATAATGGCCTGTTCTAGCTCGGGCCGAAATCTTCCCGTCTCGCCGTAGGTTTCATAGTTCATTGCTTGCGCGATCGCCCGAGCCTCCTCTAACGCATCTAGCTCAACAAACGCCCAGCCAATGCCTTGAAGGAGGTGATCGCGCTCCTTCACATCAGATATTGTTTGGGCCAACTCAGTCGCCTGACTCAACTGCGATAAAGCCGTTTCCCTCGACTGATCTTCCGCGCGAGCAGATTGCAATAGATCTTGCACCTGACGCTGAATATCTTTCGATAGCTGAGGATCTACCACCTCAGAATCTGTTGTCCCACCGTCTACTAGCGCCCCACCGTCAGACGGAAAGAGGCTGGCGATATCAGGTTTATCGAGTCTTCGAGCAAGGTCTAGCGCCGTTTCGCCCTGATAATCTTTAATAGTTGCAACTGCCCCTCGCCCTAAAAACAACTTCACTAACTCCGGGCCAAAATAACTCTGTTCTTCCAACACCGCCTGATGCAGCGGCGTCCGACCCAAATTATCTTGAATATTTAAATCTGCGCCCGCCGCCAACAACTGCTCCGCCACCTGCAAGTTGACATCAAACAGCGGCGTCCTCCCCTGGTTATCTTGAACGTTGACATCCGCACCTGCCGCCAACAACAACGCCATCAGCTCAAAGTTAAAACGCTGCTTATGTAGCGCCGTTTGCCCCTCCTGATTGCGAGCATTCACGTCCACGCCCGCCGCCAATAAAAGCTGAAGGACATCAGGCCAGATATTTACTGCGTGAATAGCAGCTCCCTCACGGTTCTGAATAGTGGGGTCTGCGCCTGCTTGAAGTAGCTGCGCGGCCACCTCAGGAAAAGACAAGGCATAGAGCAACGGCGTAAAGTTCCCAGCAGTGCGAGCATTTACATCTGCGCCTTTACTGATTAGGAGCGCAGCCACATCACCGGTTGGGAAGTTGTAAGCAAAGTGCAGCGGCGTCATCCCCTCTGGCGTCGCCGCATTCACATCTGCACCCCGCTCAATCAGTAGTGCCATTACCGCTGCGCTCTTCTCACCAAAAGTATTATGCAAAGGGGTGAGTCCGGTGTTGTTCTGAGCGTTCACATCGGCACCGCGTTCTATGAGCGATCGCGCAATCTCAACCGAAGCGCCCACATAGTGCAAAGGCGTATCGCCCTTCCCATTACGAGCGTTTACGTCCGCGCCCTGTTCAATTAGTTGTTGGGCAAGCACTTCATCTGTAGCAACCAAAAAGTTAAGCGGAAGTATCTGCTCGCCGTAAAAGTCACAGAGCTGATTCAGGTCGCCACCTTGCTCAATAGCCACCTTCAAAGCCTCTAGTAAATCCGGGTCATATCCCCAGGGACTAGCCTTATCCAACAGCGCTTGGCAAAAAGGTGAAACGGCATCAGAAGGATCATCGGCAGGCGTCGTCTGGGCAGCAAGCGGAGTGACTGCCAGTATTACCGTGCCGATTGCGCTCAGCAACCCTAGCGAGATCGCCTCAAGACTCAATGGGTAACGCATAAAACACCTGACCAATAACGGTTGAATCAACCATAAAGAATGAGCGATCGCTGGCAAACGATCCCCGTCATCTTCAAAGTAACCATTCAAACTTTTTTTGAGTCAGCGAAGAGATAACTTACAAAATTGGCTGTGGAAATTAAACGAAATTGAACAAAAAAAACCGAGGCGGAAAACCACCTCGGCTAGATAACCTTTTGAGGAAAGAACAAACTTGTCTTTACGTGTTGCTCACGCTAGTCGCAAAGCTCACCTTGCGGTAAGGCACCGAAGAACCAATGTTGATATCAGCGGTATTCACACGAGGCTGGTTAGCTGGGCGAGCGTTGATGCTGCGAGCCATATCTAGGTACAGCGCTGGGTTGCCAGCCGTAGGCTTCTTGTCCTGAGGCTTATAGCCACGAACCTCTTGCTGCCAGTTAGATCTAGGGAAGCCCTGAATCGCGCGGAAGTACTCAGCCGTACGGGGCGACTTAATATCGAAAGGCCGCTGGCCAATCGTCTGGCTAGGCAGAATCCGACGACGGTAGTAAGGCACAATGTCGTAACCGAAGTTATCCATGTACTCGTCGGTATCTAGCAGCTCGTCAATAAAGCCACCGATGCCTTTAGTCGCAATTTTAATTGACCAGGCAATTTTTTCGCGCTCGTTGTAAGGATCGCGGCCTAGCGCTCTTTGAATAACTTGCTGAACAAACCGGTAGTTGCTGTTCTTGGCGTAGTAGTTTCTCAAAAATGTGTCGGAAAGCAACAGCCCACGAATGAAGTCGCGAACCGTAATTTGGCTGTTACGAAGCTGAGACTCTAATGTCACTTCGCGATCTGCTTTAAAGGCGTAGAAGAAGACCTGACGGTAAGCCGCTTCGATCAGATCGGTCATTTCGCTGTACTCAAGGAGAGCCTCAGCGCTGTAGATTCTGGGCTGATCGTCGCCCTGGACTACGTATCCCTCAACCCGCTGGTTTTGGCTTTTGGGAGGGTAGGTCAACAACGGAATTGCCACGCTTGAATCTCCGGATTTTTATAAACAACTGCAATAATGTCTCTCAATCATAGGGGAGGGCCGTACCTCAGTCCGAATAGTCTGAGGAAATTATTACAGAGCTTAATATTTAGTCAAAGGGCGAGGGCGCAATGCTTTGAATAGGTTGTGGGCAATAAAAAATGGGCGTTAATGTGGAGGAATTCGAGATTTAAGGGTCAAGAACGATACGAAAACTTACACTTTGCAACATACCTTTCATAGGTGATTCAAAGACGAACCCGGTTCCAGTCCGCAGGCGTATTACAGTTGAATAGCATGGCGCTGGGCACCGCTGAGTAAGCGGCAATGGCTAGCGTTGATAGCCAAGATTGGAACGCCAGATCGCCGGATGCCAGGTGCTGATTTAAGCTGGGGACACAGCGGCGATGGTAGTAGCCGCATAGAGGTTCCCAGCCTTTAGAGCCTTTTACGAGCGAAGCCATAGGAGACGCCGCTGTCTGTTTTTGAGCGGCAACCCAGGCCCACCACTGCTGAAGGATCTGAGCATCTAGGTTAGGTAAATCGCAGGCCAGTAGCAGGCACCAGTCGGCTTGAATCTGTGGCCATGCCTGACTAAATCCAGTGAGTGGCCCCGATTCCTGAGTATCTTTTATCCACTGAGGTGCTGACGTGATGACGGACTGATAGCGTTCTGGCCAGGGGGTGACGACGAATATGTTTGGGGTAATCGATCGCGCCACTTCCACCGTCCTATTCAGCAAAAGCTGACCATCCGGCAGCGATAGCAGCGCTTTGTCCTGCCCCATTCGGCGACTCCGTCCACCCGCCAAAATAACGCAGGCCAGTTGAGGACTAGACACCTCTGGCTCAGACGCATTTAATACAGGCACAGCTCCAACCCCTCAGATAATCTAATCTTTATCTTTATTGCTTCGCGGGTGGCTGAGGCTGAGCTACTGGCATCTCAGCGCTGCCGTAACGTCTGTTCTCTGCCCAATCGTGTCCTTTGAAGTAATAAATCAAGGCCGTCAGCACGGCAATCGTCATATACATAAACCGCACCACCCAGCCCACTCGCTCAAAAACGTAAGCCGCCGCATCCGCTATAGGATCGTTATAGCTAGACAGCTCCTCAGTGAGCACATCGCTGGAATTTGCGGCTGTACCGGCCTCCAGGTTAGCCCACAGCGTCGGCAGCTCTGAAATTTGAGTACTGAGCGGATAAAACCCCAAAAAGCCCCCGCTTCCCGTCTCTTTTTTGAGAAAATCGTTGGTGATGGTTTTGGCTTCGGCGTAGGGAACATCAGCTCGCTTGGCCACTTTTTGAATCCACAGATGCTGCTGCATCAGATAGCTAGCGCAAAACACAAAAGGCCCTAGCGCGACTAATATGGCCATTTTTAGCCAGTGTGTCCAGTGGTCTGGAACTAACAGGGTTGCCGCCCCCACGCCCGCGCCCAGCACCGCAAAAACAAGCAAATTAGAGATTTCAGCGATCTCTATGCTCTTAAGAAATCCGCCTAGCCAGGGCGTGTCGTAAAGATAGGTGTCGGTGAGCCAAAAAGCGATCGCCTTCAGCCCACCCATCAGCAAGCTCAGCCCGAAACCAATGGCAAAAAATAGCAGAACGCGAGGGGGGCCAGCATTCGATTTAGGAGTAGGCCGGGAGCCTAACTTAGAGTCTACAGACATGGGCAAAGAGGCAAAGACACTGTCCTTATCAAAACACTGTGGTTGCGAAATGCAAACAGCTACTTGAGTTTTAATCTACTATTCAGTACATGAGTCTTTCAAGTCATGAATTGAGACAAACAATGATCAGAATACGAAAGCCATCTTCTCACTCATCACTCATCACTCACCTTTGCTCCACCATCTCCCGACTCGACTCACCCAGCTTAAACCGTTCCAAAATACGCTCCGCCATCTGCGCAGGCATCAGGCCCAAATCCGCCTTCGACTGATCGGGAGAGGCATGGTCTACCAGCTTATCCGGTACGCCCAACCGCATCAGATCAGGCTTCATATCTCGATCCAGCAGTTCTTCTGCTAGGCCAGAACCAAAGCCGCCCATAATGCAGCCGTCTTCCATCGTCACCACTCGGCCAATCTTCTCAGCCAGCGGCAGCATCAGTTCCGTATCCAAAGGCTTCGCAAAGCGAGCATTCACTACAGTCGCTTCAACGCCATGCTCGCTCAAAATCTCAGCCGTTTGCATCGCCGGATAAACCATCGCGCCGTAGCCCACCAGCAGGACATCATCGCCCTGACGCAGCACCTCTGCCTTACCAATCGGCAGTGTCTCCCAGCCCTCTTCCATCAGCGGCACTCCATAGCCACTGCCGCGAGGATAGCGCACCGCAATCGGGCCATCGTATTCCAGGCCAGTCACAACCATTCGCTGAAGCTCGGCCTCATCTTTAGGGGCCATCAGCACCATGTTTGGAATGCAGCGCAGGTAAGCGATGTCGTACATGCCTTGGTGCGTGGGGCCATCGACGCCGACAATGCCAGCGCGGTCGAGCGCGAAGAACACAGGCAGCTTCTGAATGCAAACGTCGTGAACGATCTGGTCAAACGCTCGCTGCAAGAAGGTGGAGTAAATCACTGGGACGGGCTTCATCCCTTCGCAGGCTAATCCCGCGGCGAGCGTAACGGCGTGCTGTTCGGCAATGCCCACGTCGATATACTGCTTGGGCAGCTTGGCCTGGAGCAGGTCTAGCCTAGTTCCCGTAGCCATCGCCGCCGTAATGCCAACAATGGTGGGATCGTCTTCTGCCAGCTTAATTAGCGTTTCTGCAAAAACCTTGGAGTAGTCGGGTGGCTTGGGCTTGCTACTCGGAATCTTTTTGCCCGTTTCTAGATCGAAGGGCGATTGGGCATGGTAGCCGACCTGATCTTTTTCAGCGATCGCATACCCTTTCCCTTTCGTCGTCACCACATGCACCAGAACCGGACCTCCGTGATGATGCGCCCCCTTAAACGCCTCTATCAGCTCGGTCAAATTATGACCGTCTACTGGCCCCATGTAGGTAAAGCCCAGCTCTTCGAACACCGCACCGACTTTGGGCACCGCAATTCGCTTCATGCCTTCTTTGAACCGGCTCAGCTCGGGCGTCAGCGACTGGCTAAAGGGCAGTTGTTTAAACTGCTCTTCGAGATTGTCGGTTAAAAACTGCATCGGCGGACTCAGGCGCACCTTGTTCAAATATCGCGGAATCGCTCCGACGTTGGGCGATATCGACATTTCGTTATCGTTGAGCACCACGACCAGATTGGTATTGGGCAAGTGGCCCGCATGGTTAATCGCCTCTAGCGCCATACCGCCCGTGAGTGCGCCATCGCCGATAATCGCCGCAACTTTGTAGTCTTCGCCTTTGAGATCTCGGGCGATCGCCATTCCCAGCGCCGCCGATATGCTAGTCGAAGCATGGCCTGCCCCAAAATGGTCGAACTTACTCTCCGAACGCTTTAAGTATCCGGCCACGCCATTTTGCTGACGTAAGGTGTGGAAGTCTTTGTACCTGCCCGTGATCAGCTTGTGCGGATAAGCCTGATGGCCCACGTCCCACACCACTTTGTCACGGTCAAGATCGAGCGTTTGATAAAGTCCTAGCGTGAGTTCTACAACGCCCAGACCGGGGCCAAGGTGTCCGCCACTGGCCGCAATCGTCTGTAGGTGCTTCTCTCGAATCTGCTGGGCAATTTGCTCTAGCTGGGGCACCGACAGACCGTGCAACTGGTTGGGGTGGGTGACTTCACTCAGGTGCATATCAAATCCTCACTTACTCGACTGTTTCGTATCATTGTCTTCTTCTTTCACTGTAGATTAGATCAGAGCGCACGCAAGCTGATAAGCCTCTTAACGAAAATGTTCTTACTTTCCCATTGGTTACCGATGTCCCTCAAGTCCGATAGTCCTAAAAAGTCTGATAAAAACATCTCTAAACTTGCCGCCGCTCTAGCGTTTGGATCAGCCTCGTTAGCCATACCGTTAGCCCTGGGTACAGTCGGTGCAGCGCCAGCCGCCGCCGTCCGAGAACCCGACTATTTTGCTTGCGCAGAAGATATGACAGCAGCCGGTATTTCCTCGGAAGAAGCCGTGGGCCTCTGTGCTTCAGCTCGCTATCCACAGGATGTGGGTGCTTGCGTTATAGATGTTAGCGAATTTACCGGACTAACGGCAGAGAGTGCGGCGTTTGTTTGCGGGCGATCGCGTCGTCCCATCGAAGTCGCCAACTGCACCATCGACATTCACAATGCCTTTTTTGAGAGTCCTTCTACTGCCGTGCTAGACAACTGCGGTCGTAGTCTTATGCCCGCCCGCTATGGCGCTTGCGTCGTTGATATCGTCGATGCGACAGAAGTAGTCGTGGATGAAGCCCTGACGCAATGCCTGCGCGCTGGTTATCGCCCCTGGCAGATTCGTCCTCGCTCGTAGCTTGGTTTTGCGATGGCGCTATCGAGAGATCTTCGCCAGCAAAATCATTCCTGCCCCCAGCCCCAAGCCCAGCGGCAGCCATCCGGCCACAAAGGGCGTAATTACGCCAGATTTACCCATTGCCGTAGTAATAAAGCTGAGCAAATAGTAACCAAAAATGATCACGATGCTGACGCCAAAGCTGGTAGCTTTCCCCGTCCGCTGAGGTCGAACGCCCACCGCCGAACCCACCAAGCCAAACACCACGCAGGCAAACGGAATCGAATATTTTTGCTGAATGCTCACCTCTAAATCACGAACCGCTTTCTCATCGCCCGTCTGTTTCAAAATCCCCAGGTATTCGTTCGCCTCAGCAATGTTCATCTCCTCAGTTTTCTTACGCCTAGCGGCTAAGTCCAGCGGCGTACGCGGTAGCTGTAAGTCTTGCTTATCGAAGCGGATAGTTTGTCCAAAAGATCCGCTAGGCGACACCGCGTAGATGGTGCCATTGGTAAACTCCCACAGGTTACGAGCAAAGTCCCAGGTGGCCGTGTCGGCACTCACAATTTGCGTCAGGCCGTCTTTGTTCTCTGCTTGAGAGAGATCGACGACCGTAATTCCGCGCATGGTGGTGCCGTCAAATTGGCGGGCGTGGAAAAACCGCACCAGCTCGTCGCCGTCCTGCTGTTGAAAGGTGATATTGCCTTCTTTAAAGGGTGGCTTTTCCTGGTCTAACGCTTTTGCCAGCAGGTCGCTAGCTCTAGTTGTACTCGCCGGGGCCACCACTTCACTAACCGCAAAGCTCAGCGCGGTCACTAATAGGCTCAAGATAATGGCTGGAACCACAATTCGCTTCACGCTGACGCCGCAGCCTCGCAGGGCAATCAGCTCGCTGTCGCTAGAGAAACGGCTAAAGGTCATCATCGTCGAGAGCAGCGTTGACATCGGAAAGGCCAAGACCACGAACTGCGGCATCGTCAGCAAAAAAATTTCGAAGGCTAAAGAAGCGGGTAGCCCAGAGTCGGTGACTTTGCGGATAAGTTCGAACAGTGAGCCGACAGACACCGCAATCGAAGAGAACGCACCTACCGCAAATAAGAAGGGTAGGGTAAGTTCCTGGACGATGTAGCGATCCATGATGGATATTCGCGGGAACCAGCCGGAGAGTTTTTGAGAGAGGGTAAGGGACGCCATAAGCGGGCTGTTGAGGGAGCTTTATCGAGAGTGAGAAGAAGGAGTGTGGAGGCGTTTACTCACAGCCGGAATCCTTCGCCTAAGTAATACTGTCGTACTAGCGGATTGTCGGAAAGGTCGGCGGCGCTGCCCGCAGCAAGGATTTGTCCGTCGCTCATGATGTAGGCCCGGTCGATGATTTGGAGAGTTTCGCGTACGTTGTGGTCGGTGATGAGGATGCCCATGTTGCGATCGCGTAATTCCGCCACAATCGTTTGAATCTCCGACACCGCAATTGGGTCTACCCCAGCAAAAGGTTCATCCAAAAACAAAAAGTCTGGCCCCTGCAAGCCCACCGCCAGCGCCCTAGCCAGCTCCGTTCTTCGCCGCTCTCCGCCCGACACCTGAATGCCCAGCGAGTCGGCCACCTGCTCTAAGCGAAACTCTTTGAGCAGAGATTGCAACCGCGCCTCCCGCTGATGAAACGGCACTCCCGTCTGCTCCATCACCAGCAACAAATTGTCTCGCACACTCAGGTTACGAAAAATGCTCGGCTCCTGCGCCAAATAGCCAATTCCCTGCCGCGCCCGACGATACATCGGCACTTTGGTAATATCTTCATCGTCTAGCGAAACCTTACCCACGTCGGGTTTTACTAGGCCGGTCGCCATATAAAAGGTGGTGGTTTTACCGGCCCCGTTCGGCCCCAGCAAGCCCACTATCTCACCTTGAGCCACCGCAAGATTCACGCCCTTTACAACCGTGCGCTTCCCGTACGTTTTTTGGACATTTTCGAGCACAAGCTTGCGCTTTAAGGGAAGATCCACATTGGTTAAGCGAACAGGCTCAGATTTTACCAGAGAGGAAGTCATGACAGGAAAATCGCGACAGGTCAGCGGACAAAGCAGGAGCTAGCGACTAATCGACCCTAGCTCTGCGGGCAGCTCGGCAGGCGGAGCGGGAATAGACAGCGGTGCGGGACTCGCGGGCTGAGCGTTAGAATCTACGCGGGGTTCAGGGTTAGGGGCCTCTGGCAGAATGTAAACAGCCTCTACCTGAGATTGAGCGCCAGGGGTTGCCACAAATCGACCTTCTGCAATCAGATAGGTCACCGTTTCGGCTCGCAGCGTATTACCTGCTTGCTCGACGTTCACGTTGCCGCTCAATACGATGCGCTGCTCATTGCTGTAATACTGCGCCTGCGCCGAGGTCGCGTAAATTTGCCGACTGGGATAGTCAATGCGCACGTTGCCCGTTGCCGTCAGCACACCCGTATTAGAATTAGCCTCGACTTTGCTGGCCGTAAGCTTAATGGGCACTCCATTAGACTGGGCCTCTGCTTGCGAAAGCGTTGCCGGTAACAGCACCGGTAGCACCACTGGCAATAGTAAAGCGGCTGCAAAAGCGCCAAGCAGCTTTGGACTCAGTTTCAAAGGCATTGTTTTAAAAACATCTTTTCAAGCGTCTTCAGGAATCGTCGAAGGGTCAGCGGTCGAGGGGTAGGTCGAGGGGTAGATAGTCCAGACACATCCCTTTTTATTCTAGTGAAGGTTCTTTCTATTCAACCTAAGGGAGCGTCCGATTTATCAACCGTCAGATAACCCTCAAATCAACCGTTAGATAGCTTGCTACGGTTCCATTTACTCTACACCGTCGCTTCATTCGAGGGCATAGCTGGCTGGATTTTGGGGAGCGATCGCGGTAACTCAGCCATCATCGCGGCTACGCCCTCCGGCCCTGCCGCCTGTACCAATGCCAGCCACTCTACCGCCTCATCCACCAAGGCTTCCACATCTACCCCTTCGTGGCTCGGCTCAAACTTAAGCAAACGTCCTAACCCTTCACCGAGCAAAATTGCCCCCCCGCGCCAGTTCAGATTGCCTAAATGGTAGAAGGCCACCGCAATCTGCAAAATTCCCTGATAGAAAGGCTTCTCTGCATACTCTGCATCCATCCAAACGGCTTCTAGCGTGTCGTGACAGGAATAGAACTGCTCGGTGTTGAATTCGGCAATGCCCCTAGCTAGCGAAGCGACTTCAGCAGCGTCACTCGTGCCTTCAATAGCGTCTTCGGGCGAACTGGATTTGGACGGTTCCTCATCGGCAAAGTTGCGATCAGAAGAAAGAGTGGGCATAGTGTTTCTGCGTCTGTATCAATTTTGTTTGATAGATTCTAGCGGACACCTAAATAAGACGTTAATCGGGCACTTACTTAGCTTTTTGAAGTCATTGAATTTAAGTGACTTTATAGGAATTGGCACATTAACCAACATTATCGAGGTCAAGGTGATATTCTCCACACTTGTAGCCTAATGGTCGCAGCCAGTGCTTTTTGCTCAACGCTCGCAGCCAGATACTCGTCCAAGTATTCGTTCAGTATTCGTTAGGTGTGGGCAAAAATAAATTTTAAGTGAGGAGTGAATAGCAGTGGTGAGTTCTCCAATTCGAGGCAACCGTACCCGCGTCGCCAAAAAGCACGATCAAAAGCAAGCCAGTTCGCAGGTCAATTCACCGGCCAATTTACTGGCCAATTCACTGGCCAGTCAGCCGTTGCAAAAAACGCAGTCATTCGTTCCCGTTGCGCTAGCCGCTTGCGATATGAAGCCATTGCCTAGCACACCGCTATTTGGCACCGATGGCATTCGCGGTCATGCCGGGACGCTGCTAACGGCTCCGTTGGCCACCCAGGTAGGCTTCTGGGCCGGTCAGGTTTTGCGCGCTCATGGCGAGAGCGGCCCGGTGATTTTGGGCCAGGACTCGCGCAACTCTAGCGATATGCTAGCGTCGGGCCTTGCTGCCGGACTGACTACCGCCGGTCTAGAAGTTTGGAACATGGGCCTTTGTCCAACGGCTGCGGTCGCACATTTGGCGATGGTCGGCAGCGCGGGCGGCATTATGATCTCCGCTAGCCACAACCCGCCCGCTGACAACGGCATCAAATTCTTTGGCTCGGATGGCACCAAGATTTCTACCACCATTCAACGACAAATTGAGTCAGCGCTGCGCGGCGAAGGTCTGCCCGACTTGGGAAACTGCGTCTTCGATGACACCGCGCAAATGCAGTGGGGCCGCACATATCAGCGTCCTGACTTGCTAGAGCGCTATGTCGATTTTATCAAGCAGCCGTTTCAGCCTCAGCCCGATCTGAGCGGCCTGCGCATTGTTCTAGATTTGGCCTGGGGTGCGGCGACTAGCGTGGCGAAACAGGTGTTTGAATCGACGGGCGCGCAGGTGGAAATTTTGCACGGTTTGCCAGATGGCGATCGCATCAACGTCAACTGCGGCTCCACTCATCTAAGCGCACTCCAGACCGCAATGGCCGACCTCAACGCCGACATTGGCTTTGCCTTCGACGGCGATGCCGACCGAGTGATGGCGGTGGATGCTCAAGGCCGCGTCATCGACGGCGACTACATTTTGTATTTCTGGGGCCAAACCCTTAAGCGCCAAAACCGGTTGCCCAACAACACCATTGTCTCCACGGTCATGGCCAACTTAGGCTTCGAGCGGGCCTGGGAACAGCAGGGCGGTACGCTCATTCGCACCCAAGTCGGCGACCAGCACGTCTTTGCCGATATGGTCAATCGAGGTGCCATGCTAGGCGGCGAGCAGTCTGGCCACATTCTCTGCCATCACTACAGCCTCACTGGCGACGGTATTCTCACCGCGCTACATTTAGCAGATTTGCTCAAGCAGGCCGATTGCTCGCTCGCCGAACTGGTTGACCAAAGCTTCGAGACCTATCCTCAAAGGCTGGAAAACGTGCGGGTAGAAGATGCTGACGTTCGCCGCAACTGGCAAACTTGCGATGCGATTACTAGCGCGATCGCCCAGGCCGAATCTGCCATGGGCGATCAGGGTCGAGTCCTGGTTAGAGCCTCGGGCACCGAACCGCTCATCCGGGTCATGGTAGAAGCCGCCGACGCCGAGGTAGTAGACCATTGGACAGACGCACTGGCCGCTAAAGTCTCTCAGCACCTGGCATAGAAAGATCGCTCTTAGCTCCTCTGGCAGCAATGTGAAGATTTGCAAAGCTGCCAGCGTTTGTGCTATTCCTAAACGAAGTCTTTAAAGCATCCCTATGGCGGTAACGCTTTCACCTGCTTCAACCTCTACGGCTCAATCGGCCTCAGCCATCCACTCCGCTGATGTTCGCGCTGCGATTACCGCTCATCCCAAAAAAGTCATTGCGATTGGCGACAGCCTAATTTATGGCTATGGCGATAGTGAGGGCGGCGGCTGGGTAGATCGACTGCGCCTCAGTTATATGAATCCTGAGCAGCCAGGGCCTATTCTCTACAACCTGGGCGTTCGCGGTGATGGCGTTAGGCAAGTTGCTAAACGGCTGAAAAGTGAGTTTGGCGATCGCGGAGAACTTCGCCACCGCACACCAGATGTTTTAGTCCTTTCTGTGGGCATTAACGATTCGGCTAGAGCCGGACGACCGACCGGACGACCTATCACGGCCATTGATCTGTTCGAGTGCGAAATGGATCAGTTGCTAGCTCAGGCCAGTTCGCTCTGCCCGGTTTACTTCGTAGGCATGGTGCCAGTAAACGAGACAGCAATGCCATTCGCCAAAATTTTATATTTCACTCACGCTGAGCAGATGCGTTATCGAGACGTTACAAAGCGGCTATGTGAAGCTCATGACGTGCCTTATTTAGACCTGTACGAGCAGTGGACGCAGCAAGACGAGCATTGGGTGAGCGATCACCTTTGCACCGACGGCATTCATCCTAATCCTTTGGGTTATCGCACTATTTTAGAGTCGGTCAAAAGCTGGCAACCGCTCATGGAGGCTATTCTTTAGCTCGTACAAAATTTAATCTTGCTGATTAGCGAACTGTCGCGCGCCGAGGAAGGAAAGGGCGATCGCACTCGCCAGCAAAATTGGGATGCTATACCAGGGAAATTCTGATAGTGGCTTGTAGGCGATCGCTCTCAAACCCATCGTCGTATAAGTCAGCGGTAGGGCAAATACAATTGGCTTCAAAGCGGTCGGCAGCGTGGTCGGGTCAAAAAACGTGCCGCCCAAAAACGACATCGGCACAATCAGAAAATTATTAAACAGCCCCACGCTTTCCAGCGACTTCACATTTAGCCCGACGATCACGCCCAATCCGGCAAATACCGCACAGTTCAAAATCACCAGCAGGAAGAACAGCGGATTGAGAAAGCTCCAGACTTTGCCCGTAAAGACGACGGCTAGCAGGATTACAGCCGAAGCCGTCATTAGCCCGCGCACAATGCCCGCCAGCATTTTTCCTAAGTGCAGCGCCAGCGGATGAATCGGATACAGCAGCATTTCCTCAAAAGTTTTAGAAAAAAGCCGCTCGCCGCAAATCGAAAACGTCGTGCCGCCAAAGCTAATCACCATTGAAGACAGCGCCACCATCCCCGGCAAAATAAACTCCAGGTAGCTATCGCCCGCCGTAGGCGTACTCACCTTGTCTAGCGAGCTACCCAGGCCCAACCCAAACGCCAAAATGTATATCAGCGGCGAAACCAAACCCGAAGCGGCAATTTGAGGAATACGCACTCGCAAATCCAGCCAGTCGCCCCAAAAAACAGTCAGCGTATCTGCGGCTAAATTCCTGAGGCGACGGCTTTTGGATGACTGACGCTGAACAGAATGGGAGCGGTTTTCTAAAGGAGAAATAGGGCGATCGCGAGGAGTATTCACAAGTCAGCTAGCATAAAACACTGCTTCCTATTGTCCCGCGATATGGCTCTCCCCGTCACTCAATTTCGCCCCTGCCTGCCATACAGGTTGAGACTAAAATCCCTTTCTATTAGGGCAACGGCACCCCAAAGGGAATGGGGTCAGGCCAACGATTAGTTGTGTTTTGCGGCGTAACGCCTTGCGCAGAGAGATCTATCTGTTCTGGTTCGAACTCATCAGCCACGGGTGCAGGCTCCACCGCAGCGCTAGCATCCACTCTAGTCTGAAGACTAAGAGCGGCAGCAACCCTATCTCCGGGCACGACATCAGCCTCTATCGTAGGCTCGCGTTCAGCCGCCGCAACCGCTTCTACTGGGGTTTTGTCCGCTTCCATTGTCGGCACAGGTTCTTCAGGCGTAGCCACCGCAACCGGCTCATCCGCTCCCACAGAATCTTCGGCAAACTTGTCTGAGCGGTCTTCCGACAGCGCCGTCTCGTTAATGACGGGCACTTCAAATGCACCTTCGCCTAAAAAGGGTGGTTCAGCCGGAACATCCGCGCTCGCGGCAACTTCATCGCCTGTGTTGGCTTCACCCAGATCGTTAGAAATCACTTCTATCGGAACAGACTCTTCCGAAGCAATCACTTCTTCAGCAACTTCTTCAGCAACTTCTTCAACGACTTCTTCAGCGACTTCTTCCGGCACATCTGAAATGCTAATAGCTGGGCGACTTGCTTCTGCTACCGGCGGCGGAGCCGGAATGGAAGCAGGCGGTATAGAAGGCACCCTCACAGGTTCACTCAGCACGATGCCCGGTTCTAAAATGGGCAGGTCTGGAAAATCTGCTTGAGCCACATCAACCGCAGGGGTTCTTAGGCTCTCGGCACCGCTGCCATTTACAGTAGGCCCATTGGCGATCGCACTCGAACCAACGCCACTACTCGCAACAACAGCCGGTCGAACTTCCCACTGCTGGCTCGCCGAGTCTACGCCGCCACCCACGGGAACGACAGACTGCGTATTCGCCAGTACGGTTCCTTCGGCAAACTCCACAATCATCCAGAGGGTTTCTGGCGTAGTCTGTTCGAGCACGATGTTGTCTACCACGCCGTCGCCTACGGTCAGGCCTGCCACATCGCCAATTTGAGTATTGGGTAGCACTATGAGTAGCTGGTCGGATGCCAGGACTGAGACGCTAGGTGAAATATTAGGCGGGAGCGTGATGGTGAGCGATCGCGTCTGCGAATCGTAACCCCAATCGTTCAGCTCATCAGCGGCAGCAGGCAGTGTGTTCATCCCCAAGGTCAGCATCGAAGCCGCCCCAGTCAATAGTCCCCAACGAATAAATTGAAATAGATGCTCTAGTCTCTTGCCCATGACCCGCGTCCGCCAATTAAATTCAATGTAAGGATACGTCAGATCTCAAATCTCAGATATAGCAAATTTCATTAAATTATTAGCTTTCGTATGCAAAAATCGCTACATTCTAGCTATTGATTCGCCACGATAAGAACGACACGCTCAACTAGCCTTTTCTCAAAGCTTGACTATCCCTGGCTTAAGCGCTCTAGAGCGTCATCTTCCGACCTGTTTTTTATACCGGCTTTTGTTCTATGGAACTCCACGATTTCGGCATACTTATTCTTCTGCTCAGCCCTGGCCTTTTACTCTCTGTTCTGGTTATGGCAGGCATGAGTGCAGGCGGCTAAAATCCTTTATATACAAGGCTTTTACGTAGCCTTACCAGCAGCAAAAATCGCTGTTATTCGCCCCATTCACTTCTCTTTTTTCCCATGGTCAGAACCGAATCCACAATGCTCCCGTTGGGCACATCTGCCCCAGCATTTACCCTCAAAGACGTTGTCTCCGGCGACGTGCTTTCTCTCAGTAATTTTGCCGACAAAAAGGGTCTGCTGGTCATGTTCATCTGCCAGCACTGTCCTTTTGTACTCCACGTAGAAGCAGAGCTAAGCCGTCTTGGGCAAGACTACGTTCCCCAGGGACTCGGCATTCTAGCCATCAGCGCCAATTCCATCGAAACTCATCCTCAGGACAGTCCAGACAAACTCCGCGAGCAGGTAAACCGTGCCAGCTTCAATTTCCCCTACGCCCACGACGAAACTCAGGAAGTCGCCAAAAGCTATACCGCCGCTTGCACACCAGACTTCTTCCTATTCGATCAAGACCACAAACTTGCCTATCGCGGACAGCTAGACGACAGTCGCCCCGGCAACGACCGGCCAGTGACGGGCAAAGATTTACGAGCCGCCATCGACCAAGTCATCGCCAACAAAACGGTGCCAGAAGACCAAAACCCCAGCATTGGCTGCAATATCAAATGGGCACCTGGGAAAGAGCCTACGTACTTTGGCGTGTAGCGCTAGCGGCTTTGAGCTAAACCGGCAAATTCGCCCTGGGGTCGAACCGTTCGAGGCTACGTAGCTCCTGATACAGAGCTTTCTCCTCATCGTCTAAAACGGTTGGCACCACCAGCTCTAGCTCTACAATCTGGTCGCCATAAAGACCTGGCCCCACCGGGTAGCCTTTGCTCGAAAGTCTCAGTCTTTGGCCTGCCTGTACGCCAGGAGGAATCAGCATGTTCACTAAGCCAGCTAGGGTCGGGACGGCAACCGTGCCACCTAGTACCGCTTCGCTAGGCGTAATCGGCAGTCGGCAATACACGTCGCCTTCGTTGAGTGTGAAGTAGGGGTGAGGCGCTACCTCAATTCTGAGGTAAAGATTGCCGCCGCCAATGCCCTGACCTTTGAGCCGAATGCGTTGGCCAGTGACCATTCCCGCAGGCATATTGACTTCGAGCGATCGCCCATCTTCCAAACTAATCCGCTCTCGCCCCCCGGCGTAAGCTTTCTCTAACGGCACGGTCAAATCCGCCTCCGCATCTCGACGAGAGGTAGGCGAAGGCTGTCTGGCATAGGTCGATTGCTGGCGCGATCGCGACCATTCTACAGGATTATCTCTAGCCTCTGTTCTAGCCGTTTCTGCCGACGCTGCGGGCGACTCCACCTCGCCCCAATTATCTACAGACCGTTTGGCACGGCGACTTGTCCAGTCATTTTCAGAGGGCGGTGAAGGGGTCAGATTGGGTTGAGATGCCGGTGGTTTGGGTGCGGGTCTAGACGGTGACTGCCTAAGCGGTGACTGCCTGGGCGTACTGTCCCCGCCGTCCATGTGTCGCTTCAGCAATTGCTCCACAAAGTTATCAAAGTCTTCGAAGGCGCTGTATTCTTCTTGAACTGAAACGCGCCCACCGCTGCGCCAGCTTTTTCCGCTCCGCTGAGCTTTCTTAAAGCCCTCCTGCTTCCAATACTGACTGTAATCCTCATACTGCTGGCGTTTCTCCACATCCGACAGCACATCGTAAGCTTCGCCGAGCAGCTTAAACTTCTCCTCAGCGGCCTTGTCGCCAGGATTCAAGTCAGGATGATATCGTCTGGCCAGCGCTCGGTAGGCCCGTTTAATCTCACTGGCATCTGCCTCTTTAGCGATACCAAGAATCTCGTAATAGTCTCGGAAATTGTGCATGAACCGAAGCGTATCGTACTGCGAAGAAAAAGAACCTATCTAGAACCAGGCGTCGTCGTCCCAGTTGTCTTGGGAAGATCTTTGAGAGTTTCTAGGCGGCGCATCTTGGGTTCGGTCATAATCTGGACGGCTAGAATCTGGGCGATTATTGCCTGGGCGACTATTGTCTTGACGATCGTAGACCGAACGCTCAGAATCCGGACGGTCAGAGTCCGAGCGGTCATAGTCTTGACGACCGTAATCCTGACGATCATATTCACCGCGACTGTCTGGGTTCCTGTCTGGAGGACTGTCCGCAGGATACGACGGGTTGTTCGCATTGGGTTGCGATCGCCCATCCCCTAACGAGCCATCACTCCGCTGATAGTCTCGCTGTTGATATCTATCGCTAGCGCCATCATCCGAATCGTAGCCACTCTGTCTGTAATCATTTTGTCCATAGCGGTCTTGACCATAGCTGTCCTGACCGTAGCCTTGATCATAAGCACCTTGGTCTTTGCTCCCCTGGTCGTAGCGACCTTGGCCTATCTCGTTTCGGCCATAGTTGCTGCTATCGTAATTGCTCCCACCCGAGCCATAATCCCTCGAACCATAATCGTCACTGTAGCCGCTGCGCCCAGTATTCTCTTGAGGGTAACGGTCTTGAGAATAAGCATCTTGGGGGTAGCGATTTTGATCGTACTCTGCCGGAGTTGACGGGTTGTACCCACCCCTTTCGGGAAGCTGATCGTAGCTGGGCGCTGGTCGAGGCGGCTGAGCAGGCTGATCCCAATCGTCATCCCAATCGTCCCAGCTCTTGTTTTGGCTCCCCGAACTTCGCTGTTGATTCCAGTCCGGCGCATCCCACTGAGCCTGGCGTTCCCAGCTATTGCTATATCCATTACCGGATGGATAGCCCCCACCTCCGTCGTAGCCAGCGTTAGGGCCATAGCCGTAGTCGCCGCCCGTGCGATAGTAGTCGTCATCGTCGCCCGAAAAGGCTTTTTTCAAGGTGTCCCCAATCTGGCCCAAAATGCTGCCATCGCCAGCATCGTCTAGGTCGTACAGGTACGCCTCGCGGTTCATCTCGTATACTTCGTTCTGCAAATCAGACTGAGCAATATCAATGCCGCGCTCGTCCGACTGCTCTACGGCCACCCGCAAAGTCTGCACCAAGTCTTCAATGCGTCGCCGTCGCTCTCGGGCAAACTGCATCCCAAAGTCAATCGCCACCTCGCGCAGCAGTCGCTCGGCTCGAAAGGCCAAAGCCCCCGCCCGGTTGCGTTTCTCTATGCGTTCGCGAATCATGCGGTCAGTCGCCGCATTCTCTTCTGCCGCCCGCACCATGTCCTGAATTTCGCTTTCAGACAGATTGGAAGCCTCTTGCACCGTAATACTTTGCTGGCGTCCCGTCGTTTTATCTAGCGCCGACACCTGCAAAATACCGTTGGCGTCAATGTCGAACGAAACCTGCACCTGCGGAATGCCTCGCGGCGCGGGTGGTACGCCCATTAGCTTAAAGCGGCCTAGCGATTTGTTATCACCCACCATCTCGCGCTCGCCCTGCAAAATATGCACTTCGACAACGGTCTGGTTGTTCTCAGAAGTCGAAAAAGTGTCCGAACGCCGCACTGGAATAGTGGTGTTGCGCGGAATCAATTTCTTCATCACGCCGCCGACAGTTTCAAGGCCCAGCGATAGCGGCGTTACGTCTAGCAGCAGGATGTCTTTTACTTCCTGGGTCAAAATCCCGGCCTGAATCGCCGCGCCCACGGCCACAACTTCATCCGGATTCACGTTGCGATTAGGCTCGCGGTTCATTACCGAGCGCACCAAATCCTCAACCATCGGCATCCGGCTACTACCGCCTACTAGCACCACTTCGTCTATCTGGCTGGGCGTTACGTTGGCGTCGTCTAACGCTTGCTTTAGCGGGCCGCGAATTTGGCTGAGTAAGTCGCCACACAGGTTTTCAAAGTGCGATCGCTCCAATTTAGTCTCAATATGCTTTGGCCCATCCGCCGTAGCGGTAATAAACGGCAGATTAATTGGCGTTACCGGGACGCCCGACAGCTCAATTTTGGCTTTCTCGGCGGCTTCGTTGAGGCGCTGTAAAGATTGGCGATCGCGCCGCAAATCCACCCCTTCTTTTTCCAGAAATTCCTCAGCTAGCCAATCGACAATCTTCTGGTCAAAGTTCAGCCCGCCTAGCTGCGTATCGCCGCTGGTAGAGCGCACCTCAAACACGCCATCGCCCACGTCCAGCACCGACACATCAAACGTACCGCCACCCAAATCAAACACCAAAATCGTTTGGTTGTACTGCTGGTCTAACCCGTAGGCTAGAGACGCCGCTGTCGGCTCATTGATAATTCGCTTCACTTCTAGTCCGGCAATTCGCCCCGCGTCTCGCGTCGCCTGCCGTTGCGCATCATTAAAATAGGCAGGCACCGTAATCACCGCGCCCGTCACTGGCTGGCCCAGATACTGCGACGCTTCTTCCACCAGCTTGCGCAAAATCATCGCCGAAATTTCTTCAGGCGCAAAATCCTTGTCCAGGCGCGGGCACTTCACCTTCACATTGCCCGACTCATCGCGCCGGACAGTGTAGGGCACTCGCTTAGACTCAGAGGAAAGCTCGTCGTACTTGCGACCGACAAACCGCTTCACCGCATAAAAAGTATTTTGAGGATTCAGCACTGACTGCCGACGCGCCATTTGTCCAATCAGCTTCTCGCCTTCTTTGCTAAAGGCCACCACCGAAGGCGTTGTGCGCATCCCTTCTGCATTCGCGATGACAACGGGTTTACCGCCTTCCATCACCGCCACTACAGAATTAGTCGTGCCGAGGTCTATGCCAACTACCTTACCCATTCAATCGGTTGCTCCTCATCTTGCATTCATCTATAGCACTGCTCGCAGCGCGCTAAGACAGTGGATAACCGTAATCCACGGCTCCTTCATCATAAGCGCTTCCCGGATTCATTGTTGGCTTGCATTTGCAGAGTGCATTTGTAGAGTGCATTTGTAGAGAACGTCCATTTGTTGATACTATTGTTATCCAATGCGGATGTGGCGGAATTGGTAGACGCGCTAGATTTAGGTTCTAGTGTCCTCGTGACGTGAAGGTTCAAGTCCTTTCATCCGCATAAAAACAAAGCTGTACTCAATCTAAACGATTGGGCGGATGCAGCGACAAGTAGGGGGTAGGCGTCATATTGAAGTCTGCCCCCTTTACTATTTTCAGCTATTTCTCAGACCATAGACCAGACCACAGGCACATATCGGCCATCCTCTAGCCCTTTATACTGCCTGTAGCCAGTGCGAAAAGCGACCTTTCTATCTCGCAAAACGTCGTCTTAAACACTGCAAAAAAACACCTCCTATATATAGGAGGGAAAATAGCGGTTAACATCCGCTGCTTTTAGCTGTAATCAGGACATCTCTGCCGTGTTGCTATCCAAAGGTTTTGAAGTTGAAATGTATACCGGCACGCCCGCCGGAGAGGTCGTCGGCTTTTCTGACAAAATCGTGGCCGCGCTAGATAGCTTCGTCAGAGAACCGGATACCCGCAACGTGGAATACACCACGGCGCCGTTCTGCCGCTACGAGCATTTGCTCTGTGAACTGATTAAGCCCAGGGTTCGCCTCAGAAACTACCTCAAAACGCTCGGCGATTACACCATCATTCCAGGCAGTACGCTTCCACTCGGGGGGGCAAAAGAATTTCACCGCTCCGACCCTAAAAATCCATATCACGACTATATCGAGCAAACCTACGGCACCGATGTTGTCACCGCCAGCATCCATATCAATATCGGCATGAGCGACCCAGAAGCGCTGATGCGAGCCTGTCGTTTAATCAGATTAGAAGCGCCGCTATATTTGGCGCTGAGTGCTTCGTCTCCCTTTTTCGACGGCAATATTACCGGCTTTCACTCTACTCGCTGGCAGCTTTTCCCTCAAACGCCTCAGCATGTGCCGCTATTTGAAAGCCATCTGCATCATATTCGTTGGGTAGAAGAGCAGCTAGCGGCTGGCACCATGCAAAGCGTTCGCCACCTGTGGAGTTCGGTACGGCCTAATGGCGATCGCCGCCCCTACAATCTCAACCGCCTGGAGCTACGCATCTGCGATCTTGTTAGCGACCCGCTGCATCTGCTGGCCATCACCACGCTGCTCGAAGCCAGACTTCAGCAAATGCTAGCCACTCCCGAGCTAGACCCGCTAGAAAGTAGCCAGCTCAGCGAACAAACGCGTAGCGAAGATTTATTAGAAATTACGCTGGAAAACGAAAAAGCCGTGGCCAAAAATAGCTTAAATGCAAAGCTGCGCCACTGGCAGGACGGCAGAACGCTCAGCGCTCAAGACTGGATTAGTCAGATGTACGACGAAGTTCGCCCCTTTGCCCAGGCCGCAGGTATTAGCTGCTTTCTAGCGCCTATCAAGCAAATTCTACGCGACGGCAATCAGGCTCAGCGCTGGCTAGTTGAAGCAGAAACCGCAACGCCCACTCAGGTTATTCAAGGGGCGATCGCTCAAATGCATCAGCAAGAAAGCCTTCTAGCCGAAGCAGTTTGTCAGCCAGCGCTGGTCGCCTAAACCCAGTCGCCTAAACCCATAAACGTAAGCTCATGAACAGAGTTGTCCTAGTGACACCAGAGATTCCACCGAACACGGGCAATATCGCTCGCACCTGCGCAGCTACTGGCGCACCGCTACATCTGATCGAACCTTTGGGTTTTGAGTTGAGCGATCGCTATCTCAAAAGAGCCGGTCTAGATTATTGGCCCTACGTCGATCTTCACGTTCACGCATCGGTAGAAGATTTCTGGCAGTACGCCAAAGCCGAAGGCGGTAGGCTAATTGGCTTTAGCGCTAGGGCAACTCGCAGCTACACCGAATTGAAATACCAATCTGACGACTGGCTGCTATTTGGCTGCGAAAGCCAAGGACTGCCGCCCGAAGTTATCGCTCAGTGCGAGCAGACCCTCACTATTCCCATGAGCAAAAGTCACGTACGCAGCCTCAATTTGTCCGTAAGTGCGGCAGTAGGACTCTTCGAAGCGCTCAGACAAACCCAACAGCTTGGCTAGAAATAGCTTTCAAATTCGTACATATGTATTGGTTTGTTCAGGGTTGAGATTTGCCTGCGATCGCTAATTCGATCAAAAACCAGCCGTTTCAGATGCTAGATAGACCACCGTTAAATAAGTATTTTGTATCATATAAGCCATTATTGATTACTCGTGATTAATTCTCAGGAAATCCCGTATATTTCGCAGGCACAGCCAAAATTGCGTTCTCCGTAAAGCTTTCAGAGAAGAAGGCCAGATTTGTTCTAAAAACCTGTTCAAATTAGTAGCATCCAATCTGAGAGCTTTTATGCACTGTGCCAGTAAATAGATTGGCCGAGGACAAATATGCTGAAAGGCTTAGAGCTACGGGCAGTTTGCGCGTCTCTAGGCAGAAGAAAACAATCGCGGATGCACAAGAGGACTCGCTGCTGAAGTTTATACAGCAAAGTTTTTTGGGCATCTAGAGTAGGCCCGACCAGCGATATTGAAATCATCGTTAAGTCGTGTAAACTTGCCTAAGTTGGACAAGCTAAGTTGTACGAGCGATTAAATTCTGCCAGCAGCAACCACATCCATCGCTTATCAGGCAACACTGCTGTTAAACGAAAATCGTGACGGCCAGCCAACGCTCCGCCTTTAACATCGGCCAGCAATCGGTTGGAATCCCGGCGGTTAAACGCTGAACATTAGGAGGATATATTCCTTGAGACAAGCAACTTCACAGGAACCTGTGTCTGATTCAGGTCATTCACTTATTCTTGAGTTAAGTGAGAACAATAGTAGCAGCGGCTTGAAATCGGCAGCGATGCTGGGCCTCGCCCTTTCGGTAGGCGCATCTGGAGCGCTCATTCCATCGCCCGAAGCGGCAGCGGCAGTCAACGCCCCCACAGCGACTGCGACTACTGAAGCTTTTTCAAGCACCACCCAAGTGGCCACCGCATCAGGTGATACCGCCGCTCAGCAGATCGTCGGGTACCATACCGTGACCGCTGGCGAGAGCCTTTGGCAAATTGCCCAGCAGCACAGAGTCGGCCTACAAGATTTGAAGGCTGCTAACGCATTTGCACCTGAAACCTCTATCCGAGTCGGTCAGGTGCTCAAGGTTCCAGCAAGCGGAACGGCGACTAGCGCGACCACTGAACTTTTACAGACTGAACCCGTAAAGATTGCCTCCGCTGAAGTTAACGCTGTGCTGGATACAGCCGTTCAGCCGTTAGAGACAGCCCGTTCGATAGCAAATCGGAACGCTGTTTTAGAAATGACGGTAACGCCTACGCCCGTGGTTAAAGTTGCCGATGCCTCTGTAGAAACCGCTCAGGGAGAGTCTGCTGAAGCCAAGGCTCCTGTCGTCACCGCTTATGCACCCACACCGGCTAATAGCAACTACCGCGTTCGATCAGGCGATACGCTTCGCAGCATTGCCTCCTCGCTGGGCACTACTCCAGAAGCGATCATTAGGGCCAATTCACTCATTGACCCCAACGTTATTTTCGTCGGCTCTACCCTGGTTGTCCCGGCTGAGTCAACTCATGTTTTAGAAGAAATTAGCGCCGCAGGCCCTGAAGAAGCGCTGAGTGTAGGTGGCGAAAACCTCACTGAACAGAATTTACTAGGCAGCATCAAAGACAAAGAGAGTAGAGACCCTTATGTGGCCAATCTGCTAGCAGAAGTTCAAAAGATACGAGACCAGTCGGTTGAAGTTTCTGAAGCCGCATCCGTTGAGATTGAAGCTGATGCTGCGGTGTCAGAGGAAAGTCAGCTTTTAGCGATCGCCGATTCTTCGGATCGTATCGCTACATTGAATGTAGCGAGTCGAGGTCCATCCGCGCCTGAAGCTGAAAGTTCTATGGCGAGCAATCAGACAGCTAACCGGGCTGAGGCGAGTTCTGATCTGCTAGCGGCAGCTCCGATCAGCCCTGATGCCTATATTCCGGCACAGCGTTCCTCAGGGCAAGTCGTATCTCCAGACATGCCTATTTTGCCTTCGGCAGATGAGTACCTACCAGATGCACCTGACTACTTCGATGGATTTATCTGGCCAACTCAAGGCACTGTAACCTCTGGTTACGGCTGGCGTTGGGGCAGAATGCATCGCGGCGTTGACGTAGCAGGTCCAGTGGGTACGCCAGTTGTAGCAGCAGCAACCGGTATTATCGAACAGGCGGGCTGGAATTCGGGCGGTTATGGCAACATGGTCGAAATTCGTCACCCAGATGGCAGTCTGACTCGCTATGCTCACAACAACAGCTTGAATGTAAGCTCGGGCCAGAACGTTAAGCAAGGACAGCAGATTGCTGAGATGGGCAGCACCGGCTATAGCACCGGCCCTCACCTGCACTTTGAGCTTCATCAGGGCGGCTCTGCGGTCAATCCAGTTGCCTATTTGCCTAGCCGATAGAACTGACTCGTGATCTGCGGCTTTATAGAATAGTCAAATCACGCTTACGTTCAAAGCCGCTAGATGGCAGTATCATCTAGCGGCTTTACGCTTTCTAGCCTTTTCTACCGGATAAGCGAGGTCGAGATAGAGAGAAGTTAATCGCTTTGTTTCGGTAGCGTTTTCGTTTCGTGTTACATTTGTCTAGCTGCGATTTCGAGCTGAGAATCGCAACGTTTTACGGCTCTGTAGCTCAGTGGTTAGAGCAGGGGACTCATAAGCCCAAGGTCGCAGGTTCAAATCCCGCCAGAGCCATTAGCTAGTTTTCGGTTAGCTGTTTCTAAAAAAGCACGTGCGAACCGTTTTTGAATATCTATCTCAAGGTATTTCGTTGTAGAAGTGATTTTCTTCTTTAGACAGACGAAAGTTGCGCTGATATTTGTTGAAATGGTGTAAGTATACGGAAGTGGAGATTTAATTAATGCAGAAAATCAGTATTGGTTTGAGCGAAGAGCAAAGACAAGGTGTCGTAGACTTACTCAACAAAGATTTGTCTGACAGCTACCTGCTCGTGATTAAGACGAAGAAGTATCATTGGGATGTAATTGGGCCTCAGTTTAGAACCTTGCACGAGCTATGGGAGGAACATTATGAGGCAATTAGCATGAATATTGATGCGATCGCAGAACGAGTGCGTCAGCTAGGCGGATATCCTATCGGTACTGCAAAAGGCTTTTTAGAGAACGCTACGCTCAGTGAAGACGCTGGAAATCTTCCCACCGCCGAGGAAATGGTGGCCCAGTTGGTTAGCGACCACGAGCAGGTAATTCGCAACTTTCGCGACCATATCGATCAGTCGGGTGATAAGTTTCACGATGAGGGCACAGCCGACTTCTTGACGGGTCTGATGGAACAGCATGAAGAAATGGCATGGATGCTCCGCTCCTTCCTCGAAGGCCAGAGCGTAACCCCTAGCGGCCAACGCGAAACTAACCTGAGAGTGCCTGCCGCTGTGTAGGTCGCGCTGGTCAGGCAAAGTATAGACAAGAAAGGCTCTCCAATCTACGGGAGCCTTTTCGTTGTTTTATTTCAAACTTTCTGATTCAAGAGGCTGACATCTCAGCAATCAGGGGGATTTATTTTGTGATCGCATCTCTGTATTATTGTCTAAACAAGTTTTGAAGGTGTTTATATGATTTTGCTACTAGAAACTGCCTTAAAAAATGCGGAAGTCGCCGTAGAGTCTGCTCCCTATTCGTTCTCTTTAGCAACTGTAGGGATTGTGGGCTTTATCGCTGCAACTGTCATCGGTTCTATCGCTTGGTACAACTCTAAGCGTCCTGTCGGTTGGGAGAACAAAGAACGTCCGGATATTGTGCCAGACATCGAAAAGTAAGTTGGGAAAATAGAGTCTGGCGATCAATTAGCCAGAAAGGTAGTAAAAAAGCTTGGATGTTAGCTATCCAAGCTTTTTTACTAGGCGTCTTTCTTGAGTGATTTGGCTACTTGCTATAGCGGTTTCAGCAAAAAGCCCAGGTTGCTAATGAACCTGGGCTTTTATTGGGGCTAGAAAGTAAAACCGCGAAGGTGAGTCAACGCGATCGCTCTAACGTCATGAGATTAATTAGTCAACGGCGTCTTTGACACCGTCTTTGACATCTTCTTTGGCATTAGTAGCGTCAGCTTCTGCCTGCTTAGCCTTGCCTTTTGCCTGTGCTTCTTTGTTATCAGTAGCTTTGCCAGCAGCATCTTGGGCTTTACCGGCAACGTCTTTGGCAGCAGCTTTAGCTCTATCGTCGAGTCCCATGGGGGTGTCCTCCAATAATTTGTCTTTACTCTTTTATGATATGAACGAGAAGATGAGGCAGCCTCTACCTTCCGGAGAGAGTTACGCTCCCTAAAGAACTAAGTTCTAGTTAGCAGGATCTTTTGCGTCTTCGCTTCTGCTTTTATCGAGATCTTGAGCGTCAATAGCGGCAGCTTCCGCTTGCTTAGCTTCGCCCTCTTTTTGTAAATCGGGATTATCGTTTGCTCTACCAAAAGCCTCTTTAAGCTTACCCTCAGTGGCCTTCTTTGCCGCTTCTGCTTTGTCTTTAATATCCATTTGAATTCTCCAAAAAAGAGCTTTATCGACTATTAACTTACCTGTGAGATACCCAAAGAAGGGCCGGTCTGGAGACAGACTTTGGCTCAGCCTAAAGGGGGATTGTTTAGTTTGATATGCTAGATCCGCAACGGTAGGTTGATTAGGAACTGATGATTAAAGATGAATCTAGCTCAGAGCAAAAAGCTGCGAATACAACAGCGGACTTAGAGCCGTCTAAGTCCAAGCCGCCTGCCAAAAGAAACCTGGAGGAAGAGAACGCAGGCAGTATCCACAAGCAGCCTTTTCTGGTACTGGTGCGTTATTACCTGCCTGAGCGGGTTCATCGTCCAGCGATCCGAACACTGCGCAGGCTGAGCGGCGTTCTGTCGGTGAATCGGGGAAATTGGCAGTGGTTAGATCAAAAGCCGCTACCGCTAAAAATTCTCAATCGTAGTTTATGGCGAACGGCTGAACCCTCTTTCAACTATTACATCATGCTGTTTCTCTCTAGCGTTATTGCAACGCTAGGGCTGTTAGCAGGCAGTACGGCGGCTATTATTGGTGCCATGATCGTGGCTCCGCTGATGGGGCCAATTGTAGGGATGGCCTTTGCGATTACGATGGGCAATCGCCGGTTGCTTAAGCGGGCTGGGCTATCTGTAGCGACTGGCGCGTTGCTAACGATTGGGACAGCGTACCTGCTTTGTCAGATTGTTGGCATCAATACGCTGAACCCAGAGATTTTAGAGCGCACTCGTCCGACGTTGCTCGATTTGGCAATTGGACTGGCGGCTGGAGCAGCAGGTTCTTTTGGTAAGACTCGCCGAGAGGTGGCCGATGCGCTGCCAGGAGTGGCGATCGCCGTAGCGCTAGTCCCTCCTCTTAGCGTCATTGGGATTGGCCTAGCATTTGGAGATTCCTCTATCTTTTTTGGCTCGTCCCTACTGTTTTTAACTAACCTTGCGGGAATTGTCCTCAGCGGTGGACTGGTTTTCATCTGGCAAGACTATGGTTCTATGAAGCGAGCTAGAAAAGGATTAACCGCTTCTACGGCCACTGTACTTTTACTCGGGGTGCCGTTAGGGTTCGCAATGAAGGACTTAATTATTGAGGAACGGGCGCGAACGCTAGTCGGTCGGCTGATTCGCGAAGAAACGCTCACTTTTTCAGAAACCGACATTCGCAGACTCAGAGTAGCTGCGGTGGATGGTGCTTTACAAATTGATTTGGAGGTAGCTGCGCCAGAAGGCTCTATTGCTCGCAATCAAATTGAGCTGGTTCATCAGTTTTTAGAAAAAGAACTGTCGCGTAACATTGTTTTGGATGTTAACGTCTTAGCAGTTGAAGGTTTTGAGATTGGAACAACCGATGAGCTTAATAACAAGAAGCAGTCGGAAAAAGGCGAAGCGGATCGTACCGACGTAGAGCAGTCCGAAGTGGAGCCTGAGGGATAGGTACTCGCGCCTGATCTCCTGCTTAGACGGATTGGCTACAGCTTAGGCAAAAACAGCGTAAAGGTGCTTCCCTGGCCCACTTCCGACTCTAGGGTGAGGGTGCCCTGGTGCATTTCGGCAATTCGTTTGGATAGGTGTAGCCCTAAGCCGCTGCCTGCTCGCATATGGTCGCCCTGATAAAACCATTCAAATATTTTGTCACGGGCTTCTGGTTCAATGCCAGCTCCAGTGTCTTGAATGGCCACTTCGATCACTTGAGCTGATGGAATTTGGGTAGGGGGTGATTGACTCACCGAGAGTAGAACCGAAATGCTGCCCGAGTCGGTAAACTTGATGGCATTACCCAGCAGGTTGGTGAGCAGTCTTCTCAGCTCAATGCGATCGCCCTCTGTACAATAAGACTGTTCCATCTTCTTTGCAGCCTCTTTCGTGTCGTCGTCGCTGTGAGTAACGGCTGCTGTCTTAGCGGTGGACGTTTCGGGGACATCGCTCGGCTGGGCAACCAGCTTTAGGGCCAGGGCTTTTTCTTCGGCCAGTGGCTTTAGCTCTTGCACGACTTCTTTGGCTAACGAGTAAATGGAAAGGGGCGATCGCACCAGCTTTTTTTGCCCAGCCTCATGACGATACACTTGCAGCAGCGTATTGGTCATTTGCAACAGATTTTCGTTGTTGGTCACTACGTTTTCAATCGCTTCTGCCATGTCATCGGGCGGATCGCCAAACACGCCTTGCAAGCATAGACTCAGCATTCTGTTAGCCGCAACTAGCGGTGTTCGCAGATCGTGCGTGAGTCGGGCCACAAAATCATCGCGCTGGCGAATCATGGCCTGCTGCTCATCTAGGCTACGCTTGAGCCGTAGGAGCGATCGCACCCGAGCCATCAGCTCGTCAATATCGAACGGCTTGCGAATAAAGTCATCCGCCCCTGAATCCAAGCCTTCTGCCAGACTAGACTGATCATGAGCCGTCACGAGCAAAATAGGAATGTAGGGAGCTGCCTTAATTTGTCGAATGCGCCGGGTGACTTCGTAGCCATCGAGTCCTGGCATCATCACATCTAGCAAAATAAGATCGGGTTTGTTGTCGTCTAGATAAGACAGTGCAGCCTCACCATCGCTTACGCAATCAAGAAAATAGCCATCTACGTCGCCCAGAATGGAGTCTAGAATGAAAAGATTATCGGGAATGTCGTCAACAGCTAATATCCTGGCAGATTGGAAACTCACAGACTTACTAAAACTTATAAAAGTTTGGACTTTAAGAACTGAAATTTATGAATAGAGCGTAACATCACAAGCCTCTGCTCTGTTTATAACCAAGGGCATAGGATCGCTGTATTTGTAACCACCCCGACTAATTCTCTCTAACGCTTTTTGATGGGGACTGTTGTCGTATAGCCGAGCTGACTCTACTAATGGAAGATGTGCTGATCTGCTGAGCAAGATTCTTGGGCGCTTTCTTTTCATCGGCCTTGACTTCTCTAGGCAACACCACTCGAAAGAGGCTGCCTTCGCCAACTTTACTATCTACCGTAATCTCTCCTCGCATCATATTGACTAGGGAATGGGTGATGGCCAAACCCAAGCCCGTGCCCGCATGTCTGCGCGTGACCTTTTGGTCAGATTGATGAAACGCATCAAATATATACACTTGGTCGAGCGCACTGATACCGCAGCCGGTGTCTAAAACAGAAATAACCACGTCCTGACCAGACGGATTAGCGCAATCAGCGGCGGTTACCACTACGCGAACAGATCCCTGTGAAGTGAACTTGATGGCGTTGGATATCAAATTAACAACAATTTGGCGGACCCGAGCGATATCGTTGATGACGGTAGGATCGGCTAGCGCCACCTCTAGCTCTAGCGCAATCGACTTTTGAGCAGCTAGCGATCGCAGTTCTTCGACCGTAGCCCTAACCAGGTTAGACAAATCAAACGGCACGGGTTCTAGCTCTAGGCGACCCGCTTCTATTCTAGAGAACGCTAAAATATCGTTGATTAGCTCTAACAGATTTTTGCCATTTGAAAGCACCCGGCTCAACATATCCTGCTGATAATCAGTGAGCGGGCCTTTAGTTTTACTAATCAGAATTTGAGAGAAGCCGATAATGGCATTGAGCGGCGTTCTCAGCTCGTGAGACATCGTCGCCAAAAACTCTGATTTGAGCCTAGAAACTTCTTGTAGCTGAAGATTTTGCTTGTAGATTTGGCGACGCTGACGCTCTAGCTCTTGATTTTTTTGCTCTAAAAGCTGATTCTTTTCACGCAGCCTGCGATTGGTCTCTTCTATCGTCTGCTCCGCTCTATAAACCCGCATCGCACTGCGCACCAGACGGGCAATGGTTTCCGTAGACAGCTTGCTTTTAGGTAAATAGTCAGAGGCCCCAGCCTTCATCAGCTCGACCGCCGTTTGCTCATTGCCCTGCCCTGTCAGCACAATTAGCGGCACCTGAACGCCCATGCGCCGCATTCGCCTCACCAGCGACAGCCCATTTCTACCGGGCAGGTGATAGTCCAAAAAAACACAGTCGGGTTCTACTGCGGCCACCGCAGCTAAGGCAGCATCAGCATCGCTAGCTTCGGTAATGACTACACTCAAAGAGGTCGCTTTCAATGCTCTACTTAGCGCCATCCTATCGACTTCGTCGTCGTCTACAATGAGTACGTTTAAGGCTTCGTCGAGAGAAGTTGACATTACGGTTTCAATAAGCCGATATCAGGAGTTGCAGCAGCTATAAAACGGCACATAAAGTTGGATCGCAAAACCGGTTAGCCAAGGTACGAGGGCAAGTGTGATGATTGCCTTATCCTAGGTTTCGTACGCTTGCGGCGAGCGTGGCGTTAATTACCTGGTAAGGTCACGCTAACCCGATAACGAGAAGATTGACCAGTGTCAATAGGAAGGTATTGGTATTGACATATTAGCTAGATAGCCATTCTCTTTGAATATTTAGAAGGGCGGAGCGTTGCTGCTTACAGCAACCCGCAAGGTCTTTAGAAAAGCGTTGAAAAAAGGTCGTAAATGAGTGTTTTTGCAGGTTGCTTAAGACCCTTTGCTGAAGCCGCTCGTCTAGGGGATTTCACAGAGCGTCCAGTAGCGATTAAGCGTGGTCATAACATCGGCAAAATTCGCAAACGTAACGGGCTTCAGCAGGTAGCCAGCTACGTTTAAGTCGTACGCTTCTACGCGATCTCTCTCCTGGTCGGAGGTGGTTAATACGATTACCGGGGTGCGCCGCAAAGTAGGATCTTTTCTCAGCTCCTTTAAGAACTCAATGCCACCCATTTTAGGCATGTTCAAGTCTAGCAATACCAGCCTTCTAAATTTGGGCATTTGCATCGTTTCAGACTCGTTTCTAAGAATATCCAGCGCTTCTAAACCATTGCCAGCCACAAACAGAGGATTCGCAATATTGGCCTTCTTAAACGAACGCTGAACGTTCATCACATCCACTTTGTCGTCTTCGACCAGCAGGATGTTGGTGACTATCATGTCGGTCTTTACTGTCATCGCTTTTCTTTTGTGTGCCTTATTTTGTGTGTGCTGTATCTTTTACGAACTAACGGCGTTAGGACGAGCTAGGCGGTGTATTTGTCATCTGTGTTCGGTATTTTGGGCCAGGTAAATTGAAAAGTGGTGCCTGCTCCCTGCTCTCCTTTAGAAAAAATCTCAATGTTGCCCCCTTCGGCCAAAACCGCTTTTTTCACGAGGGACAGGCCAATCCCTGTGCTCTCTAGCTCATCGCGCGATCGCAGTGTCTGAAAAATAGCGAACACCTTCTCGTGAAAAGCTTCGGCAATCCCAGGCCCGTCATCTTTAACCGTAAACTGATAGACCCGGCCTAAGTCTTCAACGCCAATCTCCACCGTGCCATCTGAGCGATGATGATGCTTAATTGCATTGTTAATTAGATTAGAAAACACTTGATATAGCGGCGATCGCTTAGCTTGAAACTCGGGCATATCAGGCGCGATGATCACCGTAAAGCCTGCGGTCGGCAGGGAGTCCACCACGTCTGCTAGCAGCGCGGCGACATCCACTTGCTCACTGCTCTGATGCGTTCGGCCAATGCGAGAGTATTCCAACAGGCCATTAATTAGCCCCTCCATCCGATGCACCCGATTTTTCAACAGCTCGAACTGCTCTGCGTTTTCAGCCGGGAGCTGGTTACCGATATCTTCTTCTATCCAGGTGGCTAAGTTGGCGATCGCTCGCAGCGGCGCTTTCAAGTCGTGCGAGGTCACATAGGCAAACTGATCGAGTTCTTCATTCCGCTGCTCTAGCGTCCGCATCGTATGTGTCAGCATCAAGTTGGTCGTCATCAGGCTATTTTTTTGCGATTTTAACGCCAGCATAGTCTCTTTATGCTTAGTGATGTCTTGCACCGCCGCAATGAAATAGAGCAGCTCGCCCTGCTGGTTACGAATAGCCGATAGCGTCGCTAGCGTCCAAACCGTCTCTCCCTCGGCTGTGATGTAGCGATTTTCGATCTCGCCCTGGGCGTTCGGAGTCTGAGCGTCTGTTAAAGAATTATCCGACAGCAACTGCTGAAACAGCGAACGGGCCGCCGCTTGGTCATCGCGATGAGTGACTTCAAAAAACGTCTTCTTTAGCAGCGTTTCGGCCGGATAACCTAGCAAATCGCACAAATAGCGGTTTACCTGCATCCACTGACCAGAAGCAGAGAGTCTGGCCATGCCCACGTTCGCCTGCTGGAACATAACGCGTAGCTGAGCTTCCTGCTCATGACGCAGAATTTCTGCCCTTTTGTACAAGGTGATGTTGTCAAAAACAACGCCCATGCAGCTATCGGGCAGTGGAAAGGCTTTGATGGCAAAGATGCTTTTCTCAACGTGATCGTCACCGTAAACAACTTCTCCAAAATTACGCTTTTTCTGAGTGCGAATCACTTCCGCATACTGCTCTAGAATCTCCGTTCCAGCTAACGCCGGGAAGGATTCCAAAATAGTTTTGTTCACAACGCTTTCGGGCGCTAGACCGGTAAATTCGATAGTCGCTGGGTTAGCCGCAATCAAGCGCAGACTATCGGCACTTTGTAAATTCTCTAGCTGCCAAATATGTAGTCCCACAGGCATGTTGTGCGTCGCGTCAGCGTAGAGCTTCATTTGCGTTTCGGCAGTAGATGCCCGTAAGCTCGCCCGACGCTCGGCCTGAAGCAGATTGGTGTATTGGTCTACCGCCGCCGATAGCTCCCCGGATTGCTGTGCTAACTGACTTTGGAGAGAACGATCCTGCGTAATATTTTTGGCAACGCCGTAAAGCTGATGACCTGAGGCCGTTTCGATCCGTGAAACCGTCCAATCTAGCCAGAGCACTTGAGCATCTTTAGCAACGTAGCGATGCGTAAAGCTGACCGTATTCTCTCCAGCGTTCAGGCGATCAAGCTGAGCCTGTATGCTGTCTCTATCGTCTGGGTAGGCCAAAGAGCGTATAGAGCGATCGCGCAACAATTGCACAGAGTAGCCCAGTCCTCGAACAAAAGCCTGATTAACCTGAACGTAGCCGCCTTTCTCATCCAGGACACACATAAAATCGGAAGCTAGGTCAAAAAAAGGCCCGACCTCAGTCGCTGAAACATTAGCCGAAGAAGAACGGTTCATCTTAAAAAATATACAAGATTGCGACTGCTGTAGAAGCGTGGCGAGTAGCTATTTAGAACAGCTACTGACAAGAGTCAATAATAATTAGGTTACACAGCGCTTCAACCCTATGCGATAAATAGCGTGCATCTATTTCTATCGACGTATTTGAATAGAGTGAGGGAATAGGTCTAATATATAGCCAGCGCCTAATAGAGCGGGCATTATGCCGCAGCTTTATCTAACTTTAGAGATAGACAAACAGATAGGTTGTCCCTCAATTGATAGATGCTGAGAGAACATCCATACTGCGACTTTTATTATCTAGAGAAGATTGCGCTCATTTATTTGTTTTAAGACTTCTGGTACTGCAACTCACCATAAAAAACTACTCCCAGCTAGCAAAATTTTAGGCGTTACGACATGGACAAGGAAATTGGCGTTGCATTAATAGAAGACCACGATTTGACTCGGATGGGTCTTCGGGCCGCCTTTAGGCAGGCTGGGTTGAGATTTTTGGGCGAGGCAGACAATGGTGAAAAGGGTCTGACACTATTGCAAGAAATGCGTCCTGATGTGGCTGTAGTTGATGTTGGACTACCGGACATTGATGGGATTGAGCTAATTCAGCGGTTCAAAAAGGAAAACCCTGATAGCGAAACGCGCATCTTAATGCTGACGATGCACGACAGCGAAAAGGCTGTATTGGCCGCGTTTGCGGCTGGGGCCGACTCCTATTGCACCAAAGAGATCGACACCAAAGATTTGATTACGGCGATTCAAGAGACAAACGACGGCAACTCCTGGATTGATCCTTCTATCGCGAGTCTGGTGTTGAGCCAGGTAAAGCCCGTTGCTGCCGTTGGCGAATCTTTCAATAGCCGCACGGTAGAAATTAGAGCGGTAGAGCCAGAGTACGAGCAAATTATTGAAGCCTACCCGCTGACAGAGCGTGAGCTAGAGATTTTGGAGTGCATCGTGGCAGGCTGTAGCAATGCGCAAATTGCCGAGAAGCTATTTGTAACGGTGGGTACGGTAAAAACGCATGTGCGCAATATATTGAACAAGCTAGGCGCGAGCGATCGCACCCAAGCAGCCGTTCGAGCCTTACGTTCTGGCCTAATTAGCTAGCTAGCCTTTATATGACTCTTTCGATATGAATCCTTCTATATTCTGGTCTTTGCTGAAGCAGTCTTTTGCAGAATGGCAGCGAGACAAGGTTTCGAGACTAGCCGCAGCGCTGGCTTACTACACGGCGTTTGCGCTAGCCCCGGTGCTGGTGATTGTGATTGCGATCGCCAGCTTTTTGTTTGAGCAAAGCACCGTGCAAGGTCGCATTATCGATCAGCTTCAGAGCTTGCTAGGCAAAGACGGAGCCGAAATGGTGCGAGAGATGCTGGTGAGCGCTCAGTCTCAAGATAGCAACAGCTTTTTGGCAACGGTAGTCGGCGTAGCCCTGCTGATTTTAGGCGCTTCGGGGCTGTTTATTCAGCTACAAGACGCGCTAAATACGGTGTGGAACGTAGAGGCTAGAACCGATCAGGGAATTTGGCGGTTGATTCGCGATCGCCTGCTCTCTTTTGGCATGGTCTTAGTGATTGGATTTTTGCTGATGGTTTCGCTTTTGCTGAGCGCTGCTTTGACGGCGGTAAGTGGCCTCGTAGGAAGCGGAGGTCTACCGGGACTAGATGTTGTTTGGCAAATCGCTAACGTAATATTGTCCTTTGGCATCATTACGCTGCTGTTTGGCCTAATCTACAAAATTCTGCCCGATGCCAAAATTGGCTGGAGCGACGTTTGGATTGGCGCTGCGATTACCGCGCTGCTATTTACCATTGGCAAGTGGCTAATTGGACTGTATATAGGCAACAGCAGCGCCGCCTCTGCTTACGGCGCAGCGGGTTCTTTTGTAGTGCTGCTGCTATGGATTTATTACTCGGCCCAGATTTTACTATTTGGCGCGGAGTTTACTCAGGTTTATGCAAATCGCTTTGGCTCGCGCATTCAACCCGATGAGAACGCTACCTACGCACCCGACGCCACAGACGCAGACAAAGGAAAACCGGACTTACCGCAGACACGTTCAGAATATAGGGCGCAGCGATCGCGCCAGTCGCCATCTGTCGAATAGCGAGCAAACGACCAGCAACGGCAACTCGTTGAACGACAAAAACCCGTCCCTCGTAAAGCAGCCTACATAAATAGATAGTAGACACCTCAAAAGATAGAATCTCTCTACGTTTCGAGACTCTTTTCTCTTGCTCGGTTCTTTCTTCCGGAAGAGGAAGGAAGCGGCCATGAAACGGCTTAATGGAAAGGATACTTATCTTTTTGCTGAGCAAGAGAGCGTGCTATGGAATTTTTTGACGGTCTGACTTGGGCCAACTCTTTTTACGATCCTGGAGAATTTGGCCATTTGCTGGCCCAGGTCATTGTCAACGAGGAGTACCAAAGCTTCAACGGCGGACAGTTCTTCGCAGCGCTTCTCTCTGGCGTCATCCTCGCTTTTGGCTTTCAGCTACTGCTGACCAATCTTTCAGTTGCATCGGGCGTCTCTTACCTAGCGCACTCTAGCAACAGTAGCGATAGCAGCGACAGCGACAGCAGCGGCAGTCTCATCAAAACTATTGGGCTGGCCTTCGGAGCCTGGACTTTGGTGACCGTTAGTTTGGCCCTGTTTTTTGCCTGCTGGCTAGCCGTCTCATTGAGTAAGTACGACGAGCCTTTGATCGGCGTCACCATTGGCCTGGTTATTTGGGCTACCTATTTCAGCTTGCTTACCTGGATTAGCTCTACTACCGTTGGGTCTTTAATCGGCTCTGTAGTTAAGTCCGCAACCGATGGCTTTCAAACCCTATTTGGTACGGCTACGGCGGCGATGGGTGCAAAGGCCGCCAGCAGTCAAGTCGTCAGAACAGCAGAAGAGACAGCGGCTGCAATCCGTCGCGAGTTTACCGACGGGCTGGACGTAGACGGGTTACAAAACAACTTGCAAAGCTACTTTTCTAAAATTGCGCCTAGCAGCGTAGACGTTGAGTCTATCGAGCAAGAGTTTGAAAAACTGATCAAAAATGCGGACTTTGGCGACGTTGCCAAAGGCGATATGCCTGAGGTGACTAAAGACACGTTTGTGGAGATGCTGAGCGATCGCACCAATCTCTCCAAGCGCGAAGCCGACGACGTTGCCAACCGTTTGTACAAATCTTGGCAACGACATACAGGTAACGGCCAAAGCAGTGGCATGAGCGAGCTAATGAGCTTTGTTGCTTCTGCTAGCGCCGGACAGATTGCTTCCGAAGGACTTGGCGATCGCCTAGATCAGGTCGTCAGAGAAATTCGCGGACTGAAAGATGGTAGCCAAAGCGACAAGGATAATTCGAATAGCGACAGCAATGATGGCCCCGTTGCCCAAGCACTCTCGCAAGGCATCAGCTCTATCATCGGCATGGTGACGGCCAAAGCCGGTCTTTCGGATCTAGATGCCAACAAAATTATTGGCCAGATTAAGTCGGCTCAAAAAGAAATTTCGGGGCAGGCTGAGGGCATTTCGCCTCGCCTGGGAGATACCCTCTCTCCTGATGAAAACATCGTTGAAACAGACGTAGAGTACTACATTCACCACGCTTACATTGGCGAGCTGAAGTCGCCACAGATGGAAGAAGTCTTCCGCAACGTCCTTTACGATGATGCGGCAGATGTCACCGAGTTAAAGCAACAGCTCTCTGCAATTAACCGCAAAACTTTTCAAGCGGCGCTAGCGGCTAGAGGATTGCTGACGCAGAGTGAAATTAAAGACATTTCAACGCGGATGGAGATCGTTCGTCAGCAAACGTTGAAAGATGTTATTTCTGCTGAAGCGGTTGCCGCTGAAGCGCGGGTACATCAGCAGCTAGAGACCTTCTTCCGCTACACGCCAGCTAGCGAGCTGCGCAGTGACATGGGGGCGCGCGCATTCCGAGCGCTGGTTGAAGAAGAGAACCTTGATGCCGACTATCTAAGAACTCGCATTGGGGCAATTCACGCTGATATGTTCCGTCAGGTGATGACGGGACGCGAAGATATTGACCCCAACGAAGCCGGTGAGTTAGCTACTCGCTACCATCAGCTTTTAGACAAAGTCATCGCCGATTCAGAAGGTGCACAGGAAGCGGCTAAGGTGCGTGTACAGCAACAGGCTAAGTCTGTAGAAGAGTATCTGCGCAATACTGGCAAAGATGAGCTGAATCCGGATGGCATTAAGCGCGACTTGAAGAAGCTGCTCTCTGAGCCTAACGAAGGCATTGGCCGCATCCGTAGCCGCGTAGCTAAGTTTGACCGCGACACGTTGATTCAGCTACTCGCTGGGCGACCTGAGTTTAACGAGGGCGAAGTGAACAGCGTGGTTGATAGCGTTGAGCACAACTGGCAGGGCGCGATGAATGCGCCGCAAAAGGTAACGGCTGATGCACAAGCGAAGTACGATGAGGCGACGAATGCGATCGCCGAATATCTCCGCAGCACCGGCAAGCCCGAGCTTAGCCCCGACGGCATCCAGCGCGATATCGAAAAGCTGATTAACCATCCGAAGGCAGGCATGCGAGCCATGCGCTACCGCCTTTCTAAAATGGATCGCGATACGCTGGTGCAGTTGCTATCGGCGCGTAAGGATCTCAGTGAAGATGAGGTTAATCAGACTATTGACAGCCTCATGTCTAGTATTCATAGCGTCGTTAAGCTGCCTCGTCGCTTTGCTCGCCGAACGCAGTCTAGAGCGCTTTCCTTCCAAACCGCTTTGGAAGATTACTTAAGCAACACCGACAAAAACGAACTCAACCCCGATGGGATTAAGCGCGATCTCAAGCTGTTGCTAAGCGATCCTAAGTTAGGGGCTAGCAAGCTAGGCGATCGCATCTCCGAAATGGACGACTCGACCATGGTGGCTTTGCTCGCTCAGCGCCCCGACATGAGCGAAGAAGAAGCCCGTCAGGTGGTCCAGCAGGTCGCGGATGTGCGCCATCAGATGATGGAACAGATTCGCAACGTTAAGCGCAACGTAGAGTCTGTCCTCAACCAAGTCTTCGCCCGGATTCGCCGATTCCTAGATTCGCTAGATCGCCCCGAGCTAAACTACGACGGCATTGAGCATGACGTGCGGTTAATGATGGATGATCCAAACGCTGGGTTTGGAGCCATGCGCGATCGCCTCTCTCAGTTCGACCGCAACACACTCGTTGCGCTCGTCACCTCGCAGGGCAGCGTCTCCGAGCGCGACGCCAACCGAGTCATCGACAAGGTAGAGTCGGCTAGAGACACAGTTCTAGGTAAAGCGGAGCGCATAGAGCGGCAAATAGAAAGCCGCCTAGTGGCGATTAAGGAGCAAACCGCCAAGCAGGTTGAAGACACGAAGAAAGCGGCTGAAGCGGCTTCTTGGTGGCTCTTTGGAACAGCTCTAATTTCTGCGATTTGTGCTGCCATTGGAGGTGCAGTTGCGGCAGGATAAGGTGATTTACTCACGCGTTCAGTAGCTCCTACTTAAAAACAAATAGCTGAGCAATTTGAGCCTGTCTGCTGTTACCTAGTAGACAGGCTTTTTAGTCTACAGAACGTGTTGGCTACAACAGGCTAAAGGACGAGGATTTCTCAAAGATTTCTGTAGTGGCCTATCGCTGCTGTCACCTAATAGGTTCAGATTAAGCACAACCTCTACGCTTATCGGTTTGAAGAGAGGTAAGGATTCAGGTTTTTTTAAGAGGATAAATGGTGCAATCACGCTAGCCTCAA
>QBMC01000179.1 GCA_003242035.1 Nodosilinea foveolarum | reverse complement strand
TCGGTGGAGATGCTCGAACATTCTATTCGACTATTGATTCACTATCTCAAGTTCTGGGATGTCCCAATTCCCCATCAATTCATCTTCTAATTCAGCAACGCCGATACAGCCAACTTTTAGTCACTGGCAGATGAAACAGCACATCATCATCACCCGCTGATGGAGCAAACGCCTCATCCAGTGAGCGCTGGGCTTTATCGCCCTGCTAATAGACGAACTTCCGGCTGACCTGATGGGTCGCGGCCAAGTCGCTAATGGGTTGTGAGCGGGAAAGTGCTTGGATGCCGATGTCTTGGCGAATGTCGGGGGATAGGCTAGCGGCTAGGGAAAAGGCTGGACTCATACAGGGCGTTGGCGAAGCCTCTTCCTGGGAGAATCACTAAAGGGGGCTGGCGATAACCAGCCTATGCGATCGCGTAGCCTTTCGTTCAGGCATTGGCTTGAAGGTGTAACCTTCGGTTGAACCACGCCCAGACTTCCTATTTTGATCGAGTCGAGTAATTACCGGACTTGCGTTCCTATTTGAATACTTCGAGAGAAAAACTTTAAGATAATCTCTCTCTAAAGTCACTACTTCCTAGTACTCTTATCCTCTTAAGATGTTCGGACTTTCAAGGTAGAGGAGCGTCCGGATGGCTGATAGTCCATAGCTGATAGTCCCGGTTTCTAAAAAGCAGTTAAGTAGGTTGGCCTAATCATTTATAAGATGTATTCAATCTGAAACCCTTGCACATCAATAAATTCTGGATTTTAAGCTACTCAATTTAATTGCACTGGCCTACTTACATAACGCTGTAAACGGCTTTAATTTTGCATAAAATTCTTCCAAAATGGTCACAAATATTTATGGGTTACCATCAAGAGCTGACTGCTTACGCCAAAGGTTTCTACGTTATTTCTCACGAACGGTCGGGTACTCACTTTTTAATGAACTGCATTCAACTTAATAGCTCGATAGATTTTAAGTGCTTGTCAGTTGGCGAATGGTTCGGCCCGTTCGATCAACCTCAAACTCAGTTTGAGCATATTTACAAAAGGTTTAGTGAACTCAACCCGCAGCAACACTACATCCTAAAAACGCACTGTGATCGCGACCTGTATAATGCCAAATACCCCAAAGGCAAGATTGTTTACATTTTCCGGGACTATCGAGATGTCTTAGTGTCATATTATTATTTTCTACGAGACGAGTATATAGCGTCAGGACGGCGGCGCAATCAAAAAATCTCGTCCCTTTGGTTTTCAAGACTAGAGGAATTCATTCGGCGACCGCTGCCCGATTTCCTTCAACTTAACTACTCGCTCTATGGGGATTTTTCATTTCCCATAGAGCGATGGTTGAATCATGTCGTTCAGTGGATAGACAATCCGCCTGAGCATATGCAAATCGTCACTTACAATCAGCTCTATTATCATCCTGAAGAAACCACTCAAAAGCTACTAAAATTTTTAGAGTTGCCAAGCAAAGCTGTCTTCACTCGCCCAACGTTTGAAAACTCACTCTCAGTCATGCCTAGAAAAGGCATCGTGGGAGACTGGAAAAACCACTTCTCGACAAAAGATGCGGTCTTCCTCGATACGGCGGTCTCGGAGTATCTCCCTTTAATTGATCGCTTCCCCTGGAACTTGGAAGGACGTAGTTCAGGCGAGGGTAACACTTTGGAACGCTCCGGTCGTCTCAATGTTTATCGTCATCCCGCTGCCTTGCGCGATTGCTAAATAATAGAGTTGTTGCGAAATAGGGTAGTGCATTTATGTAAAGGACAGAGGAAAACAAGGCTACTAAGTAGGTAGGTCAAATTAAATATAAGACGCTGGTGCCTGAAGTCCAGGTCTGACGCGCACTTGTCCAAAAAATGATTAGACTGACCTACTTAATCGCGCCATCCGACGTATCTTTGGTGAAATCGTACCGCTTCCTTACGGCGAAAAAGAACTGAGCTACAGGAACCTAAGAGCCGCCGGAATCAATATTATTTACTGGCTGTACGGGAAAGAGAATGAGGATGCGAGCATTATCGCCGAAGAGCAGTTGATGCCCGGCAACTCCGGAACCGCAGTCAATTATGCCGATTACTACGTTGCAGACTCAGAGGGTAATCGGAGGTGGGGAACGTGTGGGCGAAAGAATGCGCCGCTAGTAGGCAAGCCCGAAAGCCGAAAGCGCTCTAGCGTCCTATCTTTTGTACCAGAGTAAACAGAGACAATTTCCACCCAATGGTAAATAACAATTTCCATCCAATGGTAAATAACAAATCAAAGGGAAAGAACTAATATGCTGCAATAGTAGTTCAGATTAGGCATCAACCTTTGCATTGATGCTGGGCTACGTTGTCCATTCTATGAACAGATGTTTCTGGAGTTTTTTCTATGAAAAATAAATCCTTGGCTACTTGGCTAGGTACTGGTGCGATTGCCCTAAGCCTTGCCGTTCTGCCTTCTACCCTACCTGCCTCTGCTCAAACTACTACCGACCCCGTGGTTCCTGACAACACGGGTACTACCACTATCACTGATGACGACGACGGATTTGACTGGGGCTGGTTGGGTCTCCTTGGACTAGGGGGTCTAGCGGGCCTGAAAGGTCGAGATCGCGACGACAACCGAACTGCTTATACTACTGATCGCACCACCAGGCGATAAGGTAGCGAAGCTGTGTTTTCGCCCCAAACCCAAACCCAAACCCCAAACCACCCCATCAGCCCCTCACATATTTCCGTGTAGGGGCTTCGTTGTGCACCCCCAAAAAACCAGTCACAACCCCCCACACTACTCGAAGGCCCGCTACATTCATCAGCTCAAACCATGACCCGAGCAATCCTTCTGTTTGCCGTCCTGCTTGACGATACACCACTTTAAGAGTCTCGAAGGTCTCGATGGCCACATCTGAATAGGTCTGCCTCGCGCCCCGCGCTCCGCTGGGTGTCTCAACTAACCCAGTCGATAGTACCGCCTCGTCTAGCCAAAACGTTAGACTACCGCGCTGTTTCAATCCAGCGTTATACTCTGACTAGTTGCGGATGCGATAGCTCATGAAGCCTCTGTTTTTGGTGGTACTTAAACATTACTTCATTGCCCCGTCTGCAACCCCTATTCGTGCAACAACGCCAATCAAGGGTTTCAGATGTCCTTAAGTTGGAATTTGGAATTACTGCTTTTCTCAGCTTCACCTTCTAGTGCTTGCAAGCGCATCTGCAACAAATTTAGACGACGTAACCCACTGCTAAGCTCACTAGCAAATCCAACAAGCCCTAAACAAATCCAGGGAATCACATGCTCACGGCCAGCTTCTGTTGGATTGATAAACCAGACATATACAAAGAGAACAAAAAACCAAATTTGCGTGAATCTGAAGGTAAAGAAATCTTTAAAACGGTTCATTAGGTTAAATCCAGAACTTGTTTATTCATTAGGCGTGAGTAGTTCTAGTAGCCGTTGCGATCGCTCGGCGTCACAATGCCTAAAATGTCATGATTGTAGCGTTCGGCGGCAAGTAGCACCTGAATATGGCGATCTGCGCAGAGCTGAGAGAGGTCGCGCAGACTAGCTCTAGGATCAGCTCTGTTAGCAACCAAGCCAGCTTTACCTAGCGACTCACCAGACGACTCACCTGCTGATAGACTATGAATAAAAGACTTGAAGCCTAAGCAGGCTAGGCCATAAATCAACTGTTTAGCAACGCGGGCATCGGGTCGCACGGGTTTACCAGGGGCCGAATGCTCAGGGGCGGTGTAAAAATAGCCACCATGAGAGTCGATAGTGCCGTTAAATAGAGCAACCACAAGTCTCACGTAGTTCCAAAAGCTAAGCGATCGTTTCTCTAACGCATAGGTCAGCAGCCCAACTTTCTGTTTAGCCTTGCCGTGTGCCCCCGGCAACAGCTCATAGTAGTCCGTGCAGTCAAATACGGTAAACAGTTCCGCAATCGGCTTTTGATCTGGCTCTAAAATATCCTGCTGGCGACGGCTCAAGGGTTTATCGCGAAGAATGTACAAATACGACAGGAAAGAGGAAACAAACCCTTCACTGCCGTCTGTTTTTAGATAGGAGAGTTGCTTTGGTTCAATGCCCCCCTGTGATCGCTGCTGCACATCTAAAAGCTGCCCGCCCTCAACCGTATACGCATTAAAGTTGACAATGCCGTATTGAGTGACTCGATTGGTTTTGGCTATTTTCTCCTGGGGCGATCGCACCACCACATTACCTAACCGATAGCCGCCCTCACGAGTCTTAGCCGGAAAACTGGCATAGTTAGCAGATGTTGAAGCCATCCGCAGCGCCATGTCCCCCTCATTGCTGAACAAATACGTCTCCTCAAATCGCCGCAGCGACGAGCTAAGAAAATTTGCCCGCCCTGAAATAATTGTCTCTGCCGGAATATCCGGAGACACCAGCACCAGCCGCCCGAGTGAAAAAACGCTGCCAATTTCAGCCGAAGGTGTCTTGGCAGCGTTTCCCGTACCGAGGTTGCCAATCGATCTTTGATCAAACACATTCGAGAGAATACGAACCGTATCAGTCACCACAAAGCCGCCCATACTGTGACCAATAAATGACAGCTTGATATGCTGACGCTCAGACCAATTTTCGTGGGGTGTTGCTGCTAGCACTGCTTTATTAAGCTGACGGATCAGTTCTACCAAATCGGGCACCCCGTAGTTACTAGCCCGGTAAGAATCACGCAAATAGCCCACAACGCGCAGTAAAAATAGAGTCAAAACAAAAGAAACTAATACCGTCGCCAACACAATGAGGCTCACGCCAAAAATGCTAAACCCCATTGAACCAGATGCCTTATCAGCAAAAGCAGCCATCACCAAACCGCCTAGCGCCGCAAAAGCCAGCGCCAAAATCACTCTCAAAAAAATCGGTAGCGACTGCTGCGCATAGCGAATCTTGCGGGCAAAGCTGTCATTGCCGCCGCCTTTTATCTCCTCAGAAGGCCAGCGATAGCCAATCAAAACCAGTCCGGCTGAGCGGCGATCGCAATGCTCATTAATGTGGTTTCTAATGTCCTGATACCAACCCCGCACACCTCGCCGCTGACTTGTCGGATCGTCTGTGGCAAACTCGCCTAAAGCCGTGTTGTAACCATGAATGGCAATCAGCAGTTCGGGCTGAGACTGGGCGCACAAAAAAGCTGCAATCTCACGAATCTTTTCATCAGGATTTTTAACCGGGATAATGCCATCTTCTACATTGTTAGGGGCCGTACTCCCCACAAAGTAAGCCGGAAATGCTGACGACACAGGCGGGATATCTTCGACTGATAGTAGATAGCGGCCTTCAGTTGCTGTCTTAGCTTGAGTAGGATGCGACATAGCGGTTCCCCGATAGTTGTTCCCGATACTAGCTTCTTCCTGACAATAGTCCGGACAGAAAAGCGAGAGAAACAGTCAGAAAAGCCATTCAGGACTAAGGTTTAGTTAACATAACAAAAACCACCTTGAATGGCTATGGCAACTATCATATCGGGTCTACTGCGAAAAGTAAGCCATTTAGCAAACCCCGCCGCCAGCTTCTGCTGACGCTGTTCGCCACTATCTATGTGGTGTGTGGGAAGGTCAACTTCACGAACCTGAGCCGGTATAGCCATCTGTCAGAGCGTACCTATCGCCGCCAGTTTTCGGTGCCTTATCCGTTTAGCAGCTTGAATGCCAGCTTAATCGATGAAGCCATTGCCCCGAGGCACTTTCAAGTTGCCGCGATTGATGCCTCGCTCATCCCCAAAAGCGGCAAAGCGACCTATGGCCTAGACCGTTTCTGGAACGGGAAAGCAAGTCGCGCCGAACGGGGACTAGAAATATCGATGATAGCGGTGGTAGATGTCGAACAGGCCATTAGGGCGTGTCATCAATTACGCCAAATCACAGCAGCGGCGAGATGAACAGCACTTAAGAAATTGCGAGCCGTCTTATCGTAGCGCGTTGCAATCGCCCGGTATTGCTTCAATTTAGCGAAAAAGTTCTCTATCAGATGCCGCGCTTTATAGAGGTCTTTGTCGTAGTCAATCGGCACTTGGCGATTTGACCTACTCGGAATCACCGGCTCGATGCCTTGCGCTTGTAACACGTCTCTCACCCGCTCATCGGCATCATAAGCTCTATCGGCCAGCAGTGCTTCGGCCTCCATCTCAGCCATTAAGACATCCGCCCCTTGCCAGTCATGAGCCTGACCCGCCGTCAGATAGAACCCAGTCGGGTTGCCCAACGCATCACAGGTGGCATGAATCTTGGTGCTTAGTCCGCCGACTGACCGGCCGATGGCTTCATCGTTCCCCCCTTTTGCCCCAGCCGAATGCTGATGGGCGCGTACGATAGTCGCATCGATCATCTGATATTCATTATCGCTATCTTCGCAAAGCGCTGAAAACACCTGTAGCCATATCCCTTTCTTCGACCAACGACTAAAGCGAGTATGGATAACGTTAAACTTACCGAAGCGCTCAGGTAAGTCACGCCAAGGAATACCGGCTCGATAACGATGAAGCACTGCTTCAACGAACAAGCGGTTATCCTTAGCCGTTACACCAACGTCTCCAGGTTTACCTGGCAGCATATGTTCTAGGCGTTCCCATTGGTCATCGCGCAGGGCGTATCGTCGAGTCGTCATCGTTCTCTGATCTATCAGCACTCTGATGATAAAAATACGATACGATTTTTACGTCCCTCTAATTGATGACACGCCCTACTCTTTTAAGCTATTTACGATACATATGCGAAATGGCATGATTTCACGACCTATCCCACTTTCTACTGAGGCACGACCGTTTATCTAGCCATCTACGCCATTCCCGAGTTGCCTTGGAAGGACTGCTGAAGATCCAGCAGAACGACTTTCGTTGCGAAGTATTTGGCCTTCTTTTTTTGAGAAGAGACTGCCTTACCACTGAAACACTGTCCTTCAGCCCAGACGGTACAAGTGCAGATAAACTCAGGCGTCTCTCCCACAAACTCATACTCCGGTAGATCCCACACCAGGGTTTGACAGAGTTGCTGCAAAAAGCCGATAAAGTTCTGCCCATCCTTGAGCTGCTTGAGCAGGATCGGGTGCGATACCGATGCGGATGCTTGAGCCGGTTGAATATCTTGCACTTCAACCGTATCCGTTACCGATATCTCCGGCTCGTCTACCTCCACTCGCTCACCATATTGAAACCATCTTTGCAGTTGTATAAATGTCGCTTTTGCCGCAACGTGTTTGGCTTTCTTTTTCTGAGCGGTCGTCCCTTTCCCGCTAAAGGACTGCCCCTGAACCACCACTGTGCAGGTGCAAACAAACTCAGGACTCGCTCCCGTAAATTGATACGTTGGCAATGCCCATCCCAGGGATTGAGACAGCTCTTGCAAGAGACCCACGAAGTTCTGCCCGTCTTCGAGCGGTTGGTGCAGACTTGGGTGAACTGCGAAAGCTAATAGTTGAGCAGGCTCAGTAGCCTCAGACTGGGAGGCCATGAGTTCAGTCAGCTCGGGCAGTTGCCGTTGCTCTGGCGACACCAACTCATCTGAGACAAAGGCTTTAAGCCAATTCAGACAGGCTAAATGGCGGGCAGTCTGTTTGCGCTGACTTTGAGCAGGCGCTCGCGTGGTGGTGACTTGCCCCGCTATCGATACCTCGACCCAGAGCAAAAAGGGTGGTACGTCCTGACCTGCTTCTACATAGTCGAGCTGCTCCCACGAAGGCTCTTGGTCGATGGCCAGGACGAGCACACTGGTTGCATCTTCTGGGCGTTGCTGGAGTGCGGCTAAGATTCGGTGCTGTAGGGCCAGATCTCCGCTGTGAATCAGCAATAAGGACAAGGACTGGACGGAAAGCTGATCCCGCTCTAAGCGCAGCATTGCGGCGGCTTGGATCGGCTCAAAGTTCTCCTCTCTGGCGGCATGTTTAACGATATGGCCAAACTCTTTGTCCGAGAGGGCGGCTAGGGCGGCTGTTGCCTCTGTTCCTTCGAGCTGATTTTGGTAGCTGCGCTGGCTGCGCTCTTTGTAAAATTCTTTGGTGGCGGTGTCATCTTCTTGGGTAAGAGTGGCGATGTAGGCACAAAGCTGCTCCAGTTCAACCTTGCTGTAAGGGTGAGGCTGCTCGTGGATCAGGGCTTTGATAATGCGATGGTTGAGCAAGTCAGCTAGACGGCGAATCGGGCTGGTGAAGTGGCAATAGGCGGTGAGGTTTAGGGCAAAGTGACCGATCAAGGTGGGATTGTACTCGGCTTTATTCAGCCAGTTCTGAAGTTTTTGACGGATGAGTTCCATGCTGCCGGTCGTCAGCAACGCCTGCATGATCTGTTCGCGTTCTGGGGCGATGGTTCTCGCCGTGTGATTGCGATAAAGGGCCAACACGTCTCGTTCAGCGAACCAATGGGCTACGGCGCGATTGGCCAGAATCATAAATTCTTGAATGATCATCTGGGCATGAAAGAGTTTGCCGTCAAGGAGCATCACGGCTCCGTTTTCATCCACCCAAAAGCCCGATGCATTGAACAGCCCGCCGATGGCACCTTGGTTACGGCGCTCTTGATTGAGCCGTTCAGCCCAGGTTTGGCAGCGCTGCAACGGTTCATAGAAGGGATGTGCCGGATTCTGGCATACGCGGTCTACTTGCTCATAGGAAAACCGTTTGGCGCTGCTGATCCAAGATTCAAAGATTTCGGTGGTCTGAATTTCGGCCTGATGGTTCAAGGTGACTCGAATCGTCAGGGTGGGGCGAGGTTGCCCCTCTAGCAGGCTCAGCTTATCCTCGGACAGCGCATGAGGCAGCATAGGGATATTGCCGCGACTCAAGTAACGGGTTTGGGTGCGGGCTAAGGCGACTTTATCTAAGGTGCTGCCAACGGTAATCAGCTCCGCCACGTCTGCAATATGGATGGAAGCGATCGCGCCCGTGGGTGTTGCTTCGAGGTAGATATCGTCATCAAGATCTTTGGAAGTCGGGCCATCAATGGTGATGCCTTGCACTTGGGGGCGTTGCCACAGGGTCTCAGGGAGGGTGAGGGCTTCGGCCTGGGCGATCGCTTGCAACCAAGCTTTGTTCACAGTTTTGGGAGAATTGGGGGACGTTGCCATACTCAAAATTCTAGCCAGTGGGATAAGACACTACACGAATAGCTACTCCGGTGGCTACTCATGGGGGATCTTAGCCAGGGCAAACGCATACTCAATCGAGTAGCACTTGAATGAGGAAATTGTTGTTCCA
>QBMC01000178.1 GCA_003242035.1 Nodosilinea foveolarum | reverse complement strand
GCCGGTTAGACTGCGCAACGTACGGGACTTTTTCTTCAGTTGGGCGTAACGCATTCTCATCGAACCACCTCCAGCGGACTTACCTACTGCCTAATTGTATCCAAATTTCCTTAATTTCCGATTAAGTCTATTGAATAATACGATAGGTACAGTCGCCGTCAACATGCTCGCTATTCCATAATGCGTAGATACTAGCTAATGTCTTGTGGTTAGTCTCGCGATCACACTCTAAGCATGGAGCAAACGTAGACTCTTCTTCTGTTCTAAGTTCGAGTTTTGTCGGGTTTTGCATATTTCTTACTGTTTTTTGAAAGATAAATGTCTATTGGTAGGGATTTCAAATTCCAACTTGTAGATATGCATTTTGCTAAAGTGAGGAATGAGGCTACTGGTTTTCGGTTGCCAGACTTGCTAGTAAAATTTGGATCACAGTTTGAGGCAAACGATAGATCAAGGGTTTTGGGTGTCCGCAGTCTGCTGATGCAGAGCAGAACACGAAATCTGAAATAGGGACTCTGTGTGGTCGCCTCTACCAAAACTAAGTTCAATTATATTTTAAGTAGAAATTGCGCGATCGCCTCCATCCCAACCCTGCCACAGCAATCGTCAATCGCAGAGCAAAGCCGACACTTTCTTCCCTCAAGCACTTATCGACAGCCTGTCTTTTGACGCTGCGCCCACACCATTGCACCATTATTGATCCGGGTCACAGCGTTTGTACTGTCGATCTAGTTCTACCGCTCTGGGACTTTCGGAAGTTTTGACTCAGCATTGCCTCACAGCGATTCTCCTATGGGGAAGCTGAGCCAACGCAAACCAGCCATGATAATGGGTTCGTTTGCTATAAAATGCTATGCAAGTTAAACCCCCACCCTCTGAGCTTTAGCGCGAATCATGGCCACCTACCGAACTTGCAAATCTCTTTTTACCGGCATTGCGATCGCCGCTAGCCTCCTCTTGACGGTAGGCTGTAGCCACAGTATGCCTACCGACGAGCAAGTTCAGAAAGGCGCTGCCGCAAAAGAGGCATCAACCGGCGACCAAGCATCTAGCGCTACACCCACAAATGACGGCAAAATGGCTATGGGCGCTGAGGCTAAAGGCGTGAACACCAACCACGATGTCTTTCACTCAAGATCGCTTGAAGTCCCTGCTGGAACCCCCGTTCCAGGGCTGAGCGTAGAAGTAGAAGAAGATTCCGTTCGCGGCTGGAACCTATACGTAGGCACCGCCAATTTCACCTTCGAACCGAGCAAGGTAAATGGTGAAAGTCTGCCTACCGAAGGCTACGCTCATCTATATATAAACGACCAGCCCGCTCAAAGAATCTACGGCACCTGGACGCATCTGCCTGAACTCCCCCCCGGCACGGACAAGCTGCGCGTCACCCTCATGGCCAACGGCCACGAAACTATTACCACCCAGGGCCAGCCCATTGAAGAAAGCGTGACCGTAGAGGTGTACGACCCCAACGCTGCAACGAACTAGCTCTTTTCCTCTCCTTTGCTTATGCCAAGTTCTCTCGACTTATGGTTAATCGCAGCCCTGGGTTTTCTGGGTAGCTTCGGTCACTGCGTGGGCATGTGCGGGCCGGTAGCGGCAGCGTTTGCACTGGGGGAGAGCGGGACAGGAGAAAAAACGGCTCAGATCTGGTTTCATCTGCTGCTGAATGTTGGTCGGTTGCTGAGTTACGGGCTGGTGGGTGCGGCTATTGGTGCTTTGGGTTCTGCGGTCTTTGCGGGTGGAGAACTGGCGGGCGTGGGTTCTGGATTGAGGCGGGCGATCGCCATTTTCACCGGTTTCCTACTAATCTGGTTCGGACTTTCGCAAGCCAAACCAGGATGGCTGCCTACCCTGCCCTTTCTGCATCCGGCCAAACAGCAGCAAATTCACGAAAAGCTGACCCTCACAATGTCTAAAGTCTCGGGTCAGTCGAGGCTGCTGACGCCGGTACTGCTGGGTCTGCTATGGGGGCTGATTCCCTGCGGTTTTTTGTATGCGGGGCAGCTACGGGCGGCGGAAACGCAAAGCTGGCTAGGCGGTGCGGCTATTATGCTGGCGTTTGGGGCCGGGACGCTACCGGCGATGGTGGGGATGGGAGCGGCCACCTCTTTATTAAGTGGCGATCGCCGCTCTCAGCTATTTAGAATGGGTGGCTGGGTTACCGTCGTCATTGGCCTCCTGCTGCTGCTGCGAACGGGCGATACCATGAGCGACTACAGCGGCCACGGCGCATTAGTCCTGTTGATTTTGACTCTGATTGCCAGACCGATTAGCCGTCTTTGGCCCGCGCTGCTGAACTATCGACGCGGGCTAGGCGTGGGCGCATGTTTACTTAGCCTGCTGCACTTGTTACATATGGCTAGCCACACCTGGAGCTGGAACTTTAGAGCCGTACAGTTTATGCTGCCGTCGCATCAAATCGGCGTGTGGTTGGGCGCGATCGCCCTTCTCCTAATGCTGCCTGCCGCTCTCACTAGCTTCGACCGCGCTCAAAAAGCACTGGGCAATCGCTGGCGCAAGATTCATTTGCTCGGTATCCCAGCGCTGTTACTGGCCGCTGCTCATACCGTCATGGTGGGCTCTTCTTACTGGGGGACGCTGGCGCTCACCTGGCAAAATCAGCTTCAGGCAGGGCTTTTGGGCTTGGCCGTTGCGATGGTATTGGCGGGGCGATCGCGCAAAATCTGGACACTCCTTTCGCTAGGAAAATACTATGCCCCTCCCAAAACAAAGATCACAAACCGTCTGGACACTGATGCTGACGGCGGCGCTGACGATAGCTGTCAGCATCAGCTTCCCTAACGCCCACGCCCATGAAGTAGAAACCGCTGGAGACGTAGGCGCGACGATGCATATCGAACCTAGCGACACGCCTAGAGCTGGGGAAGAAGTGCTTGCCTGGTTTGCGATCGCTCGTCCCGGTGGCCAAACTATTCCGCTCGCTAACTGCGACTGTACACTAGCCGTTTACGCTCAGCCCCAAGACCAACCCCGCGAAGGCAAAATGCCTAATCTAACGCCTGCTTTTGCCGCTGTCGAAACAGAAGGCTATCAGGACATTCCAGGCGCTCGCTTCACCTTTCCAGATGTGGGCACCTATACCCTGGTTGTCAGCGGCCAGCCCAAACAAGCAGACGACTTTACCCCCTTCGAATTAGACTTCGAAACGACCGTTGCTTCAGGCACTCCGGTTTCTCAAGTTCCCACCGACGCAGAGGCCGCGATCCCCTCGTCCAGTAATCCGGCTGTCGCGGCACCGGCTACCGAAGTTGCGTTTGGCAAGTGGGCGATGGTTGGTGTTGGCGTAGTGGCTTTGATGGCGATCGCCACTGTCCTTTTTCAGCGTTCTAAATAAGCCTTAGGAGAATAGCGATAAGATAAAAGAGACCGTAAGAGACGCGCTATGCAAACGGCCCAAGATTCGCAAGTTCCCCCCCATCAAGACAGTCTGCTAGACCGGCTGCTTATCTGGCTGGTTTCTCGTAAAATGGCCAACGCCATCCACACAGACATCCCAACGGGCGGCTATCGTGGCTTTGTTGAACTCTCCAAACGCATTATGCAGGGACGCGATGGGCAACAGCAGCAGGCCGTCGTCGCTAAAGTTTTGCAGTCTTTGGTGCCTGCGCCTGTGCTCTGGCTGATTCGAACCCTGTTTTCACCGACGAAGCTAGTCTGTGTGCTCAATGCCTGGTTTGCGGCACAAACGTTTGAGTGGTTGGTGGGGCCTTGTGAGGTGGAGACGGCTGAGGTGGATGATGGAGAAGGGGGGGTGCGATCGCAATCTAGCGCCGTTCAAATTAAAGAATGCCGCTACCTCAAAGAAAGCCAGTGCGTCGGCATGTGCGTCAACATGTGCAAACTGCCCACCCAAACCTTCTTCACCGAAAAATTTGGCATTCCCCTCACCATGACGCCAAACTTCGAAGACCTTAGCTGCACCATGGTCTTTGGCCAGCCGCCCCCCGACCCAAAATTAGACGACGCCTTTAGCGAACCTTGCCTGAGTGAATGCAGCACCGGCCAACGAACAGAGTCTCCTTGCCCCAAGCTGGCAGAGCGACGCGAATAGATTTTGCACAGGCAAATTCAACAGATAACCTTACACAAACCAGCGCATCTGCGACATAAAGCTTACGTAAAGGTCGCTGCTAGATTGCTTTTAGACCCAGACGTATGTGGTAGATTTGATACGTAAGGGATTAATTGTCAGCTCGATAATTAATCGGTGGGGACTCACAACTCAACCCACAACTTCAAGCATTCTACCGCTGGTGGGGCTGGCAAGCCCTATAAGAAAACGCTTCAGACCCACCAGAAACGCGGTTACCCTAAATCCAGCTTGATGTAGTTATGAATATCAAATTACTCTGTTCGTTACCTGTGGCGGCCACGCTTCTTGTCGTGCCGTCTCGCGCCAACGCCATGAGTTTCACCACCTTCAAAACCCGAGGTGCCTTCGAGGCTGCATTAGGAACAAACGGCTTCTACACAGAAACCTTCGACAACGTTAGAAACGCCCCCGACTTTCGAAACGGCTCAGTCTCGGTCGGCAACCTTACCCTATCCGACAACAGCGGCTTTAGAGCCAAAATTGCAGCGGCCCCTGACAACCTTCCGACGCTGAACATCAACAACACACCGGCTGCACTCCTGTCGGCCCGGTCTACGGATGGGGCCACCTTCGCCTTCAAAAACCCCATTACGGCATTTGGCGGAATCTTTGCCGCTATCTCCAACGACGGACGCGATACCCGAGCCGTGTTCAACGACGGGTCTAATCTAGCCATTCCGTTCCGAGGCGATGGCGGTTCGCTCATAGGCGATGGCTTCTTTGGCTTCATTGCCGATTCACCGTTCGAGGCTTTCAAATTTCGCCGCTTTGATGATTCTTTAGCCGACGGCTTTAGCGTAGATAACGTCGCGTTTGGCACGAATGTGGACACCAAGCCTCCGCAAGCCGTACCGACACCCGCCTTACTCCCCGGAATTATTGGCTTCGGCATTGCTGCCCTGCGCAAGCGCAAGCAGTCGCGGGAGGGTTTAACGTCGTCTGAGGTCGATAGATAAAAGCTGAACCCTGCAACCCTTCTTAAGCAAACAGCTTAAAATAGAGAAACTGCTCTTTTTACTTGGTTACAGAAGCGAGCGTAAAGCCCACCTTTTCTAAGGGTGGGGTATAAGCCGGTGAGTGATAGCGAACAATCTATGTTCATCAAACTTCACAGCGATTTAATGTCATGTTTGGTAGAATCGAAATATCGAGTACAGGCTGAAAAACCGCTAGCAGATTAAGACTAATATCATCGGCTAGGAAGGAGTAATACTCAGAGGGCAAGGAAAATCCTCTCTAAAAACCTAGTTTCCTCATCCGAAACGCAACCCAGACAAGTTCACGTTTTCAGTTCAAATTTGTACGGCGGGGCACGCCGAAACAAGCCTGCTTGCAGGTAAACGCTTTTGGAGAGATCGCCCTCTGGGATTTTGTAAATCAGGCTAGATACTCGCTCAATGAGTGGTGTTTCCGGTTTGAAGACTGCCAGCAATGGATGCAAAAGATTAAGGCTTCTCGCTGAATTAAGAATCCCATCGGCTTTAGCCGTAGGAGTGTCAAATGGTTAGCTCACAAGCCAAAGCAAACTCAACGGCATCTACGGCAAAGACATCTGAAGAATCACCAGATGCTAGCTGGAAGATAAACCTGCTTTACGATGGCGACTGTCCGCTGTGTTTGCGTGAGGTGAACTTCTTGCAAAAGAAAGATGCGGGTCGCGGCATTGTGAAGCTGACGGATATTGCCGACATTGACTACCGCCCGAAAGAGAACGGCGGCGTGGATTTTGAAACGGCTATGGGGCGGATTCATGCGGTTAAGGCCGATGGCACCGTGGTTAAAAATGTTGCGGTCTTTCAGGAAGTTTATGACGCGTTGGGTATTGGTTGGATGTATGCGCCAACGAAGTGGCCGGTGATGGGGCCTTTGGTGAATAAAATATACGATCTGTGGGCCGATAAGCGGCTGGCCATGACCGGGCGGGCAAGTCTGAAAGAAGTGATTGCTCAGCGTGAGGAGAAAATTGCTCGTGCAGGAGAAGGGCGCTGTCGATTGGAAGAAGCGTAGTTTGTAGTCAAAATTCAGCCAAAATCGCCATCTACAAGAATCTGTACAATTGCGATAGAGCCAGTGGCCTAAGATGCAGGTAGCTTTGTTTAGGGCACCTGCGCATGACATTACAGCCAGTCGCGGAACGGGTTAGTTGGCTACGGGCGAACACGATATTTCAGGATTTGCCTGAGGAGTTGGTGAGCGCGATCGCCCAATGCCTGAGCGAACAAATTCTTCAGGGAAACCAGCGGCTAATCCTAGAGGATACCGAACCCGACGCGCTGTATATTCTCAAGTCTGGGCGGTTGGAAAGCTATCGCACTCGCAAGACAACGGCGGCTCAGGTAGTGAGCTTGCTACCCGGTACGGTTTTGCATCTGCGAGAGTTATTGCTAGATCGGCCCACTGAGCAAACTATTGTGGCCCTAGCCGATAGCCAGCTCTGGCGACTGTCGGGAAAACGACTGAAGGAATTGGCCCAAGAGCATCCGGCGCTGAATCAGGAGCTGTCTCAGCTATTGGCTGAAGAGTTGGCTCAGCTATCGGCACAGCTTTTGCAGGAGCAGGAGCGGCAGCAGGCATTGCGGCCTTATGTGGTGCCCAAAGTTAGTCGCGGCGTTGTGGGTGCAAGTCGATACGCGGTGCGGCTGCGGCAAGATGTCCGAAAAGCGACCAGCGCGAAACCGGACGAGAACAACCGAAGATCGCCCATTCTCATCTTTGGCGAACCCGGCCTCAACAAAGACAATTTAGCGGCGCTTATTCACTTCGGCTCGACGAATAAAAAAGAACCATTGATTAAGCTGAACTGCGAGACTCTGCGCGCCGTTGATCTGTTCGGCAGAGGCGAAAGCAAACCCGGTTTACTAGATTGGATTCAATCCGGTACGCTTCTACTCAACAATATTCAAGATCTCGATGCAGATCTAAAAGCGCCGATTGTCCAATTACTGCAAACGGGCAAATATACGCCTGTTACCCGAGCAGGAGACGCGCCGGGGCCAGCTAAAACTAGCCGCGCCTGGGTGCTGATGATTGCGGAGCAAAACATGCCGCAGTTTACAAAATGTTCTACGGTCAAGCGGATTAAGGTGCCGCCGCTGCGAGTGCGTAAGGCCGATATGGAATCGGTTGTGAACTATTACATTCAGCTAGAGTGCAAGAAGTGCGGACAGGCCAAGCCCAAGATTACGCCTGAGGCGCTGCGTCGATTGCAGAGCTATAACTTTCCAGGGAACTTACGGGAGTTAGAGGGATTGGTGGAAAGAGCGATCGCCCAATCCGAATCTAGCCGCCGCCTTACCGAAGAACTGTTTTGGGCAGAAGGGCAAAACAGTTCTTCGGTTCAATCTGATCAACGGCTACAATCGCTTTCGCAAGTTTCTTCTTAGTCCCTGGTGGCCCACTCGCATCAATTACTGGTTCACCTCCTGGGTCTACATTATTGTCCTGGTCGCGCTGTTCTTCGGCCCGCAAACCAGAGATACTAACGTCGCGCTCAACTTCTTTTGGGCCTGGTGGTGGCCGTTAATCCTCATCTCTTTTCCCTTTGTCGGCAGGCTTTGGTGCTCGGTTTGTCCGTTTATGATCTACGGCGAGATCACGCAAAAACTGTCGCTGTGGCTGTGGCCAAGATCGCTCAAGCCCTGGCCGCGTCAGTGGGCCGAACGCTGGGGCGGCTGGATTCTTTACGGTGGCTTCGTGGCGATTCTGCTTTGGGAAGAACTGTGGAACCTGGAAAATGTCGCCTATCTCTCGGGCTGGCTGCTCGTCATTATCACAGCGGGCGCGATGATCTGTTCGGTGCTATTTGAACGAAGATTTTGGTGCCGCTATCTCTGCCCGATTGGGGGAATGAACGGCCTATTTGCCAAACTCTCGATGACTGAGCTGCGAGCGCAAAAGGGAATCTGCTCGGCGACCTGCAATACCTACCACTGCTACAAGGGTGGCCCTGCCGAAGGAGAAGGACAAGGAACCAACGGCTGTCCGGTTTATTCCCATCCCGCGCAGCTCTCGGACAATCGTAACTGCGTGCTGTGCATGACCTGCCTTAAAGCCTGTCCGCATCATTCAGTAGAGTTAAACCGGCGTCCGCCGGGGATTGAGCTGTGGACGACGCCAAACGCGACGGCTTATGAGGTGGCGCTGCTGCTGTTGCTGTGGGGTGCGGTGTTGTTGCATCGGTTGCCGGAGCTGACGACGCTGGTGTTAGGGAGTGATCTAATTTTGGATGGGTTTTTGGGACATGCGATCGCCGCTCTCATCGCCCTCTCTATCCCCGTCATCATCACGCTTCTAGCCCATCAGCTAGTGCGCCTGCTCAATCCCACCTTCAAGCCACGCCCTTTTATTACGCTGGCCTATGGCTACTTACCACTCGTTTTGTTTAGCAACTTGGCTCATTATTTACAAATGGGTCTCACCGAAGCCGGACAGGTGATTCCACTTTCTTTAGCAACGATTGGTCAGCCCATTGGCACCACGGCCTCTTTAGTTTGGATGGCCCATCCTGCGGTCATCAGCTTTCTTCAGGGCACTTGCTTGATTGCAGGCGTTATTCTCAGCGGTTTGCTTATTCAAAAGGTTGCGCGTCAGCCTTTTCTTAAGCTGCTGCCACAGCATATTGCGACTGTGCTACTCGCGGTATTGACTTGGCAACTCGTACTATAGAGAGGTCTATAAAAAAGACCTGATGGTGTGGGAATGCCCAAAGCGCTGACTGCTGATAGCAGAATTATGGCCGCGCAGCTATACGAAGCGCTGCTGCGTCAACTGATGAAACGGCCCGATGAGCGGCTTGAAGATATTTTGGCTGAGATGATGGTGAGTAATCGCCACCTAAACAACACAACTCAACTCGCACAAATAGACCAACTAAAAGGCTGGTTGGATGGCTTTCGGCCTTTATCGCCCACTATTGTGTCAGAGCTAAAGCAGCGCTTCGACGTTCGCTTTACCTACGACTCGAATGCGATTGAAGGGAATACGCTCAGCCTGAGTGAAACTGAGTTAATTCTAACGAAAGGCATTACCGTCGGGGGGAAAACGCTCGAAGAGCATTTAGGAACGCTCAATCAATAACTGTCAAGTTTTCAGGAATAGCTCTGTAATTCCATTTGGGTAGATGTTCATCGAAAATGATCTTCAAG
>QBMC01000177.1 GCA_003242035.1 Nodosilinea foveolarum | reverse complement strand
AATGGAATTACAGAGCTATTCCTGAAAACTTGACAGTTATTGATTGAGCGTTCCTAACTGTGCCGTTAGAAGATTTACAGCTAAATGAGGGGCAGGATTTTGCGCTGTGTTCCCCGGAGGAGATTAAGAAAGGAGAAAAACATTCTGCTCGGTTAGGGGAAGTGCGATCGCTCGGCAAACCCCATCAGAAAATGCTGCTGTCTTTCATTGAAAGCGATTTGCTAAATGCTTAGTTCTCTCGACTCCGCAGCGCACCTTAAAACACTAATCTCTCCTCGAAATCTATATGCTGACGTTTTACTACCACCCGCTTTCGCCTATCTCTCGCCGTGTTTGGCTTTCCCTGCTAGAAAAAGAGATTCCTTTCGATCCTGTCCTAGTCGATTTGAGAGGACAGCAGTTTAAAGAAGACTTTTTATCTATTAACCCTTTTCATCATGTGCCAGTTGTTGTTTGCGAAGACTTTTGTTTGTTTGAGTCTATGGCAATCTTGGATTATCTGGAAAGCCGATTTCCAAAAAAACCACTTTCTCCGCGATCAGCAAGAGCGATCGCCCAAATGAAGATGGTTCAAATGGTAGTTGCCAACGAGCTTTTACCTAAGCTGGTTGCGGTTGCAAACGCTGAGCATCAGCCTGTATCGGAGGCCGTCAATCAACATATTGCAACCTGCTTGCAGTTTCTAGAGCGGCAGCTAGGAGAGCAGACTTATTTTGGGGGCGATCACATTAATCTTGCTGATATTGTCGCTGGTTCAACGGTGCCGCTGTTCTACCGACTCGGCATTTCCCTACAGCCTTATACACTTCTCCAGCGTTGGCACGCGCTCATTATTCAGCGACCGACCTGGCAGCTTACGAACTTGAGTGACGAAGCTTTTAGACAGTGGCAGCGATGGATTCAGCTTCAGATAAAAAAGCGGCAGAGGCATCAAAATTGATCGGCGTTAGCTTGAGTTTTTTCATGGCGTAAGAAACAAATGCAAAATGCGTCTGATTTGTGTCACGTATGTGAAGCTGTGTCATAATATATGCGTCATGCCATTAGAGAGACGTAGAAAAAATGTCTAATGCTACAGAAGTGAATATAGGCAAGCAGGGTCGTCTCGTTATTCCTGCTGGTTTGCGACGCTCATTGGGTTTAAGCGAAGGCGATAGGCTTATCGCTCGCGAGGAAGACGGACGATTAGTGTTCGAGAAACCAGAGTCTATTCATCAGCAGTTGCAGGCGATGTTTGCACATGTACCTAACAAACGGAGTTTAGCAGATGAGCTAATTGCTGAACGTCGCGAGGCTGCAAAAAAGGAGTCTGAAGAATAATGTGGGTTTTAGATGCCTCAGCGCTACTGGCTTACTTAAAAGCTGAACCTGGACAAGAAGTTGTGAAAGCGGCGATGTCGGACGCAGCAATCTCTAGCGTGAACTGGGCAGAAGTGGTACAGAAAGCGATTTTGGTCAACGTTAACGTAGAGGCCATGCGCCTCAGGTTTATGGAGGTAGGGCTGACGATAGAATCGTTCACGTTAGAGGACGCAGAAAACGCAGGCCGACTGTGGACACAGACAAGAGAATACGGGTTGTCGTTGGGTGATCGCGCTTGCCTAAGTCTCGGACTACGATTGAATGCGACGGTATTGACGAGCGATCGCGCCTGGAAGTCCATACAATCAATCCTTGATATTCAGATAATTCGATAGATATGCGCTTCAAACCTAACCTGAGGCGAAGTGCTTTTATCTGGAGGCTGACTAAATTACCTGCTCGCTCTCCTGATCGAATAGATGAAATCGGGTGAAGTCGAACTGGAGTTCTAGCTGTTCGCCGGGGCTGACTTTGGCTCTAGGGTCTAGGCGGGCTAGGAACTCGGAACCGTTGACTAGGGTGAAGTAGACGATGACTTCGTGGCCCATGAGTTCTACGACGGAGGCGGTGGCCTGGACGCCGACCGGCTGAATGCCGGGGGGGACGTACTGCGGGTGGTAGATGCTCTCGGGGCGGATGCCAAAGACGACGGGGCGTTCGGCAAATTCGCTGTAGCGCTGTAGGCGATCGCGCGGAATCGGTGCAGTCAATCCACCTTCTGTTTTAATCACTAAGCTGCCGTCTTGTTGAACCAGTTCAGCATCGAAGAAGTTCATAGATGGACTGCCTAAGAAGCCTGCGACGAAAATGTTGGCGGGGTGGTCGTAGACGTTTTGGGGGGTGTCAATCTGTTGCAAAATGCCCTGATTCATCACGGCGATGCGGGTGCCCATGGTCATTGCTTCGGCCTGGTCGTGGGTGACGTAGACGAAGGTGGTGCCAACTTTTTTGTGCAGTTGGCTGAGTTCGGCGCGGGCCTGTACGCGGAGCTTGGCGTCTAGGTTGGAGAGGGGTTCGTCCATGAGGAAGACGGCGGGCGATCGCACAATCGCTCGACCCAGTGCCACCCGTTGCCGCTGCCCGCCCGATAACTGCGCGGGTTTACGATCCAACAACTGTTCGATTCCCAATTGCCGACCGGCTTCTTCTACCCGCTGACGAATCTCGCGTTTATTTACGCCCTTCAGATCCAGGCTAAAGCCCATATTGTCGGCGACGCTCATGTGGGGATACAGCGCGTAAGACTGAAATACCATCGCAATGTCTCGATCTTTTGGCGTGACGTTGTTTACCCTTTGTCCGCCAATGTAAATGCTGCCGCTGCTGATATCTTCTAAGCCCGCCAGCATTCTTAGAGAGGTGGTTTTGCCGCAGCCAGAAGGCCCGACTAAAACAAGAAACTCTTTGTCCTCTAGCTCAATGTTGAGATCTTTTACGGCGGTGTAGCCGTTTTCGTATTGTTTGGTGACTTGTTCAAAAACAACGCTGGCCATGGGTTTTTAGGGATGAGTGATGAGTGATGAGTGGGCTTCGGCTACGCTCAGCCCGCGATGAGTGATGAATTTAGCCTTTGACGGAGCCTGCTAAGAGTCCTCGGACGAAGAAGCGCTGGAGGGAGAAGAAGACGGCCATGGGGACTAGCATGGAGATGAATGCGCCTGCGGTGAGTAAGTACCAGTCTTGACCGCGATCGCCCACAATATTTCGCAGTACCAAGGTCACGGGTGCAACCTGCTCGCTACCGCCCAAGTACACCAGTGCTACTAGCAAATCGTTCCATACCCAGAGGAATTGGAAGACGGCGAAGGAGGCGATCGCTGGCATACTTAACGGCACAATAATCTTGGTAAATGTCTTTAAGTGAGAGGCTCCATCTACTGCCGCTGCTTCAATTAAATCGCGAGGGAGCGAACCGATGTAGTTTCGCAACAGGTATACGCCGAGGGGGAGACCGTAAGCGGCATGGGCTAGCCAGACGGCTAAGAATGTACCGGAAATTCCCAGGGCGCTATAGGCTTGCAAAATCGGAATTAGCGTCATCTGGAGCGGGACAACTAGCAGACCTACGGTGACGATAAAGATGGCCTGACGACCGGGAAACTCCATCCAGGTGAGGGCATAGGCGGCAAAAGTGGCGATCGCAATTGGAATCACCGTTGCCGGGATAGAAATCACCAGACTGTTGAGGAAGGCTTGACCCATCCCGGCACTCAGCACTTCTTGATAGTTGTTCAATGTAAGCCGGGTTAACTCTAGCGGATGTAAAAAGACTGTCCACCAGCCGCTAGAAATTAAATCGTCGGGCGGACGAAAGGAGCTAATAAATAGTCCTAAGGTGGGTAGTGTCCATAAGAAGGCGATCGCCACAACCGCAAAATGCACAGGCGCACGAGCCATGAACCTTTCAAACTTAGACTGTTCTTTTTTCCTGGCTACATAATCTTTTTGTGGCGACCGCCCTTGAGCGTCAGGTGGAATGGGTGTAGCGGTCATCTATCTAGCTCCTGTTGGCGAAAGCGGCGGACGTTAGCCACCATAACGGGGATGACGGCGATTAGGAGAATGACGGCGATCGCGCTGCCTCTCCCATAGTTGCGAAAGTTGAACATTTCTCGAATCATGCGACTGGCGATCACATCTGTTCCCAGGTTGCCGCCGGTCATCACAAACACAATGTCGAACACCTTGAGCACCAGCACAATAACGGTGGTAGAGACTACCAATACCGTCGGCATAATCATCGGTATGATGATTCGCCTAAAGATTTGAATCTCGCTGGCTCCATCGACTCGGGCGGCTTCTAGCACATCGTCTGGGACGCCTTTTACGGCGGACGAAAGTAGCACCATGCAAAAGCCCGTTTGCAGCCAAATCATAATCGCAATCAGGGCAAAGTTGTTGATGGCGGGATTGACTAGCCAGCCTACCGGCGCGAAGCCTAACGAGGTGACAATCGCGTTTAATAGGCCAATTTGCGGTGCGCCTTCGGGTCGATAGGCGTAGATAAACCGCCAGATAACGCTAGCCCCCACAAAAGAGATCGCCATCGGTAAGAAGATCAGCGATTTGGCGATGTTCTCGTACTTTACCCGGTCGATTAGCACGGCAATAACTAAGCCTAGCCCGACGCTTAACCCAGTGACTAATACTAGCCACAAAAGATTGTTGCGAAAGGTGATTAGCGTATCGGGGGCGGTGAGGACAAAGAGATAATTTTGCAGGCCGACAAAGCCTTCTGAGCGGTTGTCGAAAAAGCTGAGGTAAAAGGTGCGAAGAGTGGGGATGACTAAATAGACCGTCAGCAGCAGTACCGAAGGGCCAACGTATATCCAGGGCAGTACTTTGAGGCGCGATCGCTCGGGCAACACCTTCTCGACTAAAATATTTAGCCCATAGAAAATGCCAATGATGCCGACTGATCCGAGGGCGATCGCCAGCAGCGCTTTTAAGATTAAAGAAACATTGTCCATCGTTTTTCTAGCTTCTGGTCTCCTAACTTCCGGTCTTCTAACTTTTAGATTTGCTTAGGTTTTGTAGCCATCTGAGAATTCAGGGCGTCTCTTGCTCTGTTGCTTTCGGCCAGTAAAACTCAATCTTGTCGGTGGACTTTTGAGCCGATGCGCCCGCCACAAAGTCCATTACGCCAGACCAAAAAGTGCCTGTACCCACGGCTCCTGGCATCAGGTCTGAGCCATCGAACCGGACAATATCGGCCTCGGTCAGCAAAGCCGCCTCCTTTCGACTAATGACATCTGGGTAAACGCTCAGGTCTACCTGTTTATTCGCAGAGAGAAAGCCGCCTTCTGCCGCCCAAATTTCGTGAGGAGTTGGCGTAGCTAGGTAGGCCATGAGCTTTCTCGCTTCGGGGGTGTCGTTGACCATAGAGAAAATGTCACCGGCCACGAGGAGCGCATTTTTGTAGTCTGGATTAATGTCGGGGGTGGGGAAGAAATCAACGTCTTTTCCAGGCACCACGTCGGCTGGGAAGAATCCAGAGGCAAAGTTGCCCTGCCGGTGCATTAGACAGTTGGGGTTTTTGCCAAACAAGCCGCCAATAGAATCGCCCCACGGAATGCTGAGTGCGCCAGTTTTACCGCCCCAAACGTAACCGGGCGATCGCACAATTTGCCCAAAGGTCTCAAACGCTTCCTGGATCTGGGGCGCATTAAACGGCACCTGATGCTCTACCCAATCGTCGTAATACTCTGGCCCCGACTGGCGCAGCACAATCTCTTCAATCCAGTCTGTCCCCGGCCAGCCGGAGGAATTTCCACTTTCTAAGCCCAGGCACCAAGGCGTTTTGCCATCGGCCACCATGCGATCGCTCAGCGCCAGCATCTCATCCCAGGTTTCGGGCGGCGCGTAGTTCCCTTTTGCGAATTCTTCGGGGACGTACCACATCAGACTTTTCACCGCCGCCCGATACCAGATGCCGTAAACCTGATCGCCTACTTCGGACAGCTCAATCCAGCTTTCGGGGTAATACTGGGCCAGTTCTTCGCGGGTGAGGACGTTTTCTAGCGGCACCAGTGCGCCTTCTTCAGCGAGCGATCGCATCAACCCCGGCTGCGGAAACATCGCAATATCGGGTGCATCGTTCGAGTCTATTCGTACTGGCAGCAGCGTGGTAAAAGCATCGGTTCCTTCGTAGATAACCTCAATGCCGGTTTCTGTTTCAAACGGGACGAGCGCGGCTTCTAGCTGGGCCTGTTGCTCGCCGCTAATTGCCCCTAGAACGCTGACTGTCCCCAGCTTTGGAGGGGCGGCTTGTCCGGCTGTAGACGTTGTTTCTTGGGAGCAGCCCAGCAGTGACAGCATCACAGCAAACCCGCTTCCCAGGCTGCCAAGGTTGAATCGAGCTAGTTTGGCGGAGTACTCCCAGATGGAAAAAGGCATTCTGATTAGCCACTTAATGAACCTGAAGCGGGCGATCGCTTCTAATACTTTGTCGTTAACGAGCAAACACATGACCGGCTTACCAACCGGTCAGCTCTAAACAAGCACCTCTAAACAGTGTATTTTTTGGAATACTGTTCGTTCTCTTCTAAAGGGAGAACCATTAAAAAAACTTACAAAAGTTCATCCGTCATGCCTGAACCGGCCATCCGCCTATCACTGAAAGCCGTGGACTATCCTACGATATCAACGTTATCATTGGCACATTGTTTTGATCTGTATAGATAGCGTGTCCGACTCAGTTACAGCAGCCTCCCAACTCAACTTATCCTCACCGGCAGACTCCTCAAAATCTGTAGAGCCTCAGTCGCTGCTCTCGGTTTGCAAGGTACGAGAAAGTGGCCGAGCCAAACATGTCTCTATCAAGATTTCTGTGGTCGGTGAGGTAGAGGTGGTTGTGCCGGTTGGGTTTGAGCGTACCAAGCTACCGGCGCTTTTGGAGAAGCGGCGAGGCTGGATTGAAAAAACGCGATCGCGCCTAATCAACGCCGCTGCCGACACCCCAGAAGACTGGAGCGCGAAAAAGCCGGAGACCGTTTCGTTTCGATGGCAGTCGGACGCACTAGAAGAGACCGCAGCGGCAGAGAGTTGGCAGATTAAGTATTTGAAAGGGCAGCGTGATTCCCCTACGGGGAGGCTACGCCAACGCACCCAATGCATCCCACTTACCAACCACCGGGTCACTGTCAGAGGCAACATCGAGAACATTCCTGCCTGCCAAGCGGTTTTGCGAAAATGGCTAGCCCACCGCGCCCAAGAAGATCTCTCTCCCTGGCTGCGTCAGCTCGGCTTCGACTTAGACCTGCCCTGTCGTCGTATTTCTGTACGCGGCCAAAAAACGCGCTGGGCAAGCTGCTCCAGCCAAAAAGACATCAGCCTCAACTACAAGCTGCTCTTTCTCCCCCGCCCGTTAGTTCACTACGTCCTCGTCCACGAGCTTTGCCACACCGTCCACATGAATCACTCCAAGGACTTCTGGCAGCTAGTCGGCCAAAAACAGCCCGACTACAAACAGTGGGACAAACAGCTCAAAACCGGCTGGCGCTACGTCCCCCGCTGGGTTGAGTCATAATTACAATCAGCCGTCTATCACTCATCACTCATCATTCACCACTCATCACTTCAATCCCCCCACAGCGGCTACCACTGGCAAAAGTCCAGCCCCGCTCGCTTCTTCGAAGGCTGGTACTTCCGGCTCACGCTCCCCGACTGCGGCCAAACCTTCGCCTTCATGTACTCCATCGACGACCCGGCAGGCGGCACGGCCCAAAGCGGCGGCGTTGCTCAAATTCTTGGCCCAGACGAAACCTACTGCTGCCGCACCTTTCCCAACGTCAATCAGTTTTGGGCTTGGCCGCATCGCTTAGGGTTGGGGCATGTGCGATCGCGTAGCCTCCCCATAGGGGAATCGACCTCGTCTCAACCTGCTCGCTATCTGTCTGCTGCTGCCTTTAATACCGCCGTCACCGAAGGCTATCAGGTCACAGCTCTTCAGCACCAGGGCAGACTCCTTTCCCCCAGCGGCCACCCCGAAGTCGAATGGAACTATCAAACCAAACCCATTGCCGGTTGGGGCGCTTCTACTCAGCAGGCAACGGCAGGCTGGATGTCTTACCTGCCCGTATTTGAACCGGGCTGGCAGGTCTTGATGGCTCACGGGCTGGCGACTGGACAGATGCGCTGGCGAGGTCAGGACTACATCTTTGAAAATGCGCCCGTCTACGCCGAGAAAAACTGGGGTGGGGCATTTCCACAGAAATGGTTCTGGCTACAGTGCAACGCCTTTGAGGGCGAACCCGACTTGAGCGTGACCGCCGCAGGAGGCATCCGCGAAGTGCTGGTCTGGCAAGAAAACGTTGCGATTATCGGCATCCATCATCAGGGCCAGTTTTATGAATTTGCCTCTTTCAAAACAGCTTTTACCTGGCAGATCGATCCCTGGGGATACTGGCAGCTAACGGCTCGCAGCCATCAGTATCGGGTGGTGCTTACGGGTGTGGCGAAAGACGAAGGGGCGTATGTGCGAGTGCCCACTAGAGAAGGAATGCAGTTCTTGTGTCGAGATACGACGCATGGGGAACTGCGGGTGCAGCTTTGGGCAATTTTAGACAATCAGCTAATTATGGACACTACCAGTCAGCTAGCCGGACTAGAAGTAGGCGGTGGCCCCTGGGACGAGCGCTGGGTAAAGTCTTAAGCGGGTCTATCTATGCCGTTTGCGCGCACAAGAAAGAGCATCTTGCTATATTATTTTGTAGGTTATGTCTGACGCGCGAGCGGAAAGGCATAGTCTTGGGGCTGTAGCTCAGATGGATAGAGCAACCGCCTCCTGAACTACCGGGCACCGTATGGGGAAACTCGACGTGTGAATGTAGTCAAATTCGGTGAAACCTAAAAAGTGGGACGGTTCCGATCTAATCGTGATCGTGGCATTTCATGGCAATACCGAGCCAAGCTCTAGAAGAGAAGGTGTAGAGACTAGACGGCTACCGCCTAAAGGCATTTGTTTTCATTTGCTTATGGTGAAGGTATAGTCCAGAGAGTGGGGAAACTCACACAAATCTGAAGTGGTAGGTCGCGCGTTCGAATCGCGCCAGCCCCGTTGTTATAACAAGTCCTAGCGTTGTTGGAAAAGAACGCTAGGCAAACTATTATGATGCATAATTAATTCCTCAACAAAATCATGTTGCTTCCGTACTGGCGCAGTTGTCCGCTGATTATCGACAAGCTAAGCCTGAGCGACAAAAACTACTTGACTATGGCAATCATGCAGAGTCTGACTTCACATTGCTAGAAGAACTAGACATTTTGACAGTGAACATTCGCGGTCTGAGCGCTCAGTTTGTAGCGTCAGCAAATATAGAGCGAGAAGACTTTGCCGAGCAGCTAAGGAACGCTCAATCAATAACTGTCAAGTTTTCAGGAATAGCTCTGTAATTCCATT
>QBMC01000176.1 GCA_003242035.1 Nodosilinea foveolarum | reverse complement strand
TACTTAAACATTACTTCATTGCCCCGTCTGCAACCTCCATTCGTGCAACAACGCCCTGCCAGATTGAAAAGCCGCCGCTGCCGCCGTCGGGTCGGTATTGACAGCGGTAATATCTGCTTTACTCAGCCCCACTTCTTCAAGGATTTGTAGCAAGAAAAAGTAGCTAACGCCGCTGGTATCGACCGCAATTTTTTGACCCTTAAAGTCTTCAATACGGGTGATGCTATCTCTGGCTAAAATGCCGTCGCCGCCGACCGAGTTGTCTTGCACCATCGTGATTTTAAAGTCTTTGCCCTGACTTTTTAGCACGACGGCTTCGGAGCTAACCGGTGAAATGCTATCGACCTGATTCGCTAAAAATGCGGCCATATACTCGCCGTTGGAGCTAAATACTTTCAGTGAAAAGTCGAGTCCGGCTTCCGTATAAAAGCCCTTCTCTTGGGCGACGTAAAGCGGCACCTGCCCAACCCAAGGGATAGTGCCTAAGGAAAGTGACATCTGGCTGCCGCTCGACTGGCCGCAGGCATGAAGCAGGGCTGCGCCAGTGGCTCCGGCCATGAGCTGAAGGGCATGGCGGCGACGGAGCTGATGTTGAGAAGTCATGCGGGATTATCCTAAGGCTGAAGGCATCTTTCAAGTGGCTACACTGTATTACGTTTCCTTCTCGTTAAAAAGTTCATCAATTACCGTATTGTCCTTTTAGCTCGATACATAGTTCGCCTTAGAACCCCTCGTCTTGAGCGTCTTCTTTGGGGTTGGTGTTGCGCTCGGGGGTGTCTCTCTCAAATTTCATTGTGATGGTGCGCGTCTGTTCGCCATCGACGGCGATCGCCCGAATCGGAAACTCCATTTTGCCATCGGGAAAAGGCACATGGAAGCGGAAGGTGCCGTCGGGGCTGAGGGGAATGGCGCGATCACCCACCGTCAAAGTTGCATTCGGCTCGGTTTCGCCATGTACAATCAGCTCGGCATCAGCCACCAACCAGAAATTGCGCTTACGGCCTAAGCCCACGTTCGGCAGGTTGAGGCCAGAGACATTGAGACCTGACATATTCAGTCCCGACAAATTGCCAGAAGGTGAAAGCGCTTCTGGTGCCACCTGATGCATCGAGCCAAACAGAGAACCGGCTATGCGCAGCGCGTTTTGCTCTTGTGTCATGGCAAACAGCTCACCGTAAATAGGCGGCAGACCTTCCACTGCCGAATCGCCGTCTAGCACACTAGGCTGACGACCCAAATCGCCAACCGTTCTATCTGCTAGCGGCTCGCCGAAGCCAATGGTGACGAACTGATCGTTTATCCAGTCGGATGGGTAGATGGGAGGAACGCGGACGGGGGCGGAGCGAGCGAGCATCAGCCAGCGGCTATCGTCTGTGAGGTAGCCAATTTCGACGGTGTAATCGCGGTCGCTCACCGGAATCTCTAAATACCAGGAGCGCGCCATTTCGTCACAGTCCTGCTGCTGCATACTGTGCGGCGTCTGATCGGTTTGGTCAATTTCGGTGACATCGTAGAGTCGCAGCGCTAGCCGCTGCCCGCCCTGACGCCGCAGTTCGTCTTTATGCTCGTTAGAGATATCCCAGTAGGCGTAGGCCCATTTAGGATCGCGAGGAAGTAGCACAATGCGGCGATCGCCATAGCCTTCGGGCAGCTCAAGCAAGTCTTCGTCTACTGAAGCCAGCTCTTCGACGGTGTAGCTGCGGGGTAGAGGCGTTGTAGTATCTACTGAACTTGGCTCAGTTTTACTGCTTTGTTCAGTTTCGCTTCTAAGCGGAATCGTATTGACTATACCGCCAGCAATACCTGCCGCTGCGCTGCCTAAAATAACGGTCGAATCTAGAACAGGTTCTTCTGATACAGGTTCTTCTAGAACAGGTTCTTTTAACACAGGTGATAATCCTGCTTCTAGCGTGTCTTCCCGACTTTCTAGCGCAATTTCTGGCTCATCAGCAGTTGCCGAAAAGAAGCTGTCAATATCGGCATCAGGACTAGTATCTTCTGTGGCGGCGGCGCTGGTTATGTCGCCTGCGTCGCTGACGATAGAACCAGCTAAAGATATGGGCGCGATCGCGGGTTGGGATAGGGCCGACGTTGCGACTGTGACGTCCGCTGCGGCCCCCCCGAAAATCACGGCACTGTCGCCAATGATAGTTTGACTATCAGGTTCGATATCGGGTACATCGTTCGTTTCTGCGATGATCATATCTCGGGTCGGTTCGATACCGTCCAGATTGCTAGCCCTGTTGGGTTCGACTTCAGTTTTTATCGCTGAAGTAACGGTATCGGCAACCTCTATATCCGGCGTCTCTATATCGAACGTCTCTGCATCCGGATCGTCCAGCGTCAGATCGAGATTGTCATCCCATTCGTCGTCCTCGTCATCCTCCTCTGGACTGTCCGTAAAGACATCGCCTAGCATGGCGCCGCCGCCGACCAAACCAGCGGTTCTCAAATCTAAGTTGCTGTCGTCTAGGTCGGGTTCTTCTAGGTCGGTGGACTCAAACTCTGGCAGGTCAGGATCGTTGAGGTTGGCTGATGGGCCGGGTTGTCCTTGCGCGGCTGTGGGGGTCTCGGGAATCGACGGGGCTACTGGCAGATCCGCAGTGGGCATTACCGTTCGCGACTCGTCGGTAACGCGGTCGGTTTTGATTACGGTTTGAGCGCGGTTGGAGACGGCGCGATCGCCCTCTGGATCGGTCACTGGCGGCGGAACTGTTGCGGTTGGAGCGGTTTGTCGCTTGGGTTCTGGCGTTTCGCTCTGGCGATTTCTGCCGAGTAGCCACCACAAACCCGCGCCTAAGAGTCCAACTAACGGAATTAGCCATAGCCACCCCGGTAGGCCGTCGGCGTCGGTGTCGGGTACGGCGATCGCGCCTACGGGTGCATTTTCCCCATAAGGCTGACCGTTTAGCCCCCAAAGTCCTCTACGATTCTCGTTGGCTACCGTAACCGAGAGCTTATCGTTCTCTTCGAAGGTTAGCTCAGTGATGGCATTGCCGTTGCCCGGATTGAACAAATCTCCTTTGGGGGTGCCATCTACGTTCCAGTAGCGAACCATCCCGGTATCAGTGCCGGTTGCCAGGGTTTCTCCATCTGGGCTAAAGGCGAGTGCGGTAACGGCTCCCCCTGCTGCGGCTAAAGGCCCCGCAACCAGTCTGCCACTGGCATCTTCAATAATCGCGATGTTGCTTTCGTTGGTTCGGGCAATCAGGCTGCCATCGGTCGTCGCGGCTTCTGGCGCTGCGCCCTCTGCCTGGGCTAATAGAGCGGTGCTACCTATTACCACTCGTTGAACGGCTCGGTTAGCTTCAGCCGCAGATGCCGCCCGCTGAACCGGCACGGCGAGGGCCGTTAGCAAGCACAGCTTGGCAAGGGTAGAACGGTTAGCACGCATCATAGAGCCTGGAGGATTTAAGATAGTGAAATTACTCTAATATCTCAGTGATTCTCCTGAGAGTCAATCTAGCGTTTTTTCACAGCGCGGTTTTTTCCAGAGCGGTGTGAGCTACCCGGCGGGGTTTGATGCGCGCCAAAGTACTTTTCGCTACGGTAGCGCAGCCAAATACGTAGCTGCTGAGGTATTTTGTCTTTTTGATCTTTTGTGAGCTGGTTGTAGAGTTCGAGGGCGCGATCGCGTTCTCCCCGACAGGCCGCGTTGCGATGCGCGTCCCAAAGCCCTTTAGCCGCTCGAATCCGTCGACAGGTTTCTTTAACGAGCGCATCACCCTCTAATTTCTGATCGGGCTGCTTTTTAGACTTAGCCATAGTGATAGGAAAGATTATACGATAGAGGATTCGATCTTTATTCTATTGTCTCAATCTATGCACAATTCTATTGTCTCAATCTATGCACAATCACGACCATAGTCACTGCTCAGTGCCTTCTACGCCAGCGCAGCTCAGATCACTGAGAATTGCGCTGGTGCTGGTAAGCTGCTTTTCCGCTGCCGAGATGTGGGTGAGTTTGTATAGCAATAGCCTATCGCTGCTAGCCGATGCAGGGCACATGGTGATGGATGTGTTTGCGATCGCCCTCTCCCTATGGACGGCAACGTCAGCCTCAAGGCTTGAACCGGCCAAGGCTGAGCGGTTAAATGCGATCGCTGCTCTAGTTAACGGCACATTACTTTTGCTCGTAAGCCTTTGGCTGGGCTGGGAAGCGATCAATGCGTTAACCTCACCGCCGCTCGAAATTCTGAGCCGTCCGGTAGCGATTACGGCGGCGATTGGGCTGGGCGTAAACGGACTGAATGCCTATTTTCTCCATGCCCACGCAGAAGATAACCTGAATATGCGCGGTGCTTTTTTACACATGCTGGCAGATGCGGGTAGCTGCTTGGGCGTGCTGGTCGGCGCGGTGTTGATTGCTCGGTTCAGGTGGTTTTGGGCGGATGGGGCGGTGAGTGTGGCGATCTCTCTCCTCATTTTCACCAGCGCCTTCCCCCTGATCCGTCAAAGCTGGGCAACACTCAACCCGACGGCTGCTAGTCTGGCCAAGTCAGAACGATCTACTACCCAAACTCGCGCATCAGACTAAACTGTTTAAGCCCATCTGTCCTACTCAAAGCCCCTCATGAAAGTTGCCTCCTGGAACGTTAACTCCGTCCGCACTCGCCTAGAACAAGTTACCGGGTGGCTAGAAACAAATCCGGTTGATGTGCTGTGCTTGCAAGAGACAAAAGTGGTCGATGAAGACTTCCCAGTAGATGCGTTTACCGATATGGACTATCACGCTTATATATATGGACAAAAGTCTTACAACGGCGTAGCGCTTATTAGCAAGGAGCCACTAGAAGACGTGCACATGGGCTTTGGCGCAGTCATCAACTCAGAGACAGTTGGCAACTTAGACGATCAAAAGAGAGTGATTAGCGGCGTCTGTAACAACGTGCGAGTTGTGAACCTATATGTGCCTAATGGCTCTTCTATTGGCAGCGATAAATACGACTATAAACTGAGCTGGCTAGCCTTGTTAAAACAGTATCTCACCGCACAGCTTGCGGCTCATCCCCAGCTCAACGTTTGCGGCGACTTCAACATTGCCTTAGAGAGCCGAGACATCCACGGCGACAAAAACAGAGATAAACACATCATGGCCTCGCCGGTAGAAAGAGAGACTTTGCGCGACGTTCTCTCTATTGGCCTATCGGATGCCTTTCGCAAATTCACTGAAGCAGGCGGACACTATAGCTGGTGGGACTACCGCACCAATTCTTTTGCCCGCAATACAGGCTGGCGCATCGACCACCATTATCTCTCTCCCCAGCTATACGAGCAGGCCAAAAGTTGCACCATCGACATCACGCCACGAGGATTAGAGCGGCCTAGCGACCATACACCTGTAACCGTGGAATATTGATTTAATGACTACAATCCCGAATCTCGTACTGTGTACTCGATCTCTTCTACGGGTAGATAGTCGCTGTCCCAATCTTCGTAGCGTAGCTGTAAGCGCTTTTCTCCGGCGTGTTCGCCAAATTTTCCGCTGTAGCGCTCGGCGTCGGTGCCAAAGCTTTGGATTCTAATTTTGCCGTTGAAGACGGTAGCGCGGGCGAGATAGATCACCAAGTCGTCTCTGGAGGGACGGTTGACGGTGGTGCAGGCGGTGAGATGGCCGACGCCGCGTTCGTCCATTTCTTCGGCGAGGGCGATCGCTGTATTTCGAATACCTCGAATCGCGACAATGATGGCTGCGATCGCCATCGTCATATCTATACCCCCTTCAGTGAGCACTTTGTTGTTGGCTAAATAATGAAAGTTTTTCTCGCCCAAGTCTTCTCGAATGCGGCGATGAATTTGGTTGCGAGGATGGTAGTCGGTGAGTGCGCCAACAATCGCTCCGCAGGCCGCGCGAGGTTCTCGCCACGGAGCCTCTCGGGTTTTACCATAGGTGACGTGTTTGTCATTTTCTCTCAGTCTGCCAACATGCGTTTTTAGGTCGATAGCAACTAGAGAAATCGACTGGGCATTGCCTTCGTAGAGCTGGCGCTTGAGCGGTTCGTCGATTTCGTGGGCGACGGTGACGTGGGCTAAGGTTGCGCCGTTGTCGGTGCCGCCGCCTGCGGGGAAGAATGCCTCTAGCTTGAGTTCGCCAATTTCGGAGAGGGTGGCAAAGCGGGAGGCCACTACGTCCCGGTAGCGCTTGGTGGCTTCGCCTTGGTGAATGCGATCGCCACAGTTTGTATAGGCCAAAGTCGTCACCACGCTAGGCAAGCTCATATCTGCGCCACAGGCCCGCATATCGGTAGGGCTGCTGGCCGCAAACTGAAGCTCGTCTCGCAGAATTTGTAAGCCCTTGATCAGGGCATAGCGATCGCTCACAATCTCGTTGAGGTAGTTGTGATAGGCGTTGCGCTCCATGCCAAAGCTAGCAGGTAACTGCCAGAAATTATCTACTCGCTTTTGAGTGGTTGTAACATCGAAAGGTAGAGACATGAGCGATCGCGCCGCAAGCGCTATAAAACAATATCTATCTGAGAGCAAAGGGCAATGCCAGTATTTCTATTGCGTACTATGACTACGTGGATCGTCACCTACGTTTTTACCGGTAATCGGATTGTCTATGTTGTCTAGCTCAGAGAGTGCGCCTCTGACTTGCGCATTCGGCAAAGGCTGATTCTTAATGAGTGCGTCCAGATTTTCTGCCAAAATGACCCGAGGAATTTCGCCGATGGCAGCGCCTTTTTCTAGGCTATCGCCAGATAAAAACTCAAAGTGAGGAATGCCGTCTACCCGATAGTTCAACATTTCGGGGAGCCATTTGGTGTTGTCTACATTGAGCATGACGAAGTTGACGCGCTTGCCGTAGTCGGCCTTAAGCTGATGCATGTCGGGAGCCATCGCCTGACAGCTCGTGCACCAATTGGCGTAGAACTCGATGAGGGTGGGTTTGCCGTTGGCCATCGCTGAATTTAGCGGTACGGAGGCTTCGGCCATGTCGGAGAGAGAGGCAGCGGGCGATCGCGTTTGCAACCCAATGACGATAGCAATGCTGAGAAGAGCAGCGATCGCTACCACCACCAAATTTCGAATGCGCTTAGCCGTTTGGGTCGCCCGCTGATCGTTAGAGAGACTGTTTGTTTGAGGCGATTCAACCGGCATATGTCTGTCTGTAAATGTTCGTTAATAGCTTTCATTTTATCTCGTTACTTGCTGCCATTCGCTAAGATCTAGATAGATCTGGCATTTGTTTGGCCAGTCTTAGAGCCGATTGCGAGGCATTTGTGAAAAAACGACTGACGCTGACTTTTCCAAAACGCACCATTCATATGCCGATTACCTACCGGTTGGCCAAGGATTTCAACGTGGCTGCGAACATTTTTCGCGCTCAGGTTGCGCCCGATCAGGTCGGTAAGTTATTAGTGGAACTCTCGGGCGATATTGACCAGCTAGACGAAGCGATTGAGTGGTTGCAGGCCAATAATATTGGCGTTTCTTTGGTGAACCGGGAGATTATTATTGATCAGGATGTGTGCGTACACTGCGGGCTGTGTACGGGCGTGTGTCCGACGGAGGCTTTGCAGCTAGATCCGCAAACGCATAAGCTGACTTTTGGGCGATCGCGCTGCATCATGTGCGAACAGTGTATCCCGAGCTGTCCGGTTCAGGCCATCTCTACTAATTTGTAACCATAAGTAGGTAAGAACAAAGCGGTGACTAATCGACGACCCAAGTGCAAAATTCCGGCCAGTGTCCACACCCGTGAAGGCTTTCCAGGACTCTCCGTCGTCATGCTTTTACTGGCTAATATGGCCTTCGGCTTCTTCTTACGAAACCACGCTTTTCACGAAACCGCCTGGGTTCTTGCCATCATCTACATCATCTTAGAATGCGGCGGTTTGAGTATTGCCTGGAGGCCCGTTAGAGATCTTGTGCTGATGGGTTTTCAGTCGGCCGTGGGCTATACCTGTATGGCGCTGGCGATCGCCTCTTTTGCTGTGGTCGTCGTCGCCTGGATACAGGTCTCCACCTATTTCTTGATGATGCTTTGCGCCGCTATTCTACTGAGAATAAAGCTCTATACCCGGCGCGGCGGGGCCGTTTCCTCTTTCTTAATCATGGTGTCTGCGTCTCTAGCAGGACTGGCTATTAGCTGGGGTTTTCCCTTTGTCAGCAGCTTTCAGCTCCCTTCTTTGCTTCAGAGCAGCTTGTAAAGAACAGGGCTTTTTGGGCATCTCCTTATTGAGCAAAGATATCTCTAATGGGCGATCTGTGGCACTCGATAAAGCGGCACAGCTTCACTGCGAATAACCCGGCTAGAGCGCGATTGTAGTCACAGCACAAGCGTTTAACTGTTGCCCTACCCCATGTCAGGCCGAGTCATGGGGTATTTTTTTGTCTAATTTTCTGCCGATGGGTCAGCGGCTACCTTTTTCGCTATCCAATCCATCAAGATGGGATCGACTACTTCAGGCGCTTCATCCTGCGGACAGTGGCCTAGCCCCTCTAGCTCCATAAAGTCTTCTACGGCTGGATAGTCGCCGTAGGCACGGGCTAGCTCAATCGGCTCCCAGGGGTCTTCTTGGCCCCACAGCACCAGCGTCGGGCAGGTGAGCTGGGGAAACAAATCTTCTGGAATAGGGCCTTGCGAATAGCTAATAAAGGCGAGAAATACATCGACTGCGCCCTCATCGAAGGCAGGCTCTAGCAGCAAAGAGACCAGCTCATCGGTCACTTCTTCTTTACGACCGTACGCCTGACGCAGAATGCGTTTTACCGCCTTGGGCTTAGCCAACTGACCGAAGAATAGCCGAATCAGCGGCTTGTAGCTCAGAACTTTTTGAATCAGCGGGGTGGGCGCACTGCGATACCAGGGCAAAGTCTGGCGTTTGCGATCGTGTAGGAGCCGGAGCGAGCAGTCGAGTAGTGCCAAGCCGCGTACCTGCTGTGGCTCCACGACAGCGGCCTGCATAGCGACAACGCAGCCGATGGAGTTGCCGATTAAAAACGCGGGCTGACCGACGACCTGCTCGCAGAAGTCGAGTACCTGCTGACCCCAGGTTTCGAAGGTGTAGTCTATCGGGTGGCCGGGGGTGGGCTTGTCGGATTTGCCGTAGCCGATCAGGTCGATGGCGTATACGTGGCAGGTTTGGGCGAGGTCGGGGATATTTTTGCGCCAGTGGATGCTAGATGCGCCGAAGCCGTGGATGAGGATAACGGCGGGGGCATTGGGGGTTTGAGCGAGGGCTTGCTGGTAGCCGAGGGTGAAGCCTTGCCACTGCCAGGTTTTTTGCTGGATATGGGGTATGGGGAGAGGGGGCGTCAT
>QBMC01000175.1 GCA_003242035.1 Nodosilinea foveolarum | reverse complement strand
GTAAGTTAGCTTGTTGAAAGAAGAATCCCACTGGCTTCAGCCGTGGGAGTGTCAACCATCTAACAGACGCTTATGGCTGGGCTGAAGTTTACCGGAGAAAACAATGGCATCTGAGTCTCAAGATTGGCAGCGGTTACAAAATGGCTCGGATATTCGCGGCGTTGCGCTCGAAGGGGTGCCGGATGAAGCGGTGAATTTGACGCCAGAGGTGGCTTACCGGTTAGGACGAGCATTCGTTAGCTGGCTGGCTAGTGACACCGGCAAGGCGGCTACAGATTTGATGGTTTCGGTGGGGCGCGATAGTCGGCTTTCGGGGCCTGTGCTGCGAGATGGATTGGCTAATGGGATGAGGGCAATGGGCGCGAATGTTTTGGATTTTGCGATCGCCTCCACTCCCGCCATGTTTATGAGCACCGTCACCGCAGGCTATGAATGCGACGGGGCAATAATGCTCACCGCCAGCCATCTACCCTTTAATCGTAATGGCTTCAAATTCTTTACGGCAAAAGGCGGATTAAACAAGCCGGATATTAAAGAGATTTTGCGACTAGCCAGTGAGAACGTCTTTAAATATATATCAAGCAAAGGAGAGTTTGTAGAAAAAGACTTTATCTCTGTGTATGCAGACGGGCTAGTTCAACAGATTCGTAAGGAAGTAAACGATCCGCAACAGTACGAGCAGCCGCTAGCTGGACTACATGTTGTTGTCGATGCTGGAAATGGTGCGGGCGGGTTCTACGCTAGCAAAGTACTCGAACCGCTAGGCGCGGACACTAGCGGCAGTCAGTTTTTAGAGCCAGACGGTCACTTCCCCAACCACATTCCCAACCCAGAAAATGCGGAAGCGATGGCGGCTATCTGTGGCGCTGTACTAAAGAACAAAGCAGACTTCGGCATTATCTTCGATACGGATGTAGATCGGTCGGCGGCGGTCGATCCGCAGGGCGTAGAGCTGAACCGGAACAAGCTGATTGCGCTGATTTCGGCGGTCGTGCTGCGCGAGCATCCAGGCTCTACGATTGTGACGGATTCGATTACTTCGGATGGGCTAGCCGAGTTTATTACCGGACTGGGCGGCGTCCATCATCGGTTTAAGCGCGGCTATAAGAATGTAATTAACGAAGCGGTGCGGCTAAACGAGCAAGGGCAGGCGTCCTGGTTGGCGATTGAGACCTCGGGGCACGGGGCAATGAAGGAGAACTATTTTTTAGATGACGGCGCTTATTTGGTGAGTAAGCTGCTGGTGGAATTAGCACTTGCTAAGCGGTCTGGGAGAGTGCTGACGGATTTGATTGCCGACTTAAAAGAACCGGCTGAAAGCGAGGAGTATCGGCTGAAAATTTTGACCGATGACTTTAAAACGCATGGCGAGCAGGTTATCCAGAGTTTAAAGACTTTTGTAGAAACACAGAACGATTGGGAATTAGTGCCGGATAACTATGAGGGAATTCGGGTGAGGTGCGATCGCGGCTGGTTTTTGCTACGGCTCTCTCTACACGATCCGGTACTGCCATTAAACATTGAGTCCGACGTTGAGGGCGGCGTAGAAAATATTAAGAACAGATTGATCGATTTCTTTGAGACGGTCGATTTGTTAGATATTTTGGCGCTGTCTGCTTAGCGCTATATTCGTAAGACAGCTTGAGGAAGATACTATGAGAACAGGACTAAAGATTGTATTGGGAATGGGAGTGGTGGCGATCGCCCTTTTCTGGTGGTTCAGCAATCCGGCCAGAGCGCCCAAAGGAAAACAGGGCAATACTCCTTCGACCAGTTCTGCGGTTCAAGTCGTCGCGCAGACAGAAAACCAGTTAGAAAGCGAGCTAGAGGAAACGTCTATGATTACTGAATTTACGAATGCTCAAGAAGCCGACTTGTGGCGATCGGTAGACGATGGCGTTATGGGCGGCGTTTCTGACAGTACGTTTACCGTGACGCCAGCAGAAACCGGCGTGTTTTCGGGAGAATTATCCTTAGAAAATAACGGCGGATTTACTTCGGTACGGCGGAGCGTAGAAGACGTAGATTTTGCAGGAGCTAGGGCGATCGCCCTGCGCATCAAAGGCGATGGGCGACCGTATCAATTTCGGCTGCAAACCAAAACCGCCAACGACAGTCTTTCCTATCGAGCGGAGTTCGAGACCAATGCAGACGGATGGATGGAAGTAAGCCTGCCCATAGCAGATTTTGAGCCAGTGTTTCGAGGAAGGGTGATAGCAGATGCCCCTAAGTTGACGCCTGACGAAGTGAAACAGATTGGTTTTTTGCTAGCAGACAAACAGCCGGGGGCTTTTAAGCTAGAAACAGACTGGATAAGAATCGAAAGATGACTTCACTGCGTTCAACCTCTACCTACCCAAGCATAAAAAAACAGCAATACTCCATATACTCTCCTAATTCTATTCCTAAAGATAGCTGCACCTTCTGGCACTTATATCTCTACATAGGTGAACAACTACTTTTCGGACGGTAAGGTTTTGCAGTCTAAAAACGCAGGCGATAAAATAGCAGCGCTCTTAGAAGTGCCTTCAGAGTCTGAAATAGACCTGAGAAACGAGTATTCTAACTTAATCAATCAGCAACTTCCCGAACTAGCCAAGCAAACCCCTATGCCCGTCCGGTTCAATCACTGCTTTGCCAGAATTGTGCTGGACAATCTGTTTGAAGACTGCTGGTACAACCACCTTTCTAGAAAGCAGCCCGCTTACAAACAGCTTGGTGAAGCACAGATGAGAAAGGCCATTGCGATCGCGCAATACATAGTAAACCATCCAGAGCGTATAGAACAGCTCAACCAAAACAGTTTGCGCTGGCGCGGTAAGTTTCGTTCGTAGCGTTTTCTCTACCGGTACTTTTATTACCTTCAAATTTCGTCTCTCTAAAGGAGAATCTTCTACTCGTCTTTAGAGAGATAGCTAATTGTCTTCGTCTATCCTATGCTGGGTATGGCTCCGCTGCTCGCACCTGTTACATCTGCGAAGCAACATCCGCTCATAAACTACGCCTAAAAAGCGTCATACCTATAAAAATAACCTGTTTTAGATAGTTTTAACTGACTGGCTATTGCATAGAATTGGGCTTCTCAAAGAGAGCTCGTTTAGTCGTGCCAACTGACTAAACTGCGCTTCAGAAGCTCTACATGCCATAGAAATAACAGCAAAAAATGTGGTTTACCAATATGGTTTAACAACCCTTTTTCGTGGTTTTTATCCGACTATTTATTGGCTGAGAAGAACATAGATGAAGATTGCCGTTGTTGGATTGATGCGCCACCCCATTGCCGAACCTTTTGCTGGCGGAATGGAGTCCCATACTTGGTGGCTCGCCAAAAAATTGATCGAAAGAGGTCACGATGTAACCTTGTTTGCCAGCGGCGATTCCGACCGGACGCTGGGCCTGAGTGCCTGCACCGAAAGCTCGTTGGAGACTCATCCCCAAGCGCAAACCTTAGCGGGCGAGCAGGCTTGTAACATGTCTGCCTACGCCAGCGCAATCAAGAAAATTTGTCACGGACAGTTCGACATTGTGCATAATAACGCGCTGCATCCGCTCCTGCTGTTGAGCGCCGCAGATTTGCCCGTGCCGATGCTGATGATATTGCACGCCCCCGTATATCCCGAATTAGCGGCGGCTGTTCAGTACGCAGCGGCGCGAAATGCTTCCGGGAACCTGGCGATCGCGGCGGTGTCTGGAAGCTTGGCGGCGCAGTGGAAGCCCATTGTAAAAGCAGAGACTATCTACAACGGAATTGACGTTGATAGCTGGACTTTTGAGTCCGAACCGGTGCCTAACTTAGCAATGTGGTACGGTCGTTTTGTGCCTGAGAAAGGGCCGCATTTGGCGATTCAAGCGGCACTGAAGGCAGGATATTCTATTCAGCTCGCTGGACCAATTAGCGACAAAACATATTTTGAAGCGCATGTGCTACCGCTGATTGACCAAAAACAAGTGAAATATTTAGGCCATCTTTCGCATAGCGAGGTCAAGCAGGCGCTGAAGCGAGCCAGCGTGTTTGTTAATACGCCGATGTGGGAGGAACCCTATGGAATTGTTTATGCGGAGGCTTTGGCTTCGGGAGCGCCAGTCGCTACGTTTAATCGGGGGGCGGCGGAAGAGATTCTAGATGATCGCTGTGGCGTTGTAGTTAAAGAGAGAACAGTAGAGGCGTTGGCGAGGGGCATTGTTGAGGCTGCAAAGCTTTCTCGGTACGATTGTCGTGATCGCGCTGAGTCTTTTTGCCATATTGATTCGATGGTGGATAGCTACGAGCGGCTGTACCAAAAGTTGATTGACAGGCAGCGGCAAAATGAGCGACTAGCGCGTCAGGAGGCGATCTCCATGAACGTCGCGGCACTGGCTCCGATGACATTACCGCTAAACGAGATGGATGTTGCCAGCTAGTCTTGCCGGGTGATCCCAACGTATAGTCTGTAAAATACTGCCGTGAGAATTGCGTTTTATCTAAATTTGCAGGGGGCTGGGCACTGTCGTCGATTTGAGGCGATCGCCCGCCATTTACCCAGCGACTGCGAGCTAGCTGCTGTTGGCATGGACGGCCCACCGCCAATTTTGGATATCGGTAAACGGGTAAAACGAGTCAGCGTACCGGGCTTTGCACCCTCGTCTAATCGTCCGTTTTTACAACAACAGACCTCGCTTGACTATCACGGCCTAGCCGTAAATTGTGGGGGCAATGCGGCCTTTACGCTGGCAATGGTCTCCTTTTTAAGCGAATGGCAGCCAGACCTGTTGGTCGTTGACGTAGGTTTGGAAGCCTCCATTTTGGCCCGGATGTGCGGCATTCCGACGGTGTATTCCCGTCAGCACGGCAGACGGTGGGACAAGGGCCACACCCTCGCTTACGAATGGGCCGGTGGATTACTGGCTCCTTTCTCTATGGAAATGGAGCAAGACGACTGCCCGCCGTGGGTTCGGAAGAAAACTTTTTATAGCGGTGGATTCTGTCGGTTTTCGGGGCGATCACGATCTCAAACAGCACCGTCTGACTATGCGAAAGATAGGCCGAATGTATTGGTGATGACTGGGTTTGGAGGAACAGAAATTACGGGAAGTGCGATCGCCCGCTCAGCCCTGGCAAATCCGCAATGGTGCTGGCATCTACTAGGCAACTATCCCAAAGTTGAGGGCGTTGTTTCGCATGGGGTTGTTGAAGATGTTTGGCCTTATTTATGCTGTGCAGATTTGGTAGTGGCCAATGCAGGACACAATTCTACAATGGAGATTGCAGCGGCGGGCGTCCCGGCTGTCTGTATTCCTGCGTGGCGGCATTTTGATGAACAGATTTGCAAAGCGCGGGTGCTTGAACGCTTAGGCTTGAGCGTGGTGCTAGATAGCTGGCCGCAGACAGATGAGTGGCCAAGGATTTGGGAGAAGTCTCGTAGATTGAACGCAGATTGGACGGGTTTTCAGAGTGCCGAAGCCCCGAAGAGAGCAGCACAATATCTTGCTCGGATGGCGAGCGACTGTATGGACTAGGCTTGTGTAGGCAGGCAAATTATGTCTAGGCGATCGCTCTCCAAAGACCAACTTATATAGCCCTCATCCGCAAAAACCTTCAGCCAACCGCCCATTGGCCATTCTCCCCACCGCTCATAAAAGACCTTTGCGTTGTAGACAATACTCTCAAAATGCTGCCAAGGTGGAACAACGCTGGCATGAAATTGATGAAAGGCCAGGGCTTCAGGAACCCAATATAGGTCAATTCCTTTAGCCCTTGCTTTCCAGGAAAAATCAGTATCTTCTGCGCCATAGCCGGGATAGCCGTCGCTAAAACCGCCTAGCTGATTGAATAAGGAATGAGAGAGGGCAAAAGAAAGCGACCAAAAAAGTCCGTAGTTTTCTTCTTTTGTCAGTGGTGCAAGTCCGGTAATGTCTCGATTTGGATGGGGATCGCTTTGCGCTTTAATCGAATCTTCCGTCCAGTCTGTTGTTATTTTTTTAGGTAGGTAGTGAACGTTTCCCATGGCGATCGCATTTGGCCTTTGCGCCCAAGCTTTCTCATACTCAGCAACCATTTCCTTCGCTGGAATGCAGTCCACATCTAAAAATAGTAAAAGATCGCCGGTTGCTCTTTCAGCAGCGGCGTTACGTGCGCCTGTCAACGGCAGCGGAATCTCAGCGTTCTCGTAGGTTGAATGGTGGCAAGGAAAAGGCCAGTTTCCTAAGCCTTGAGCGGGTTCGTTCATATGGACGACGATGCACTCATCTGGCAGACGGCTAGAAAGGGCAAGTCCCTTTAGCAGATTTTGCAGATGGTCGCTGCGGTTTCGCGTCAGCGTTAGAACGGAGAGTGTGCTCACAAAGTAGATAGGCGAGAGGGTGCTCTGCTATCATGCCGGGATCAGCAAACGGAAACATCTGTCCTAAGCGCTATCTCATGAGAGAAAAGCTAGCTAGATGTTTAGGGACGAGGATTAAATAAGAAGCGCTTTCGTAGCTCGGTAGGGTTTGGCTTCGACTGCGCTCAGCCAGCGGCAGTTGCTGATTCCGAACCCTGAGCGTAGTCGAAGGGTGGCCGGAGATAGATCGGCAACTTATTAAATTCTCATTCCTTAGTCTTTTATCGAGCTATGCGATCGCGCTCAAGATCGTAAACTGCTTTTTCTGTCACTAACCCAAATATTACGTACCAGAATACAGTCATAGCCAGACTTCCAACCCTGAAGTAGTTTCCCCAAATCAGCCGTAGGAGGTTTCGTCTCAATGTCTTTCGATAGACGATACATGCTGTCGATCTAGGTAGGGTAATAAGTACTTACCGTTGTTTCTTCTAAAAACCTTGTGCAGCAATCGCTTTTAGCCCATGATTCTGAAGACCCGTCTGAAAAGCTTAGGGCGAAGGCGATCGCCCTTCACGATCTGCTCTGCAAAGAATACGGCTGTCCCATTGCCTATTTCCACAATCTAGATCCGCTCAGCGAGCTGGTTTCCGCACTCTTATCTCACCGCACCAAGAACAAAGACTCTGGGCAAGCGTTCAAACAGCTTCGGGCGGCGTTTCCGACCTGGGAGGAAGTGCGCGATGCTGAGACTGAGGAAGTGAAAAAGGCGATCGCTCCCTGCACCTGGCCAGAACAAAAAACCCCCCGACTTCAAGCCATACTCCAACAAATTACTAAAGAAAAAGGAGAACTTTCAGTAGACTTTCTAGAAGATGTTTCTGTTACAGAAGCTAGAGCTTGGCTAGAACAGCTAACCGGCGTAGGGCCAAAAACCAGCGCCGCCGTTCTCTCTTTTAGTACGCTGCGACGACGAGCGCTACCGGTAGATAGTCATCATCACCGAGTCGCGGTACGCACTGGACTAATACCGGCAAAGGTCACGGTAGGGCCATCGCATAAATTATTAGAAGCTCAGCTTCCCGCAGATTGGTCGGCGCAGCAAGTGTACGATAATCACGAGGTGCTGATGCTGCACGGTCAGCGCTGCTGTCACTATCGCAATCCGCAGTGTTGTCGATGTGTAGTGCTAGAGATGTGTCCGCATGGTCAAAAGCTGAAGGCTTCGCCCACGCCCACAGCCCCCAAACCGACACCGTCAAAAATTGGGCGAGGTGATGGCGATACTGACTAAGCGAATTGCTTCGCAAAAGAGATTTCTCTGGTGAGAGTGGTTATTCTTTTAGGGAGCGATCGCTCTCCACCGCAAACAGTCAAGACATTGCTAGGCGGGCGATCGCTGCAACACCCCCAACCCTTCCAACAACTGCGGATCGTCCTCTAGGGCTACTTTGGCGATCGCCAAATAATCACTCAGCCAATCCTGCAACTCGTCCAGCGCCTTATCCCTCTTTTGCGTCGCCGCCTGCGCCTCTCCTTTCTCTTTCTCCTGCACCAGATTCGCCTTCTCAATCACGGCCAGCTCAGCCAGTCCAGCCCTTAGCTTTTGCTCCGTAATGCCAAACTCTTTTAGCCCAGCCAAAACAGCCTGATTGCCCAGCGCATTTTGATAAAACTGATTCGCCTGAGCCAGCCAGCCAAAAAGACTTTTTTTGCGAGTGCCGTTCAAATCTAGCTGAGTGGCAATACCAGAATTACGCTTGAACGCCACCCGAGCAATCTTCATCATGCGACTGTAGGATTTCTTGGCCGTTTCCCAGGCATCATTCACCTCCGTAGTCGCAGAAATTTGGCCCCCGGCTTCGGCTTGCTGCGTGAGCTGAGCCGCCGCCGCTACGGTATAGAGCTTTTTACCTTGCTGAATCTTCGCTGAGGTGTAGCCAAAATCGCTCAGGTACTTGAGAATTTGTGGATTGTTGAGAGCGTTGTCTATGGCGAGCTGAGCCTCACCAAGCAGGGTGTCGATACTGCGATCAATCGGCATGGGTAGGGTCCTGAGTAGAGTTTTAAGAGAGTGACGATACGCTTAGAGCGTTCCCGGCGTCTGTATAAAAGTACAGAAATGAAGCGGAATTGATACAGGGTGCGACTGATAAAGTGCAGTTGATGGCTGAGCCTTTGCAGCGCGTGACTGACCAAATGCAGTGGGTGATTTAGTGATCGCAGAGCACGACTGACAAAGTGCAGTTAGCAAATGAAGGATTACAGCGTGCGACTGATAAAGTGCAGTTGATGAATGAAGGATTACAGCCGAAAGCGGTACGAAAACAGCGACAATAGCAGCCATTTTTCTGATGAGCTGCAATAATCAACTATGGAAAGTAGGTTTTGAGCCATGGTACAAACGCCCGTAAGAACCCTCACCTTGGAAGAATTTTTGCAGCAGCCAGAGACAAAGCCTGCGAGCGAGTATATTGACGGTCAAACTATTCAAAAACCTATGCCGAAAGCAGCTCACAGCGGTATACAGGCAGGTCTTATAAAAGTCATTGATCCGGCGCTGATTCCTAGCAAAACGGGCCGAGCTTTTCCCGAACTACGATGTACCTTTGGCGATCGCTCAATTGTGCCTGATGTCACTGTCTTCCCGTGGGCTAAAGTTCCTCGGGATGAAAAAGGTAAGCTCGCTGATGAGCTTTTCACCGCACCCGACTGGATGATTGAGATTCTATCGCCAGGGCAGAGCCAAACTAAGGTTGTCAAAAAGATTATGTATGCGCTGACAAACGGCACCCAATTAGCATGGCTGATCGATCCTGCCGAAGAATGCGTATTTAGCTATATGCCCGATTTACGAACGGTGCTGTACGAATCATCTGATGCACAACTACCTGTTCCAGGATTTGCTACAGATTTTCAACTGACAGTGGGTGAGTTAGTAGGATGGCTGGGGTGTAATTAAAAGTGGCATGAGAGACTATGTAAGCTCAATCAGATAGAATCTG
>QBMC01000174.1 GCA_003242035.1 Nodosilinea foveolarum | reverse complement strand
TAATATCGCGGTTCGTTTTTGAACGGCTGACAGAATACTCTTACCCAACCAAATGCTTTTAGATACACCATCAGACCGTCTTCAGGAATCTCTACGTCCTTTACGGGTAGGGTTTCTCCCCGCTCTACAGAGACTCGGCGATTATTGGCAATGCCAAACAGAAAACCCACTCCCTCGTTTCTGAGAAACTTCAGATTCTCTAGGCTAGAATACCAACTATCGCCGGTCACCCAAGCAGGCTCAAGCCCCCATGCTATGACTTCGAGCACCATCTCACGAAAGTAGTCGTTCTTAGTCTTGTTCTCCTGTTTGTCGTAAATTCTAAAGTTGACTGGATAGGAATTACCTACCGTATCGCTGTAGTAAAGCGTGATTAAATTGATGCCTTTGACACTGCGCTTATGCTTGCCTGACCAGAAGTAATCAACAAATGCGCTTTTACTCGGGTCACGATACGGTTTATCTTCCACGCTATCGTCAACACTTAAAGTGCCTGCCGTCCCAAGGAGGTTGCCTTTGACCTCATCAAATAGGTCTTTGGGCGTGTAGCGTTCGCGCAGTAAAAATCGATTTACGCTGTCATGGCTCAGCGTCTTTAGAATTTCTGAGAGCCGTACGCAACTGACGTACTTGGGTTCAGATAGCAGGAATAGAGTGTACAGACTGCTATTACACTGGGCTGTAGACGGTTTTGATAGCCGACGCATATTGACAGATGGGCTGAGTGCCTATGACCTACGCCCTTTAAATTACAGCCTTACCATCCTGTCAATGCGTAAGTCCTATTCTAATCGAAATTTTCACTGATTCGGATAAATCTTTAAATATCCGCCATTATGCTTAGATAAAATCAAGAAATCTTGCTGCACAGAGCCTTGTTCAATTTGGCATACGCGAGGATACGGATATTGTTATCCTAATCTCCGCTTGCTATCTGTATTTTCCGGCCCTCGATCTCAATAACGTATCAAGCCCAATTGTTATCGTCCCAATCGCGTAAGTATATCTGTGTAAATTGCCTGTAGCCCTAATGCATCAAGTGTGATTGCTATGAGTGGGGTGAGGGCGATCTCCCCCTGGTGATTTCGTCTTAGATTTGTCTATCTTCATTTAGGAAGGCGACCGACCGTCGGTCGCCTCAAGCAGATGAAACCGATCTGAAATGAATTGCTAACTCATTAGATATTGTTAGCAATTCAATAGAAAATTATCGATTTTAATTGTTGATTGGTTTCTTCTCTCCACGCAACGTTAGTACCCAGTATTTTTCTAGAAGTCACTTGTTAAGATACTCCTGAGATTCTGCTAGCGTGCGCTACTTTTGCAAAGGGTGTTTTGCTCATGTCACGAGATGCGCTAATTGTTGGCGTCAATCAATATCAATCGCTGCCGGGGCTAAATGCGCCAGCCGCAGACGCTGAAGCGGTGGCTGCTCGCCTGCAAACTCAGGGTGAGTTTAGAGTACATCGGCTTCCAGAAGTGATTAAGCAGGGTCGCGCCACGGTGGGTAGCCGTCATGGTGTCACTTCGCAGATGCTTGAGGAGTCGCTCGTTCAGCTATTTAAGCCCAAGGGTAAGAATGTCCCAGCTACGGCGTTGTTTTACTATTCCGGTCATGGCTTGCAGCGTGAAGCAGGCATTCAGGAAGGCTACCTGGCTACCAGCGATACCGATCCTAATAAAGGTAATTTTGGAATTTCTCTGTTCTGGCTGCGGCGACTTTTGCAGCAGAGTCCCGTGCGCCAAATTGTCGTGATTCTCGACTGTTGCCACAGCGGTGAACTGCTATCGTTTAGCGATGCTGATCCAGGTGCCCGCTCTGGCATTGATCGCCTATTTATGGCAGCTTCTCGAGAATACGAGTCGGCTTACGAGGCATTGGCAGGTAAGCACAGCGTCTTTACAGAAGCGTTACTCTCTGGGCTTAATCCCTACAGCAAAGAAGGCGGCAAGGTAAGTAATCACGCGCTGACTGAGCATGTCAGCCAGCAGCTACGAGGCGAGATTCAGCAGCCTCTGTTTGAAAGCTCGGGGAGTGAAATTGTGCTCACTTGGGTGAGTGGTTTGAAGGCGGCTTTTTCTAAGACCCCAATTACCACGTTCGCCAAGCTGAAGCAGCTATCTTTTGGCTTTTGTCCTTATCGAGGGCTTTCACCTTTTGATGAAGCTCATGCAGATTATTTCTTTGGCCGCGAGGAGTTGACGGAGCTGCTGCTGAAAAAGGTGGGCAGTAGTGACTTTTGTGCCTTAGTAGGGGCGTCTAGTAGCGGTAAGACATCGCTGTTACGGGCTGGCCTGATGCATCATTTGCGAAAAGGCGATCGCCTCGTCGGTAGCGAAAACTGGACTATCAAACTTCTGACTCCTACTCAGCATCCGATTAAGGGGTTAGCCGCTGCTTTCGCCGCTGCTAATGCTGACGGTGTTCAGCGCGCTAGCCAAATGCATCAGGCGGAACGGCTGCTAAAAGAAGGCGGTAGCGGTCTAGCTCAATTGGTCAGAGCGGCCTTGATGAAGCCAGGGGAAACCTCTATCCCCAGCGCGTCTAAGCTATGGCTTGTGATCGATCAGTTCGAGGAGCTGTTTACGCCCACCGCCGACGAGCCTGTTGCCGCAGAAAGGCGACTTTTTATTCGTTGCCTGACAGAATCGGCCAAAGAACCGGGTACGCCTTTAGGTATTGTCATTGGCCTACGTGCCGATGCGATGGATGAGCTACTGCCCTACGAGTCGCTGAAAACGTTGGTTGAAGATAACAGCGTGGTGGTTACGCCGATGACCTATGACCAAATTAAGGCCGTCGTGCAAGAGCCTGCTAAAAAAATGGGCATTGAGCTAGACCCAACCATGCTCTATACGCTGGCGATAGATACGAACGGTGAGCCCGGTGAGCTACCGCTCATTCAACAGACGCTGCTAGAACTTTGGCGTCGTCGCGACTCTAGCGAGTGGGGTGGCGCATCACCCAAACTGACGATGGATGCCTATATCGCCTTAGGTGGCGTTAAAAACGTCATGACCAAGCGAGCCGAGGCTTTCTACGAGAGTCTCGATGCTGAAATGCAAGCCGCCGCTCGGCGAATTTTTCTAGCGCTGTGCGAGCTAGGCGAGGGCCGAGCAGATCGTCGCCGTCGGGCATTTAGAAGTGAGCTAATCAACGAGCGCTTTCCAGCAGAGCTGATTGATTGCGCTTTAGATAAGCTCGCTTCGGAGCGACTGATTGTGGTGTCGCAGGCGGCAGTAGCGACTAACTGCTGCTCTGAGCAGGGGGTAGAAATGCCCAATGCCGCTTGGCAGACTCAGCGAGATGAGTCTTCTCCGCTGGCGACCTGGTTTATCAATAATGTGTCTACGACGGCTAAGCCCATCTTAGGATCGCCGCGAACCGTGGATATTGTGCACGAATCTTTAGTGCACGACTGGGATTTGCTGCGTACGTGGTTAGCAGAGTCTCGTAGCGTGATGCGTTTGCAGCGTCGTTTGGAAGCTAGTGCGCAGGAATGGCATGAGCGTAATCGACCTAAAGGCAACGAGCATTTGCTCGGCGGTACGCAGTTGCAGGAGACGTTAGCCTTTTTACAGCTACATAGAGATGAGCTGTCGGGGCTAGCTCAAGACTATATTTTGGCCAGTCGTAAGGCTCAACACCGGCTGCGATTACGCACCGGAATGCTGGTGCCAGTGGTGGTACTCACAGGTATTGCCACCTTTATTTTGAGTCGTTTGGTGATGCCACCTATGCCAGTGACGCCTGCTGCTGTTGAAATGACAGAGCAAAAGGAGAAGGCCACTAGCGAACCTACCGGACTGTGGCAAAAGCAGACGGCTGCTCCTCCTGAGGAAAGTGCTGGCGAGACGCCTGCTGTGAGCGCCGCAGCTATAGATCGCCCTATTTTGACGACGGCTCCGGTAATGCCAGCGTCCCTTTCGAAAGACGGTTATGTGATTGTGCCTGCGGGCAAAATGGCTTCTCCTAGTAACCCCGATGAGTTGATAGAACTCTGGTGGATTCAGCCTAAAACGGAAGCTTCCTCTACGCTGGCACCAGCACCTCGCGGTTTGGAACCGGCTACAGCAGGCGTTCGTTAGATCTTTGGACCTATGGAGGCGGCTTAATAGCTTTGCTGTCTAAGCGCTTTTGTTCCGATTTAGGGAACAGAAGCTATAGTACAGTTGTGTTGATTTGTGCCTTTTATAGAACGCAAATAGGATGCAGATTCTTTCTGTTACGCTCAAAAATTTCAAGACCCATAAGGACAAGCACTTTGAATTTGAGCTGGGTACGAACGCTATTTGTGGCGAGAACGGGGCGGGTAAAACCAGCATTTTGGAGGCGATCGCCTGGGTTCTTTTCAACCATTCAGGCGGCTACACCAAAGAAGATTTAATTCGCAACGGTGCCAGCAGTGCTCAGGTGAGAGTCGCGTTTATTTCTAGCCGAGACAATCGGACTTACGAGGCGCAAAGATCTACCTCGCAGGGCTACACGCTGTACGATCCGCAGCTTGCTGAACGGTTGCCTTACACGCGTACAAAAGATGAGGTGCTGCCCTGGCTAAGACAGCATATAGGCGTCGCACCGGGGACAGATCTCTCACAGCTTTTTGCCAATACTATCGGGGTGCCGCAGGGCACTTTTACCGTGGACTTTTTGCTGCCGAAAGAGAAGCGCAAGCCCATTTTTGACACGGTGCTGAAAGTTGAGGAGTATCGCGAGACTTATAAACAGAGCAACAGTCTGAGGAAGTACAGCGAAGCGCAGTCTCAACGGCTGAAAGATTTGATTGAGCAGTATGAGGAATCGTTGCAGAGCTGGGACGATTTGCAAGCGGGGCATCAGAAACTTCGCTCAGAGATTCAGATAGGTGAAAATCAGTTGGCTGAACTGGAAAAGCTGAGTGAGAAGTTGACTAAGCAGCGACAGGAGATGAAGGCGCAAGCTGAGCAGATTCAGATTTTGAAGGCGCAGCAGCAGCAGATTGATTCTCAAGTTGAAGTACAGCAGCACACGCAGCAGCAATCGGAGAGGTCTTTGGTAGCTGCCCGAGAAGCTGAGACGATTTGTAAGACTCAGAAATCTGCCTACGAAGCTTTTCTGACTGTGGAGACGCAGATTGAACAGCTCAGCAAAAAGAGCCAGGAAAGGCAGCAGCTTTCCCGGCAGCAGCAGCAAAGTCAGCAGGCGTTGGCTAAAGATCAGAGTGATTTGCTGCGGTTAGAAACTCGGTTGGAACAGTTTGAGCACGCTGAAGAGGAATTAGTTGGACTTGCTAAGGAGGTGGCTGCTCAAGTCTCATTGGAAGGTCGCAAAGCGGGCCTTGAGCAGCAGTCTCAGTCGTTCTCTAACTTTCGATTTCAGCAGCAAAGTCTGGTTCAGCAGGCTAAGCGTTTGGAGCGAGAGCTGGCCCAAGTTGAGGCTGATCTGGCTCGACTGGTGGCGTTGAAGAAGGCGTCGGCTCAAATTCCGCAGTGGGAGGAGCAGCAGAGTCGGATTCGGGTGCAGATGAGCCGGATTGCAGCGGCGAGGCAGTTTGAGCAGGAGCTAAGTAAGCTGGCTGAAAAAGGGCAGGCAGAGCAGGACGACTATCGCCAGCAGGTAGCAGCGGCGTTGCAGACGATGGAGCAGTGGGTGGGACGGTTTGAGGCTTTGGATGGGGCTGCGATCGCCCCCATCAAAAAGACCCTTTTTCAAGGCGGCCTTCTGTCAAAAGCTACGCTTAAAACTCTCAATGGCATTTTGGCTGATTTAGCCACTCAAACGGACAAAGCCAAGCTTGAGCAGCAGCAGCGAGAGATTCAGGCTCAGCTTCAAAGGGCGTATGCTCAAAAAGGTGAGCTAGCCGGGATTGAAACCCAGCAGGCGAAACGCGAACAGCTCGCTCAGCATCAGGTGAAGGCAAAGCAGGATCTAGAAAACCTGAGTCAGAAGTTGGAATCGGAGCAATCTGTGACGAAGCTATTGAGCCAGATAAATAGCGAGATTGAGGCGCTAGGTAATCCGAAGGGTAAGCAACAGCTATTGCAAAAAAGCCTTGAGCAAAAGATGACGGTCTCGGCGCAGTATCAGGCTTTGCAGTCGGCGCAGAAGACGCAGGTTGAGCAGGTGGCGGCGATCGCCCAAAAGCTACAAGTCTTTGAGTCGCTAGACGATCAGCAACAGGTTCAGCAGCAGGCCAAGCAGCTACATCAAGCAGGCTATCTGCAATATTTGCAAAACCAACAGAGTGCGCAACAGGTGGAGCCGCTAGCCGCTAAGGTGCAGTCTATCGCCGCAGCTATGGCTCAATTGGTTGATCAAAAAAGGGCGATCGCCCATCAGCTTGCCGACCATTTGGATGTTTTCGATCCTAAAGCCTTTACGCTTTTGGAAACTCGCCTGAGTGAAGCCAATTCGCAAGCAGATCGGCTCAGGGGCAGTTTACCTCAGCAGCAAGCTCGACTGGTAGAACTCGACGGTCGCCTAGCCGAACTGAAGGCGACGGCCCAAAAGCGCGACCAGGCGCAAGAAGACCTGAAGCAGCGCGATCGCATTAAGCGATTTGTAAACTATGCTCGGCGCGTATATAAAGAAGCTGGCCCTAGAATTACGGAGCGCTATGTACATAACATTTCTAGAGAAGCCGACCGGCTGTTTCGCGAACTGTTGGGCCGGAGTAACGTGGCGTTGACCTGGAGCGCCGACTACGAAATTTCGGTACAAGAAGGCTCGCACAATCGTAGGTTTATGAACCTGTCGGGCGGCGAGCAAATGTGCGCGGCGCTGGCGGTGCGATTGGCGTTGCTGAAGATATTGGCGGATGTAGATGTGGCCTTTTTTGATGAGCCAACGACGAATATGGACAGGCCGCGTCGGGCAAGTTTGGCTGAGGCGATCGCCCGGATAAAGTCTTTCAAGCAGCTATTTGTGATCAGTCATGACGACACCTTTGAGCAGGTCACCGAAACCGTCATTAGCGTGACGAGAGACAACGACTAATCCTCTCTAAAGTTACTTAACAAACGCTATGTGCTGCCAAAGAATTGGGCATAAGCGCTCAAATCATCCTCAGAATCCATCAACTAAAGAGAATGTAAAAGCCGCTGAGGGCATCCTGGGAAGAAGTACTTATTGCCAATGGGTAATGCATTCTCCTGTCTGCACGTCACGTCGCCTGTTGTTTTTCGTTGCATCGAACCGGCATCTTTCCCATTCGTCTTCCTCGGTTGTTTATGAAATCTTTTTTTGGCGTGGCAGATTCATCTTTAGAAAACGGTGAGGTTGCGCCTGAGCTAGTTTCTACAGAAGGAAAACTACCCACGGCTTCCGAGCAAAAGTGGATGGAAGCTCAGCTACGGCACCGCGCTTTTTATGATGAGCTGACGGGACTGGCAAATCGGGCGCTGTTTGTGAATCGGGTTGAACAAGCCGTGATTCGGCTAGAGCGTAACGCCAGCAATCAGTGCGCTGTGCTGTTTTTAGACCTTGATAGATTCAAGGTGATTAACGATAGCTTGGGGCACACGGTGGGCGATCAGCTATTGTCGGCGCTGGCGGGTCGGCTGGAGTCTTGCATTCGCCGCTGCGATACGCTGGCCCGATTGGGCGGCGATGAGTTTGCGATTTTGCTAGAAGAAATAGACGGGCTAGGAGATGCGGTGACGGTGTGCGATCGCATTAATCGAAGCTTGAAAACGCCCTTTAAGCTCGGTGACTATGAAGTGTTTGCCAACATCAGTATTGGCGTGGTGTGTACCAACGTGGGCTACGAAAAGTCTAGCGATTTGCTGCGGAATGCCGATACCGCTTTATACCGAGCGAAGGCTCAAGGGGGCAACTGCTACACGGTTTTCGATCAGACCATGCATCAGCGAGCAGTGGCTTTGTGGCAGATGGCGACTCAGGCCCAGTTTGCGGTAGAGCGTGAGGAACTGAAGCTGCACTATCAGCCTATTATTGACTTGAATACGGAACAGGTAGTAGGACTAGAAGCCGTGCTGCGGTGGTATCACCCTCAGCACGGCTCAATTTCTCCGGGCGAGTTTATTCCGGTAATGGAGGAAACGGGCGTTATTTCCATGATCGGACAGTGGGCGCTCAGAGAAGCTTGCTTACAAGTGCGAGCATGGCAAAAAATAACGGGGAACGATTCGCTAAAAATTAATGTGAGTCTTTCGGCTAGGCAGCTTGCCCAAAGTGACCTGGCTGAGCAGGTGCTGAAGATTTTAGAAGAGACCGGACTCTCTCACGACAGTTTGAGACTGGAGATTACCCAGACGGCAATTATGCACCCCTCGGCGGCAGCTTTTCAGGTTTTGCAAGCGCTGAAAGATTTGGGCGTGGGGCTATGCATTGATGACTTTGGCATTGGCTACTCGTCGCTGAGCCGGTTGCAGCAGCTACCTATTGACATTCTCAAGATTGATCGCTCGTTTGTCCAAAACATTGGGGCGAAGGGCGAGAACACAGAGATGGTGCGCACGATTATTGATTTGGCGGCGAGCTTGCGGATGAATGTGGTGGCGGCGGGCGTTGAGACCAAGGAGCAGTTGGAGGGATTGCGATCGCTCAACTGTCGAAACATTCAGGGCTTCTATTTTGCTAAACCTATGACGTCAGAAGATACGCTGCGGTTTATTCAGGCGACTTCGAAACGCACCAGGGAGTCGTAAAGTTTGGCTACTATTCAGCACATCGGCTGAACTGTCTTAATTCCTTCAGACTTTGGATTGAGTGGTCGGCGTACTGTTGCCAGAGGAATTCGCCCGTGGGGTCTAGATAGACGGCCATGGTGTTGGCATTGCGACCCGCGACTAAATCAAATTTATGATCGCCTGTCATGACGGCATCGGCAGGGGTCGCAGACCAGGCTGACAGGAGCTGAAGAATGCCGTCTGGTTGGGGTTTGGGTGGGCAGCAACTGCGGCCTAAAACGTCGTTGGGAGCGAAGAATTCGGCCAGTCCGCAGGCGGCTAGCGTTTCGTGGGCGATCGCCTTCGTATTTCGCGTCAAAATGCCCACTTGTCTCCCCTGCTCCTTGAGATCGCTCAGCAGCTCGTAGGCTCCGGGTTGAGGCGTCGCCTGATGTGCAATCTCCAGCTCAATTTGGTTGAGATGACGGTTCCGGTCTGCGGCTTCGTCATCTGGCAATTTAGCCAGCGCTTCCAGGATAGGTTCATCGTCAGGCAGACCGAGGGCGCGACTGATAGCTGGAAAATCGTGGAGGCTTTCGGTGAGGGTGCCGTCCATGTCGAAAATCCAGCAGGTGCGAGTGTGAAGCATAGTAATTCCCTGAAGGGGTGACACAACAGCTACAGCGTAGCCATGACAGTCTCTATGGCTTTTA
>QBMC01000173.1 GCA_003242035.1 Nodosilinea foveolarum | reverse complement strand
GTTGTCAGTTTGGACTTGACACCCTTAAGCGTCTCTTTAGAATGAAATAGCCCTGATCAGCGATGGCTGCGGCTACTGCCAACGGGCGCAGCTTCGGGCTGAGCAGGACGAATCTTTTGAGGCTGGCTAAACTCAGAAAAGTTACCTATCAGAGCCTGCTTTAATAGTGACTCATAAGCCTGACATTCACCATCTGCGGAGAACCCTTCTCTAAACCGTTGTAGGCTCGCCAGCTTCATTGAGTGACGGACTTGAGCATCGTCTAACAGACGATCAAACTCACGGGCGCATTCGGCCTCATTTTTGAAGTAGCAAGCACCGGGGCCTGCAACCCATCGGTTAAAGCGGTTGTCATGGGCTAGTACAGCGGCACCTGCGCCCATCGCCTCGACCAAAGAGGGGTTGGTTCCCCCTACGGAGTGGCCATGGAGGTAAAGCGTGGCGTAGTATCGCAATGCGCCTACTGTATCTGCATCATAGATTCCACCTGGGAAGATCACCTCATTACTAGCAGCCGCTTGAACCTGTAGATGATAGTTGTTTTTATCTGGATAATAGTTTCCTAGTACAACTAACTTGGCATTTCTTCTGCGGCTAGAGAAGGCTGAAACAATTTCTAAAATATTGTTTTCTGGTTCTGGTCTGGCAATGACGATTGAATAGCTACCCGGATTAAGACCGTAAGGCGTGAGTAGGCTGACGTCTGCAGCTCCTACACGCTCTGCCCCGTAGGGAATCATTGTGATTTTTTGACGAGATACTCGAGTTGCTAGATGATCTGCGATTTCAGGATGATCGGCAACAAGGTGATTGCCTAGCAGACAACCCAACCGCTCGTTGAGATACAGCCATGCCTTCTCCGGAGCGCTCCATTTCTGCCGTCGCCACTCTATGCCATCCATGTTGATAACGTTGGTTAATCCTTTTAACCGATACCAACTGCAAAAGATGGCCGTGTTGTAGCCTAGCGTCAGAATCAGGTTGCCTTCTTTAGCGGCATGCAGCGTAGACTTCCAATCGAAAAGGATGGTCGCTGAAGCGGTCGCACTCGGCACCGGAATGTTAACTAGGCGAATACCGTTCCAGTACTCTTCCGAAATTTCTTTGCCTTGGTAGTCTTCGCAGTAGACAGTCACAGCCCATCCCTGTTTAACCAAATAGCGGGATAGGCGCTCTGCGAATGTTTCAAAGCCGCCATGATTACCGGGGATTCCGCGACAGCCAAGTATCGATAGTTTGTTCACAGTATAAATATGCTCGCTATAAGCGGATGTTGGTGGATAACAGGAGATGGGCCGGATACCAAAGACAAGCGTCTCAGGTTGATAAAAGATGTAATAAGTACATTCAACTAGTCAGCTCCACGGAAAGGTGGGTTAATCGCAGGGTTTTACAATGTCTTCACTCGATCCCTTTAAAAAAGCAACGGTTCTTTAAAGACCGAATGGGAAATGCCCAAAGGCTATCCGGAGTAGAACCTAGTGACAGCAGTTCGCGCGGTTTTAATGCCCAGGCTTGATGTCATCAATTGCAGACTATAGGAAACATACGAAAAAATATCGCTGCAACAACGCTATTGAAGGTTAAGCAAATGTTGAGAAATATAGCCTGAAGCCTAGTGCAAAAGGCCATGTCTTTTATATGAGGCAGGTCACTCAGTAGTTGCGTGATGCACGTAATTTTCTATACATCTATTATCTACGTATAAATGCAGATTGTTTGTGAGGAGCGTTTGAAGGAGCGTAAATTTGTGTTATTTCTTTGCGGTGGACAGGCTTTGGGTAAGGCCACTGCAAAGCGATTAGCTTAACGACATCGTTGTTCTCCAGCGCTGAGCTTGCGCTGGAGATATCCCTGATCGTCGTCTTGGCGAGTCATTCGGTATAGTCTCTCGAACTCGCGGCTAAAGTGAGCTGCAACGGTTGGATTGTGAATCACTAGCAGCGTTTCATCGTTTGCTGTGTTGGCGGCGTGGCTCCAGTTCTGAGATCCTACGATGACCGTAGTCTCGTCTATCACTGCAAACTTATGATGAAGTTTGTCGCCGGGATCTAGCTGAGGCGATCGCACCGATTCAATCGGTCTGACCCAGGGACGATTATCGGCTTCTATCTGACAGCGCTGATCGGGCAGTGTTTTTCCGAGCAGGTCGAGGGCTTCACTGTAGCTGCGATAGATGAAGCCAGCGTCAACGAGTACGCGTAAATTGCTGCCCGCCGCCGACTGAATTTCTAGCTGATTGGCTATCGGCTGCTCGGAGAAGACAAAGAGTGCTAAATCTATTTGCTGAGAAGACTGGGCAAGCGTGCGAGCAATTAACCCATTGACGCTGCTGTTCCAGGGCTGGCGGGTGGAGGTGGGAGAAAACTGAAGCGTCAGGTGGCTTTGGTCTAGCGCCACCTGACGCGCAGGCCGCGCGGGCTTTTTCAACCCAAACAGGCTATTAGGATAGAGACCTGGCCCATCGCCCCACATCAGGTTGAATTCTGCGGTCAGTTGCTGGGCCAGAGCTGGGCTATCTATCTTGAGCAAACTGTTGGCATTGCCTCGGCTACTCGGCTCAGCGGCATCGCCATGAATGCCCGAAAGGGTGAAGTTGGCTGACCCTGTGACCACCCAGCGCTGGTCGGCAACGAGAAATTTGTGATGCATGAGACCGCTGCCTTTTGATCCATCTGCGGTGTCGTCTAGCTGAGGCACCCCGGCGGTTTGCAGTAGGCGCAGCGCGTCGGTGTCGGCGAGTTCTGATGGGGTTATCTGGCCGTCTTCGTTGGCGTCGGCTAAGAGGCTCCAGTTGGCCAACTGTTCGAGCGCTATTTTTGTGGGTTTCTTTTCAGATGAAGCCTGGCTCCAGGGCTGCGAGTATTGATTTTCTAGAATGAGGCGAACCTTGACACCTCGATGATGGCTATCGATCAGTGCTTTGGCGACTAAGGGAAGATTTAGCGACTGAACGGCAACGTCGATAGAGGTGTTGGCCTGCTCAATGGTGGTGATAAGAAGGGCTTCTAGGTTGTCGCCATGGCGAGTAATTTGACGATAGGGGTCGGTATAGACGTTCGCTTCGGAGTGATTGAAGAAGACCTGAACTTGAGGGTCTTGATCGAGCGGGGCGACTAAAGGGGCGATCGCACTCAACTGATCGGCCTGACTAACGCTTCGAGTATTGCGCCACCAGCTACTACCGGCAACGAGTAGAGCGATCGCTAAAGGCACGGCGTACCGCCATTGCTGCATTTGAGAACGAATCTGAGGGAAGGTCATAGCTGTTAACGACTCAAGGAGATACACGGTTTTATTTATCCCACCCGCGCTGAGCTTGCGCTAAATGGATGAGACCGCGAGTCGAAGTCGTATAATCAGCTCACACATTCATTGGGCTGATATGTTCTCTCCTGAGCAGTTTTTGCAGGCAACCGGCTGGGTGGCGATCGCGACGCTGGCCTTAGGTGCGATCACCGCGATCGCATTCATCGTTAAATGGGGACTGCGCTTTCGCTTAGTGGGCGCAACTGGGCTGATGGGCGTACTCACCGTTGGGCTGTTGGGATTGAGTTTTCAACCCTTTGTTCGCACGGCTATACCCGGCGCGGTGCCCTACGAAACGGTGTTTGATTCTGGCTCCTCGCAGATTGTGATTAAGGTGCCCGATACCATTACGGCAACCGAGTTAGAAGCCACACTTCAGCAAGCGGCTAGTAACCTATTTAAGGCCAGCCGTTTGGGGGGGAGCGGCAGCAACGTTCCGACCATTCGAGCGAGGACTATTGTTCACAAGCCGGGTGTTTCTGAGCTGGTCTATGTGGGTCAAGTAACCTCAGACGCACCTCAGCTAGCGGATAGCGGATTGCCGGAGGTGAAAATTTTTCCTGAGCAGCTAACGAAAGCAAATCGCTCGGCTCAATCTCAATCGGCTTGAGCTGATCCGGCTGATTTCAAAGACACAGTGAATGAATACGAGCATAAAATACATAAAGCTACTCCAGACAGTCGTCGGCTAGGCCGCCCCCAAGAGGTATTCCTATGGCTTCATTAAGCTTTCCAGTTCTTAGCATTGCGCCAGCTCAGGTGATTCGAGGCAGCGGGGTGCTTGCGAGTAGTGCAAAGTTGTTTGCCCGCTTTGGAAAACGCCCTTTGCTGATTGGGGGCGATCGCACGTTAACAATCGCGATGCCGTTCCTTTCTGAACCGCTATCCGATCTAGCGGTTGACCAATCGGCCTATCAGCAAGACTGTAGTGAATTGGCGATCGCGGCCTTACATCAGAGTGCAGACGAGCACTCAGCAGACTTCATTATTGGCGTTGGCGGTGGCAAAGCTTTAGACGCCGCTAAGCTACTGGCTTATCAGCGACAGCTACCGATTGTCACGGTGCCCACTTCTGCGGCCACCTGTGCAGGCTGGACAGCTCTATCTAACGTCTATTCTGAGGCTGGAGCGTTTTTGTATGATGTGGGCTTACCCGGCTGCCCAGATGCGATTGTGCTCGATTATGATTTGGTCGCGACTGCGCCTGAGCGAACGCTAATCGCTGGGATTGGGGATGCGATCGCCAAATGGTACGAAGCCTCCGTCAGCAGCGGTCAGTCTAGCCAAACAATGGTAATTGGCGCGGTGCAGCAGGCCAGAGTCTTACGAGATATTCTCTTTCAAAAGTCGGCCAGCGCCTTAAAGCATCCCGGTAGCGACGACTGGCGCGAAGTTGTTGATGCTGCCGTCTTGATGGCAGGTGTGATTGGCGGCATGGGTGGGGCGGTATGTAGAACGGTCGCTGCCCACGCGGTTCATAATGGCTTAACGCATGTCTCTACGACTGGGCTGGCTGCTCCTGGGGAAACGCTGCACGGCGAGAAAGTGGCTTATGGTATTTTGGTGCAGTTGCGGTTAGAAGAAATGGGGACAGGTAGCGCTCTGGCGGCGACGGCAAGGACGCAGCTTTTGCACTTTTACCGGCAGATTGGACTGCCCACGAGCCTAGCCGATTTGGGTTTAGCCTCGTTGAGCGTGAACCAGCTTCAGCAAGCCGCCACCATTGCTTGCAGACCTGGTTCGGACATCCACCATTTGCCCTTCAGCGTTCAGCCAGAGCAGGTGATGGCGGCGATGGTCTCAACGACTGTGGCGATGAATCTTGGCACCTCTGCTAAGCTATCGAATTCAGAGATCCTAGCCAAAAAGACCGTAGCAAATAAAACGGCTTAACGCTCTATCCACAACGGCTCTGGCTCTGGAGGACTAAACCTGCTTGAGCTAAAAAAACGCTGAGATGACACTGAAATTCGATATGTATTCCTGATAATCTGGTGTTCTGTCTGGGTTGATGCCCCACCGACGTACTGCAAGAGGTTGCCTGAATGACGCTAGATTGGTTGAAGCCTGCTGAACGGCTAAGTTCGTTGCCGCCTTATGTATTTGCACGGCTAGATGAACTTAAGGCCAACGCCAGAGCGCAAGGGGTAGACCTAATCGACCTGGGCATGGGCAATCCAGGCGGGCCAACGCCAGCACCCGTGGTAGAGGCGGCGATCGCGGCAATTCGCGACGAAAACAATCACGGCTATCCCCCTTTTGAAGGAACCGCCAGCTTCCGCAAGACTATCACCGACTGGTATTACCGTCGCTACGGCGTCACGCTCGATCCAGATGGAGAAGCGCTGCCGCTGATGGGGTCTAAAGAAGGACTCGGCCATCTGGCAATGGCCTATATTAATCCTGGTGATGTGGTGCTGGTGCCCACGCCCGCTTACCCAGCGCACTTTCGAGGGCCAGCGATCGCCGGAGCCGATATTCATACCATTCCGCTCAAAGCAGAAAATAATTGGGTGATTGACTTCAACGACATCCCTAAAGAATCGGCTGAACGCGCTAAGGTGCTTTACTTCAACTATCCGAACAATCCTACCGGTGCCGTTGCTCCCCGCGAGTTCTTTGAGGAGATGGTGGCCTTTGGCCAAAAGCATCAGATCCTGCTGATTCACGATCTTTGCTACGCCGAGCTAGCTTTCGATGGCTATCAGCCGACTAGCCTACTAGAGATTCCAGGGGCTAAAGAGATCAGTGTTGAATTCCATACGCTTTCCAAGACCTATCATATGGCGGGCTGGCGCGTGGGCTTTGTCGTGGGCAATCGCCATGTTATTCAGGGGCTGCGCACGCTTAAAACCAATCTGGACTACGGCATTTTTTCGGCCTTGCAACAAGCCGCAGAAGCCGCTCTTCAGCTTCCAGACGAATATCTCACTGAGGTTCAGGCCCGCTACCGGACTCGTCGTGATTTTTTAATTGAGGAGATGGCGACGCTGGGTTGGCGAATCGACAAGCCGCTCGCGGCGATGTATTTGTGGGTGGCCTGCCCGCCAGGAATGACGGCTTCTGACTTTGCGCTGCTGTTGCTGCAAAAAACCGGCGTAGTGGTCACTCCCGGTACGGCTTTCGGAGCGGGTGGTGAGGGCTATGTGCGAATTAGCTTGATTGAGGATTGCGATCGCCTAAAAGAAGCCGTAGATCGGCTACGTCAGGCCAACATTCGATATGACAGCCCTAGCGTCGAGTCCTAGCGAGTCTATTAAGCGCTGACGCTAAGCCCACTGAGGCGAAGCGAATAATGGACTTATCGAGGGCGCTTTTGCTAAGGGAGCGGCTGGGTCAATCAAATCAAAAGAGCTGGCCCGGTGGACTAACTTCGGCGCTAGTGGTGACTAGAAAAACCACAATGGCCGCCAGTGCCAACAAACCTTCTAACAGGGTGCCAATGAGCGAACTGACGACTACCGCAATGCTGACTTTGCCAGAAGCCGCGAGCCGCGCTTTGGTATCTAGCTCTTTGCGGTAAAGAAACTCACCGATGAAGGCACCCAGCATCGTTCCGAATAAAATGCCAATGAGCGGCCCCCCAAAAGGCAGCGCTGGCAGCAGGCCGAAAAAGCCGACGATCAATCCGATAATGGCTCCGGTTTGACCCCAACTACTAGCCCCAACCTTTTTTGCCCCTAAATAGGTAGCCAGGTAGTTAATCACCAAACTGAGAGCCAGTGCTACCACCGCCGTTGTCAATGCCCAACTGGTACTGGCAAACCCGGTGACGAATGACCAAATTAGGACGGCGATCGCAATGAGACCCACACCCGGCAGCACGGGGACAAACGCGCCCACCAAACCGACACCCATAAGAGCCACTAAAGCCCAGTAAAGAATAAATAACGCAGTGGGAGACATAGGCGGCTAAAACGATAGGAGGATAGAGCAATTGAGAGTGAACAGAGAAGCGATTGTAGCCGATTGACTATTGGTGAGAGTGCCTACTGAGTGAGGGCGCGGATAAACTGAGTGAGTTCTGCAAAAATGCCTCGCTTGCGACCAGCGGATTTGTTCTTACCAACTGCGCCATCGTTAGATTGGCTATTGGCTGATTTGTCGCCGTAAAGAATGCGGTCAATGTCTTCACTGGAAGGTCGGTTGGGCAAATCGGCGACCCATTCGTACTCTTCTGGGCTGGTTTCGCGCCAGAGCTGCCAGGGGCCTGGATAGCAGCGATACACAGCCGCGCCATCTATGGGTCGTAAATAGTAGCAGGTTTGAATTTTACTAATAAATCGTTCGCGCAATTGGCGACCCGCATAGCCAATGCCAATAGTCGCAATATCTTCCAGGCTGGGATTAAGGAGTACAACCGGTTGATTGGTCACCTGGTTGCAAAGCGATTCGACTTCTTTGACCTCGATAGAAGAGGGATTTACCAGTAAATAGAGATCGTCATCGGCATCTATCGGTTCAATGAGTTCGCCGAGTCCTCGGATGACAAAATCCGGATTGCCCCAGTCTCTACGGGCTAGCGCGGCTGCACCCGCATCGGGAAAAAAGACTTTGAACTGCTGTGACTCAAACAGCTCTAAAAACTGTTCGGCGATGGGCTGATGCTGAAGTTCTGGAATGGCCATTTCTACTTGCACCAGCATTTGACCAGCAGCTAGCGCCGACTGAACGGCTGACTTAGCCTGTTCGGTCGCTTCGGGAATGGTTTTAGGAATGGAAGAGGTCGGGGTGGGCGAAGTCATGAGACAAGGTTTTGTAGAGTTTGGGTGAGAAGGAAACGCAGTCTTATACACCGACCGGTGTTGCGGTTAACGTGCGGGCCAATACCTGCTTTAGCACTAGCGCGACCCAGTCGATATCAGCTTCAGTGGTGTGTCGGCCTAGTGATAGTCGAATGCCACTGTTTGCAGCCCGGTCGCTGTAGCCCATGGCTTTTAGAATGGGGCTGGGGCTAAGCTGACCGCTATGGCAAGCGGAACCTGCGCTGATACCAATGCCAGCTAGGTTCATTTGCCGCACGAGAGCCTTACCCGTAATGTCTGTATGGGGCAAGCAGAAGCTGACGTGGTGAGGCAATCGCTGGCGCGGGTGGCCGGTGATTGCTAAGGCGTCAACGTCGGCGAGCAAAGAGAATAGGCGATCGCGCAAATGAATCAGTCTCACCGTTTCGGCGGGCATTTCTTCAGCCGCCAGCGCTGCGGCCATCCCAAAACCCACCAGATTAGGCAGCGCCTGAGTGCCCGAACGCAGCGATCGCTCCTGTCCACCCCCAGCAATAATCGGCAGCGGCAGCGGCGAACCGGGTTTTATGTAGAGCGCACCCGCCCCCTGAGGCCCGTAGATTTTGTGGCTAGAAAGCGAAAGTAAATCTACGGGTAATTGCTGCACGTCTAAAGGCAGGCGGCCTGCGACCTGTACCGCGTCGGTATGGAAGAGAATGCCACGCGATCGCGCGATTTCCCCCAACTTTACAATCGGCTGTAAAGTACCCACCTCGCTTTGACCATAGATCACAGATATCAGCACCGTATTGGGCTGGATCGCTGCTGTTAATTGCTGAGGGGCAACGGTTCCTTGGGCATCGACTGGAAGCTGCGTCACTTGCCAGCCCTGGGCAGCTAGTATCCGAGCTGGCTCTGAGATAGCAGAATGCTCTACGGCGGAAATAATTAAGTGCTGAGGGCGAGCATAAGTCTGAGCCATCCCTACTAGCGCCAGATTGTTAGCCTCGCTGCCGCCTGCGGTAAATACAATCGAATCGGCGCTAGGGGCTTTGATGAGATCGGCTACTTGCTGGCGCGATCGCTCCAACGCAGTCGCCGACCGACTGCCCCAATGATGCAGGCTAGACGGATTTCCCCACGTCTGCGTCATGGCCGTTTGCATCGCGGCGATCGCCTCCGAGCGCGGCGGTGTAGAAGCACTATAGTCCAAATAAATTTGCATGAGCACGAGAAAACGCTGGAACCAACAAGTAAATCTCTCTACAGGATATCGCTCAGCGGGAGACTATAGCCGCTGTTCCCTGTGGTTTAGTCTTGTTCCTCCTGTCCGTCTTCCCATCTGTTAAAGTCTAAGATGAAGTCCTCACTTCTTGTGAATCGACGCGCCTCATTCTATAGTCATTCAAATGGCAGTAGCTTAGGAACGAGGATTATATAAAATCCATCGTTCCAGATACTAGAATGGGATGAATTC
>QBMC01000172.1:8702-18255 GCA_003242035.1 Nodosilinea foveolarum | reverse complement strand
TAGAAGTACCTGCTTCTAGCTTACTTTTTCTCTACGCAGAGAATGACGTGCTCCCATCAAGCAAGCCTAGAATAGAAGCAGTCACCCCAGGAAAAAGTCGATGACAGTCGCGGTGCAAAAGCTGACCTTCGAGGAGTATCTGAAGTACGAAGATGGCACAGATACTCGCTATGAGCTGGTCAATGGAGAACTCGTGCCCATGAGCGTAGGAAAAGGGATTCATGCGCTCATCGTTGACTTTCTTGTGGATCAAATTAAACGGGCGATCGTAGAACTGGGCAGATCGGACATGGCCATGTCTGCCGCCTCTGGGCGTACAGTCGCCCAGAGGCGGCAGACTAGAGACTTCCCGTATTCCTGATATCACAGTGCTTCCGGCTGTGCAGATGGAATCTATGATCGATAGAGAAGCCGTTATTGGTTGGGACGAGTCACCCCCTTTGCTAGTAGTCGAAGTCGTCAGTCCTTCCACCAAAGGCGAAGACTATCGTGCTAAGCAGTGGGAATATTGCTTTTTAGATATTCCTGAGTACTGGATTGTCGATCCTTTAGAAAATCAGGTCACGGTCTGTACTTTGGCAACGAGAGAATACAAGCTGATTGAGCTTCGAGGCGAAGAAACCATTCAATCACCTACCTTTCCTAATTTCAAACTGACGGCGGCTCAAGTTTTATCTCGTAAGCTGTGAGCGCTGCTGCTATTTCTGTGGGGGAGAGCGATCGCACCTCAAACGCAGCCCCAAAACAATCCTCAGCCGCCCGAGTCAACGCCTCTACAATCAGACTCATTCCTATTTCTGACAGTAGGGCTTCCGGCAAATCAGGCGACAAAATTTTCTCACCAAAAACAGTTTCAAACAGCCGACTATCGGGCCGTAGCCGCATAGAACCATGCTGCAGCAGGCAACCGTCTCGATAAACCTGAGCGCTGCCAATCAGCTTATAGCCGTCGTCCATCACTAAATCAGCCGCAGTCGCCGTGCCAAAGCAGTTGGGATTGTGAATATAGCCCCGTCCGGCTGCACCGAAGGAAAGCGCGACACCTAAATTTTGCCATCCCTGAATCAGAAACTGACAAAGCTGCTGATAAACCGCCCGACGCGATCCTTTAAAGCCCGATGTAATCAGCGCGTAGGTCAGGTCGCCTTGATGCAAAACGGCTCTGCCGCCCGTGGGTCTTCGGACTAGGTCAATGGGCTGATCGTTCCAGCGCAAAGCATTCCACCCCTCTGGAAATTGGCGTTGATGATAGCCTAGAGAAAGGGTGGGCGATCGCCAGTTATAAAAGCGCAAACAGGGCGGCTGAAGTCCTTTCGCATGTTGGCTCAGCAACCAGCTATCAATCGCCATTTGCTCCAGGCCAGTACCCTCGTAGATGGGGACTAAACGCCAAGCATCGAGCACCATTTTCGTATATGCCCAAATTAAAAAGCAGATCTGCGAGTAAAAAAACCTACTAGTCGTCAAGATCTAAGGCGCAGGATAGTCCTTCAGCAGTTCCTCATCGTTCTCATCTGCAATCGACGCCACAATCGTCATCAGCCGCGAAATCTCGCTCGGATTAATGTCTTTTAGCGTCCGTGAAGCAAACACCACTACACTGTCGTCAAGCAACCCAAAGCAGGCTTCAAACGTGCTGCCGCAGTTTAGCTCTAGCAATCGACGCATCATTTCCGGCTCGTTTTGCACCGGCAGCTTATGTACCGGCGACCAGGTGGTCAACGTGTCGTCATCCGTATTGCCTGTTAGCTGCACATACACTTCAACGGTGCCGTACTTAAACTTCCACAGATAGCCCTCTTCCGAATGGTTTACCATCGCCGAGCCGTCTTGCTCCAGGCTAGAAATGACCGTTTCAATCACCTCGACATGATTCGCGGTAATTTCCTCAACGCCATCACCCTGGAAGGCCGATAGCGGATCAATCGTGGCAGCGTTCGTCATAATGATTTCGCATAGCAGTAAGCAAACTTTCCCAACTCTATCGCTGCTTTCCTCAAAAAGAAAGCATCTAGGGAGTAAATTGCCTCAATAGTTGGCTTAATAATTGGCAAATCCAGGCTGATGCCGAATCAGACTCAAAAATTCCTCTCGCGTTTTGGCATCTTCTTCGAAAACGCCCACCATTGCACTAGTTACCGTCCAGGAACCGGGCTTTTGCACCCCGCGCATTGCCATGCACATATGGCTCGCCTCCATTACCACCGCAACGCCTCTAGGCTCCAGCACTTCTTGTACCGCATCCGCAATCTGACGATTCAGCCGCTCCTGTACCTGCAAGCGCCGAGCGTACATTTCCACAATCCGCGCGAGCTTGCTGAGGCCCACTACCCGCTGATTTGGAATATAGGCAACGTGAGCGCGACCCATAAAGGGCAGCATGTGATGCTCACACAAGCTAAAGAAATTAATATCGCGAACCAGCACCATTTCGTTGTGGCCCTCGTCGAAAATAGCGCCGTTGACGATGGTTTCTAATGACTGAGAATAGCCCTGCGTCAGGAAACGCATCGCCTCGGCGACCCGGTGTGGCGTTTTCAGCAAGCCCTCGCGCTCGGGGTCTTCGCCTACCGAGAGCAGCATGGTGTGCACCGCGTCCATCATCGGCCCGTTGTCTTGGGTAGGGTCTACCTGGGAAATTTGACACTGGGGATGGCCGTGCTTGGTTTCACGAGATGGACGTACCTCTGGCCCAGGTTTGCCGTTGGCTGTTGCAATGCTGTCTGAGAGAGTCATAGAAGAAAGGTATCGCTTATCGCCAAAAATGAGAGAAATTAGGCTTGCCGTAAACAAATGTTAACCGTTAATGGCGATCGCTGCCCACCAACCAGCTTCTTTACGAGCCTCACCCCTCCGTAAACACCCCAATTTTCCTAAACTTTTCATAGCGCAGCGATCGCCTTTCCTGCGGGCTAATCTCCAGCAAACTATTCAAATTCTGAGACAGCGCCTGCTGCAAAGTATTCGCCGCCTCTACCGGTGCGGCATGAGCGCCCCCAATTGGCTCGGGCAAAAGCTGATCCAAAATGCCCAACGACTTCAAATCCCAAGCCGTCACCTTCAGTGCCTCCGCCGCCTGAGCCGAGCGTGAGGCATCCTTCCATAAAATAGACGCACAGGCTTCTGGACTGGCTACGTAGTAAACCGAATGCTCGAACATCAGCAGGCGATCGCCCACCCCAATTCCCAAAGCGCCGCCCGATCCACCTTCACCAATTACCGTGCAAATAATCGGCACGTCTAGGCTAAACATTTCGCGCAGGTTGTAGGCGATCGCCTCTCCCTGTCCCATCTCTTCCGCCTCAAACCCTGGCCAAGCCCCCGGCGTATCAATAAACGTCATAATCGGCATCCCAAACCGATTGGCGTGCTCCATCAGCCGCATTGCCTTACGATAGCCCCCCGGCACCGGCATCCCGAAGTTTCGCGCCACGTTATCTTTCGTATCGCGCCCCTTTTGCTGGCCCAGCATCACCACTGGGCGACCTTCAAAGCGAGCGATACCGCCGACTAACGCCAGATCATCTTTACCCGAACGGCGATCGCCATGCAGCTCTACCCATTCCTCGCTAATCGCTTGAATGTAGTCCAGCGTACTGGGTCTGCGCGGATGACGCGCCACCTGAATCCGCTGAGACGGCGAAAGGCTGGTAAAAATTTCCTGCCTTAGTTTTTGCGCCTTAGACTCTAGCTGATAGATCTGCTCATCAACATCTACATCAGTATCTTCAGCAAGGTCTCGAATCTGAGCAATTCGAGACTCTAATTCAGCTAAAGGCTTCTCAAAATCTAGCAAAATTGGCTTACGTTCAGTCGTGGCCATGAGGGGGGTCGGCTCGCAGAGTCAATGTTATCTAGACTACCGTAGTAGCTGTCTTCCCGCGTCTATCTAATTACGTCAATAGCGGCTTAAACCCGTGCCGTCTCGACGCCTCGCCAATCAAATCCATCTTCTCCAAGGTGATCTGATTGCGGCCCCAAGAAAAGTTGGTGTGCAGCTTCTCAAACTCCAGCAGCATAGACTCTGCAAAGCAGGCAAATAGCTGACGCCCCGGCACATCCATGTTTACAATGTCCATAATGTGCCAGTCAATGTCGAGCGAATGCTCCACAATGCCACCTTTTAGCACCGTGATGCCAGGATGAGCAAACGTAGCATTCATGTTCTTAGGATAGCCACCATCCACCATCAGACAAGGCTGCTTGAGCGTTGCCGGGTCAACCTCTAGACCCTGAGGCAAACTCGCCACCCAAACTACCACATCAGCCATCGGCAGAGCTTCCGCCATACCCATAATCTGACCAAATTTCAGCTCTTCTTTCAGGTCACTCAATCGCTCCTGGTTGCGAGCCACCAACAGCAGCTCCTTCACCCCCGTACGATTGGTCAGCCAGCGACAAACCGCGCTGCCAATATCGCCCGTCGCCCCACATACGGCTACGGTGGCTTCTTTTAGCGCAATGCCTACCTTGGGCGCAGCGTCTTCTACCTGCTTGCAAATGACGTAGGCAGTGTGAGTATTGCCGGTTGTAAATTTGCTAAAGTCCAGGTCGAGATTGCGCACCCGCTTGATTTGCTCTAGCTTAAAATTTTCGAAAATGATGGACGAGAAGCCGCCGAGTGCGGTGATGTTGATGCCGGTTTTCTGGGCATGGGCCATCGCGTTGAGGATTTTGCGCGTGGCGGCCTTAATGCGCCGGTTCGCAAGCATCTCTGGTAAAAAACAGGACTCGACGTATTGCCCTTCAATTGTTTGGCCAGTAACGCTCGTAACTTTGAACTGATCCACTGTCTGAGGCGGCGCGCTGCACCAAAAATCTAGACCTTGATCCGCATATTCGGGATATCCTAATTTTTCGGCGACTGACTTGGCGTGTTCTAGGCTGGTGAGATGACCAATTAAACCAAACATGCGGGGTGACTAAACGTCCTGTGCGTTGAAGGGAACTTAAATAGAGCTAAAGAGCTAACGCTAGAAAGCGACCCCGGCTGACACCAGCTAGGGTCGCTTGCCACTAAATCTAGGCAGCGGCGGCTAACCCTTGCGCAGATAGCTTCATCACTTCACGGGCCGTAAAGCCAATATTACCCAGAGCTTCGCCGTAGGTAATCATGAAGTCTTCAACTAGGGCCTCTTTTTCCATGCCCAGCACAGCGGCGTCTTTTTCCACTTCGTTAAGCATTTTCCACACTAGCGGCAAGTTAGCGCGGTTGGCTTCTTCTAGCTCAGCTTTAGCGGTTTCGAAGTTAGCTTTTAGCCACTCTTCGCCAAAGTTCAGGTGCATGTACTCATCTTTGACGACGCCTTCGGTGATCTTCTTGGCGAAGTCGTCGGCGACGGGAATGTAGATGTTGTAGGCAGCGATCGCAAAGGTCTCAATAATCAAAGACTGAATCAGCAGGCAGGTTACCAGTTTGTCTGCTGCTAGCGCCGTCTGAAAGTTGTCATGTAGCCTGGAAAAAAACGCTTTAGCAAACGGCATATCTGGGGTAACGCTCAGATTTTTGCCGCAGGCTTGAAAGCCTCTCATGTGCTTCTTTTCCATCTTAGCCAGTTTGATTAGCTCGTCCTTGTACCCGTTCAAATACTCGGATAGCTGCGTGTAGTTGTCATTCGCTTCCAGTTCGCCCTCAATTACAATCGCGTTAATACGGCTGTAAGCGTCTTTGTAGGTCTCACTCTGAAAGTCCATCACTGGGCTAGCTGCAAGGGTTGGCATAGTTTGTTTTTCCTGGGTTACGGTAAACTGGCTAGCACCGCGTAGAGCGCATTCACACCTGCTCACGGTTTTTACCAATTTGTCTTCTCTATAGCCTATCAGAATCGCTCTAACAAAGGTGAGTTCAAAAGTGCGACAAACAGCTAAACCAATCATTGAATCATTAATTGATAAATCTTATTGAGTTCCTTTAGGAAAGATTTAGCAAAGACCCTTTAGGGACTAGACGATAGAACAGCACGGTGATTGAAGGTGTCACAGATGTCTTAAAATATGATGCCCGAGATCGCGTACTTACCGCAAAAGCCTAACTAGACAATGAATAGCGCCTATAGAGACGACTATTCCCAGTGTCATAGAGTCAACTCAAGGCCGTGTTCGGCAGTGGGCCAGTTACGCCATTGGCCCTAGCGCTAATTTCTAGAAACGTCTACCTGACTGCCGACCTGGATGGCTTCTACAGATAACGTCTCATGCTCAGTTTCTTCATCAGGTAGAACCTTTAGCCTAATTCGCCGGGAAGCGGCGCTGTTAGCTTCTCCGAGCTGCACTTCGATTAGGTCGCTACAGAGCGGTTGTAGAGCGTTTAGCAGCGATCGCAAATGCGGCGTACTTTCTCCACTATCTACATACACTCGCTCAGAAAGCTTGTTCATGCGCTTCCAAGCGGTGTAGAGCTTCGTGGCGGCCTGCTCTAGCAGCGTTGCCTGGTTAACTAAATCAGCCGCCGAGTTTAAGCATCCCACCCGCAGCGCCTCATCGAGTGCCAACTCCAAATTTACCTGGTCAGGATCGAGCGTTTGCACCTGGCTAGCGGCCTCCAGATAGCGAGACAGATATTTGGCCTCAGCGGTAACCTGCTTCAGCATATCCACGTCTGGATTCTCATCGATCTCATTCTTCAGCGTTTGCTGATGAGACGGCGGCAGCTTCTCCATCTCCTTCACCAGCGGCGTCAGGTATCGCGTCGGGATGATGTTGTCCGCCGCTTTAGTCCGCACCGATTCGGGAATGAGATCGGAGTTCATCGCCGTCCAATCATCCGAAAGCTGCTTCACTTCCTTGCGCGTAATCTGGTCGCCGCGTTTGGCCGCTTCGCTGATAATCTGCTGCACTTCGGCAGGTGCCTGCGCGGTTTCTATAAATGCTCGCTTGCTAAAGCGATTGACATCTACCGTTTCAATCAGGCCATCTTCAAGCATCTGGTCGGCGCTGTTAGCTAGGTCAATCAGCACATAAGCCTGACTTTTGCTAATTTCCTTGTCTTTGAGCCAGTTGAGAAAGCCCGCGCCGCTTTTCTTGACCTTTTTGTCCTCGGCCTCGCCGTCATTCTGTTCGCTGCCGTTTTGCTCGCTGCTTTTGCTCGCGGCTCCTCGTTTTTCGCGATCGCGCACTGCCCGCAAAATTCGCCCGCGCCAGATATCCGTTTGCAAGTCGAAGCGATCGCACACCTGCCAAGCCACTTCCACCCGCTGATGAAACTCAAAGTCGCTTAGATCGCTATCGACCTCGGGCACCGCCACTTCTAGCTCCACCGTTTGATCGGGGCCTGAAATATCTACGGCGAACTGTTTTGCTGACATCAAAAAACCTGACAGAGTAGCCGAATTATTATGCCACTGTTCTGCGAAGCAGACCGACTAGAATACGCGAAGCAGACCGACTAGAAAATCAGATTCCACAGGCTCGTAACTAACCACAGCGACAGCGCCGCCATCCCGATCACCAGGGAAATTAAGGCCACAATCACAACCGCCGCAAAGATTTTATTGCTGGCCTTGCTTGGCTCGGGCGCAGCCACATGTTTCTCTAGCAGCGCCACGTTCAGACTGTTGGCCTTCCAAGCTACATCAAACAGATCGCCCACCACGGGCACCGTCCCTGTCAGCAAATCGAGCACGACGTTAAAGCCCATCCGACCAATCGTTTCGGAAGGCACCCCCATTCGCATCGCTTCGAACACAATATAGACAGACATTAGCCCGCCCGCCATATCGCCCCCGCCCGGTAGCAAACCCAAAATCGGATCTAGCCCAAACCGATACTTTGTCCCTGGTACTGGAATGGCGTTGTCTAGCAAGTGACTGATTTGTCTGAGCCGCTTTAGCGAAGCGCTAGAATGCGTCGGCAAATTGGACATAGAAACGGGCGGAGATAATTTTTTAGCCATGCTGCAAGCCGTCGCTTTAGAGAAGAAGATATAAAGATCTTAAGTGATCGCTGGGCAGTCAGTTTGATAGGCTAACTTCAGCTTTGTGTTCATTTATTGGTCAAAACCTATGGCAGACCCAACGACTCAAACCTGTCCTATTTGTGGTGTTCAAATTGTTCCCGGTGGACTGGGGGGCGATCGCGTCATTTTTTCCTCCGGCCCTCAAGGTACGCGCTCTAAGCTGTGGGCCAGAGTTTGCCAGTTCAACAAACAGCCCGGATGCATCAACGAGCAGGGGAAAAGTGAAACCATTAGCAGCGACGACTATTACAAAGACGCGCCTAGCCCAGCCCCCGAGTAATCGTTGGGTGACGCCCAACACTCAGTAATGCATAATGTGGGCAATCGGCTCTGTGGTAATTCTTCCGTGGAAATCCTCCTAACTCCCTCTATGAACCTGACTCGCATTAGCGTTAAACTCTCTCTTCTGGTTCCTGCATTCTTACTATCGACGGGAGGGCTTGGACTAAGCGCACGACAGGCCGCTGCTCAGCTATACAATCCTATTCCACTAGACTCGACAGAGATCAGTGACACGCTCTCCAAAGCCGACATTCCAACCGGCGTAGGCGGCTTTGCCAAAGACTACGTGATCAACCTCGAAGCGGGCGATCAAATCACCATAGATGCCATTTCCGAAGAGTTCGACACCCTGGTTACGCTGATGGATGCCAACGGTCTAATCGTCAACGAAAATGACGACGGCCCCGATGGCAGCACCAACTCTCTGCTGTTTGCCCGCATCAACGAATCAGGGAAGTACACGGTGCGCGTTCGCTCGTACGCAGGCGATGGCGAAGGCCCCTTTTCGGTTAAGCTAGCTCGCTTGCGTCCGATTTAACTAGGTGCTGGTTAACTGAGGGCCAGAACCCAACTGATAGTGAATTAGTTTGGGGTTGAGCGATCGCCCTTACCCGTCACCGCTCAACCCGATTAAAAAACTTTCTTGCAGACGTTACCCTATTTTGCTAATTTAGTTAGGCGCAAAACGCACGACCCCCAACTTTCCTAGCGAAAGCGGAGGTAGCTCATCTGAACAAGTCGGCAGATGAGAGCAGTGGATTGAAAATCCTCGTGTCGGCGGTTGTAAGCAAGCCGGGATAGCTCAGTTGGTAGAGCAGTGGATTGAAAATCCTCGTGTCGGCGGTTCAAATCCGCCTCCTGGCATCTTTATGCCCAAAGTGACCCTGAGCCAAATTGGTTTAGGGCTTTGTTTTAAGTTCGCCTGGAGCCTGATGTAGGCAAGGCTAGCCCAAGCAAATTAGTATGGAGATATTGCTCGCGCAGTGAATGCTATGGCTTCTCCTTTTCCAGGAATGGATCCCTATTTAACGTCAGTTCGGGATAAGAAAAGCACAAAAAAGGGAGGACAGGTACGCTGAGGTTACCAAAACCAATCAGCTCTATCCTCCATAATATGTCCAGCTTAGAAGAACTCTTTTGCCATGTCGATGACTTTTGCCAAGCCTTTGAACCCGTCTGGCACCGCCAGCTCCTGACACACGACCTGAAAACGCGTAAGCGCAAGCGATCGCTCTCGCTCAGTGAAATCATGACAATTCTCATCGGTTTCCATCAAAGCCACTATCGCAACTTCAAAGCCTACTATATTCATCACGT
>QBMC01000172.1:0-8587 GCA_003242035.1 Nodosilinea foveolarum | reverse complement strand
TACTTAGCATCCTCAGCGGCAAAGTCTTTGCTGATAGGGGATACGTCTCGAAGAAGCTAGCCAAAGAGCTGCTCGAAGCGTTCAACATTGAGTTCTTTGCCAAGCCTCGGCGTAACATGGAGAACAAGCTAATGCGATTGACTGACAAGCTGCTTACGCGTAAACGTTCTATTGTTGAAACCGTTATTGACCAGCTCAAGAACATCTCGCAGATAGAGCATTCTCGTCACCGTAGCCCCGTCAACTGCTGGATCAACATCATTTGCGGCTTAATTGCCTATTGCCATCAGCCTAAAAAGCCCAAACTCCGCCTAGAGTGGGCTTTACCGCCTGTGGCTTAACCCGAACTGACGTTATTTAGAACAATCTGCCTTTTGGTCGCCTTTTCACAACAGACTAATGCTTGCGATCGCCAACCGCATCGCCCCTAAACTACGACCTCACTACTACGTCGAAGTTGAGACTCGATCTTATATGGATACACCAGAGAGCGATCTGCTGATCGGAATTCCAGACGCTGTTATTTTGAGCAATAGCCAGAACAGTCAACCTTTAGAAGCGTTCGTAGCCGCTAAAGTTAGCAACGTTGTTGTCAGAACCACACCGCAAACAGTGACGCTGCCGATTCCAATAGAAATTCGAGAACGCTATCTAGAAGTTCGTGAAGCGGGTAGCGACCGGGTAGTTACAGCCATTGAGATGCTATCTCCGACCAATAAGAGAAAAGGAAAAGGGAGAGATATCTATGAGACAAAAAGAGCGGCCGTTTTGAGTAGTGCTTCTCACTTTGTAGAGATTGATCTACTCAGAAGCAGGTCTCCTTTTCCCATCGTTGGAGCCAGTAGCATAGGTGACTATTACGTTCTGGTCAGTAGAACATCCAACCGCCCTAAGGCCCAGCCTTATGCTTTCATGCTCAGAGAACACTCCCTGAGTTTCTACTACCGCTTAAAGACCCAGATGAGGCTATAGCGGTCGATCTGCAAAGTGTCTTCCAAGAAGTATGCGAACAGGCAAGCTATGACTTACGTATCGACTACACCCACGAGGTGCCTATGCCTTTACTATCCTCAGAAGATCAGGCATGGGTGCAAAACCTATTGAGAACTTATGGATAGCTTAAAGAGAGTTGACAGTCCTTAGATGGGTGGTTCGAGCTTGCCGCTGATCCATTTTGTCATTCAGAATAGTTGTTGCTTTCTCTGAGTCATCATCGGCGATTAAGACGAGCGGCGCGGCTTGCTTTTGTTGAGCGTTGGCTTGCTGGGTCTAGCACTCCCACTAGCTGACCTAGGCGATCGCGCCCGATCATTTCGCTGCTCCCCGCCGCCGCCACCACTCCGACCGCGACCCTTACCGCCACCGCCACTGTTGCGACCATTAGGAATTGGCTCAGGTGGAATAGATGGATCGGGTTCGTACCCGGCAATGGTCTCTTTGGGGATGCTCTTCTTCAGCAGCCGCTCAATGTCTCTAAGCAAGTCTCTTTCGTCCACACAAACCAGCGAAACTGCCTGACCTTCATTTCCAGCTCGACCTGTGCGACCAATCCGATGCACGTAGTCTTCGGCAACGTTGGGCAGCTCGAAGTTCACCACGTGCGGCAGCAAGTCGATGTCTAGGCCCCGTGCGGCGATGTCTGTTGCCACTAGAATGCGTATGTCTCCCGCCTTAAAAGAGGCGAGTGCCCGAGTGCGAGCGCCCTGACTTTTATTGCCGTGGATAGCCGCAGCCGTCAGACCGCTCTTTTGTAAATGCTTGGTGAGTCGGTTGGCCCCATGCTTAGTACGGGTAAAGACCAGTACCTGCTGCCAGTTGCGCGAGCCGATGATGAAAGACAGCAAATCGCTTTTGCGGATTCGATCTACCGGATAAGCGATTTGATCGACGGTTTCGGCGGCGGCGTTGGATCGGGCGACTTCGATCAGTTCGGGCGATCGCAAAAAGCTATCCGCCAGCTTCTTAATCGGCCCAGAAAACGTCGCCGAAAACAACAGCGTCTGCCGGTCTTTGGCAACCAGGGTCAAAATTTTACGAATGTCGTGGATAAAGCCCATGTCCAACATGCGGTCGGCTTCATCGAGAATTAGCACTTCTACCTGCGAAAGGTCAATCGTCCGCTGATTGACATGGTCGAGCAAGCGCCCTGGCGTCGCCACCAAAACATCTACACCCTGCCGCAGCTTGGAGATTTGAGGATTGATTTTAACGCCACCAAAAATAACCGTGGAGCGAATCGGTAGATATTTACTGTAAGTGTTCACACTTTCGCCCACCTGTGCCGCTAGCTCGCGAGTCGGCGTCACAATCAGCGCTCTTAGCGGACGATTACCGGCCGAGCCGCGTTCTGCTAGGCCGTCTTGAGGGCGAGCCTTCTTCAAAATGGGCTTGCCGCCTGCGCCCTTAGTCGCCGTCCGACCTTTAGCCGCCTTGCTTGCAGCTACCTGAGCTACTTCGTCCTGCGGGGGCAGATTTTCGCACAGCCGCTGAAGGAGAGGAAGCGTAAAGCCTGCTGTTTTTCCCGTTCCAGTCTGAGCGCTGGCCATCACATCGCGGCCTGCCATCACCACGGGAATAGATTTACTTTGAATTGGCGTTGGCTCGGTGTAACCCTCTTCAGCTATGGCGCGCAGAATTTCGGCCCGCAGACCGAGTTTTTCAAAAGACATTAGATACCTATCATCAATGAGGTTTGAAGCGATTGCCCCTCAAGGCGACGGCACTTCTAGCAGACGACATACTTCTCAGCGTGTCTGCCAAGGCATCATCCTAGCAGACTTCTTTACAAAGCGTGGACGGACTCACGTTTTGATAGCCGCTTTTTTTCGAGCTGGCCGAGGTTTTAGCCGAAGATATGCATTGTTTTTTCGTCTACTTCTTTCGCCTATGATTCTTCTAGAGTCTGCTCTAGCCAGGTAACGATATCCGCTGTGACGACATCGACATCCAGGTCATTGTGGGGTTCGTGGTAGCTGCCAGGATAAATGTGCAGGGTTTTCTCGGGCGCGGCTATTTCTTCAAACAAGGCGGCGCTCCCCGCCGGATCGATCAGCGGATCTGCGCCGCCGTGTGTGAGTAGGATGGGCAAACCCAGCTGACTAATATGCTTTTTTACCCAGGCGATAGTAGAGATCGTCTCTGCGCCCCAACGCAGCGTGACGTAAGAATGTACGAGGGGGTCTTGCTGGGCTTGGGCTTCTACTGTGCGATCGCGCGAAAGACCGCCTGCGTCTAAACACATTTTGAGCGTAAATCTGGGCAGCAACCCAGAGAGTAACTTAGCAAGTATGGCTCGCGCTGAATGTGCAGTACCGCCTACTGGCTTCATCGGGGGGGCGCTAATCACAATTCCCTTTACTTGAAGTGCTTCAAAGCGAGCCGTCTGAGCGCTGCGCAAAACATAGTCCAGCACAATCAGCCCGCCTAAGCTGTGACCCATCAAGAATAAAGGTGCCGCCGGTTCTTGAGTGCGCACTAGCTGTAAAAAAGCCTGGACATTATCTCGGTAGTCTTGCCAGCTTCTGATATGACCTCGCTGTCCTTCCGACTTGCCGTGGCCCTGATTATCAAACCCAAATACAGCATATCCCGCGCCAACAGCCGCTCTCACCACACTGCAATAGCGCCCAGAATGTTCGCCTAACCCGTGCACAATCGCTAGTACGCCTTTAACCGACGACTTCCCTGGGAATGGCTCCGCCTGCGACGTTTTGAGCATCGGCTGAAAAGTGGCGGCGTCCTGGGCTGAAGCGGTTCGTTCTAGCGCGTTAGAAGTCGTAGCCGGATACCAGCTCTGATAGAACAGCTTAGTTTGGTTAGCGCCGGTAAATGTACCTTGTGAATGGCTGAGCAAAGCGCCTTGAAGCATTCCTTGTAAATGGGTTTGGGTCGAGGTCATTACAGCTACTAGCGGGTGACTGAAGGGCTGATGTATGTCTATCTATTGTGCACTCTATCTATCTGATCGCGACGACAGATTTTGACTAAGCAGGGTCTATCACCTCGTCTATCACCTCGATGGTGCCCTGCTGTCCGTCGATGCGAACCCGTTGACCGGTGGCCAATCGGTGAGTGGCATCGGTCACGTCCATGACGGCAGGGATGCCATATTCTCGCGCAACAATCGCCCCGTGAGAGAGCTGACCGCCCACTTCAGAAATTAGCCCACCGATGCGAGCTAATAAGGGAGACCAGCCAGCGTCGGTATAAGGCACTACCAAAATCGTTTGCCGATCTATCGTCATTGAGGTGTCCGAAAGATTTTCTAGAACTTGGATGGTGCCTTCTATTCGTCCAGCGCTGGCCCCAATTCCTTTGAGGGTTTCTGAAGCCAGCATTGGGCTAGGCGCAGTTGGCACAGCGGTTGGCTGACCATAAACTAGATAGGGGGCGCGGTGGTTGCCTGCTGCTTGCCAATGGCCTGCTGCTAGTTCTACTTTGAGCTTGAGGTGGTTAGCGGCTTTCTCTAGGGCAGTGGTATCAACGGGAGCGGCTGATGTCTGCGCTACCTGATCTTGTATTTCTGGCCAGGTTAGAAAGAAAATGTCGCCTTGTTTTTGGAGATGTCCCTGCGTTAGCCAGCGGCTTTCTAGCTCTACAAAGCAGCTTCTAAGCGTTGCGAGCAGTCGGTTATAGACTTCGGCTACCTGTCCTTTTAAGTCTAGGCGAGCTTGAACCTGTCGCTGGCGGAGTTTGGCGAGCGGAAAGCGGGTGTTTGACGGGCTATTAGGCTTGTTCGCTGGCTTGTTCGCTGGGGTGGTTGTTGAAGTTGGAGGCTGGAGTAAGAACTGAGTAAGCAGCTCTTTTACCGGCTGAGGCGATTCGCGCCAGGTGGGTACGGCGATATCGGTTGCGGTGGCACTGAGGTATCCGTATTTGTTGAGAAATTGTTCGAGCTGGTCGAAGACGGGATGGCCGTCTGGATGTTCGGAGAGGGCGGCAAAGAGAGATGCGCCGCTGCCGGGTGAGGTGTTGCGGTAGGTGCTGTCGTCTAGGTCGAGTTCTGGGATGAGCGATCGCATCCCATCAGCCATCTCTTTCAGCTCAACTAGCGCCATCACCTCAGGACTTTTGCCATTATCTAATAGCGCCAAATCGACCCCAAACAAGGCTTGCCTTAGCGCCAAACTGAGCGGCGCTAGAATGTTGTAGTAAGTCGCTTCTTCTAACGTAGACATTACGGCTTTAATGCGTTCAATAATTTCTGGCTCGTCTAGGTCGGCGAGTGGCTGCGCTTCCCACTGAGCCTGAATCGGGGAAAATTCAGTCCGCTGCGCTGCGGCAAACTTCTTGGGCAGCTTCATTTCCTGACGTAGTAGCCGCCACAACCCGGGTAGGTTTCGAGCGGTGGTTGCCAGTGGGGGCCGGTTGAACTTTGCGCCCCTAGTTAAAAACTCTAGGCTGTCGGGCGGGAGGCCCATGCGCGAGAACAAATCGCCTAGCAGCGTGGCGTTGAAGTAGGCGCGAGAATAGTGCAGTGTCGCGGTTTGAGTGAAGTCTAGGCCATCGGCGCGATCGCCCAGCACAGACGTAAATAATCGGCCCCACACCCCACAGGTCAACGGTCGGTTAATCGACCAGGTGAGCGGACGAATCACGCCAGGAATGACTTCAGCGGCGATCTTTCTCGTCCAAATAGGAACGAGCGTCGTCACTGGGCGACTTTGCAATACCCAAAGCTGCTCGCCGTCGAACGTCCATTCCACGTCTTGAGGAATGCCGTGGAAGCTGCGCTCTAGATGCCGGGTGAGGTAGGCAACTTGGGCGATTAATGCTTTGGGCGTTTTGCCGCTGCCTTGCACATTGAGGGCCAGGTCTTGAGGGAGCTGCCAGCTATTTTTGTCATTGGTGTTTGGGGCGATCGCATCATCCACACTCACCTGATAGCGCTCGGGCGTCACTTGCCCAGAGACCACCCGGCTCGCATCTCCGGGCAGCGCTTCCACCACTACCTGATCGCCCATATGCGCTACCGGGTCGCGGCTAAAGGCAACGCCCGAGAAAGTGCCGAAGATGTGGGGCTGAACCAGCACGGTCATTTTGCCGTCGGGCAGATCTCGACTTTCGCGGTAGCTCCTAGCACTAGTTGAGTTGTAAGCATTTAGGCAAACCGTAATCGCCTGATCGAGCGCGGCGGGACTGTTTACTTCGGTCACTGAAACGTACTGGCCTGCCGCCGAGGACGTGAGCGAATCTTCTCCGACTGCTGACGAGCGAACCACTACAGGAGAGGTGGCACTGGGCGAAACGACTCTAATTAATGCGGTTGGATCGTCGCCTGCGGGGAGCACATAGCCCGGAGCTACTGGATAGCCCCAAGCCTCTAGCTGCGAGAGGGTGGCGGCTTTAGCCCCGACTTCTGAAGGGTCTAGGACAGTGGCTAGGGATTTTAGGGCGCGATCGCCCTGAAAAAAGCGAAACATCCGCCGTGATTCACCAGTACTCTTCATTGCGGGCAGCTCCAAATCATCGGGTATTTTCTGATAAATCCAAAAGACCAATCCAGACAAGCAGGCCACCGCCAGTACCCGTCCCCCATCGGTAGGGTGGATTAGCGCCGTCAACAGCGGCATCAGCACCAGCACAAACAGTCGGCCCTGCTCGCGCATTCTAAGCACCGTGAAGCCAATAAAGCTAACCAGAAAAACCAGCCCAGCCACCAGCGGATCGTAGACAAAAAAGCCCCAGGCCACATTTGTCGTGCCCGCTCCCTGCGACCCCCAATAGCGCCCCATCACTAGAAAAATTAGTGAGAAGACGGGCCAAATAGCATCACTCCCAAAAAAATAGCGGGCAATTAGTACCGCCGCAATGCCCTTAAGCGCCTCAGCGACGACGGCAAAAATGCCTGCTACGGTGCCGCCGTGATAGAAGGCGGCGGAGACACCTACGTTGCCAGTGCCTACCTGTGAAAGCTGCTGACCTGAAAACAGCCGAACAATCCAGCCAGAGAGCGGTAACGCCCCCAAGCCAGGAACCAGTGTAAAGATAAGCAGAGCACCAAAAACTTGATCCATGTTCTGTAGGGTGCGGATAAACGGTCGCTGAGAATAGGATACCTGCTGGAAACCGCCTCTGATAGGGCAATTCCTATCCTCTAAGCCGCAGATATCTACACAGAATGAGAAAGCGAGGGGTCGCAAGCTAAGCTAAAGCTAAGTGATTAGGGAAGGGCGTTGACTCGCAAGCCTATGAGTTTTAGAAAGGCAAATTCTAAAGAGAACACCGGCAGATCTTCTAGACCTTCTCGCACCTTTGGTGATCGCTGGCAACGCAATTGGCTGTGGATTGGTCTACTCACCTTTGTTTGGCTAATGTGCAGTGGTCAGGTCGCAGCGGCCACCTTAACCGAACGGCAGCAGGCGTTTCCTAACTGGGAAAGCAAGCCCGAGGTGCAGCTTTCGGATGGCGATCTGGCCTACCCCAACTGGATGAACGGAACTTGGCGAATGACTTCTACGCTGATCGATATGCAGGCTCCGTTTGCGCCAGAGATTGTGACGCCCGGATTTGAAGGTAATCGGCAGTTTTTAGATCAGCCGGTTCGGGCGGTGATTAAGTTCAAGCCGGTAAGGGTGTCTTCTAGAAGCTTTCTCGACCGGGTGATTCCAGGTGATGATGATGATGAGATTCAGATTGTGAGTGATCGCGCCTTCAATGGCCTCAGTTTGGCTCGCGCGTATTTGGGCGACGACTGGGTAAAAGCGGTGAAGGTAGATCCGGACGATCCAAACCGGCAGGTCACATTTTTAAAGAACAATCAGCAGCTAGTGTCTACCGTTACCGGGCGATCGGTAGAGCGTCCTAACGCGGTTTCTTTTGCGACAACAGAAATCTTTCAGCAGTACTTTCGCAATGCCAAAGATGCAGAAGATCGGCCTGTGATCTATCTTAACGAAGTTGAAAATACAACCATTTATCGCCGCCATTCAGATCCTAATTTCCCAATCAGCGCCGATCAGATTACGGCGATTTATCTCTCTCCGCAAGATCCTGATTACTTTAAGGCGAAGGATGCTCCGGTGGCGCTGTATCGCTATCAGCTTTCGTTTAGCCTGATTCGGGATGCGTCGGGGACGCGGTGAATTATGAGTGATGAGTTATTAGCGCTGAGCGCTGAGCGCTGAGTGCGTACTAAAATAGGGTGAGATGCTTTGCAAGGGAAAAGGCGTTTATGACTCAGCTACAGTTAGATATTTCGGACGAAATGGCTGCTTGGATACAGCGAGAGGCAAAGGAGATGAGTCTGTCGGTATCTGAGTATGTTGCGCAAATGCTTCAGAAAGCACGAAAGAATAAGAAGGCTAAGGTAGAGAAGGCTGATTTAGATGAGGTTAAGACAGTTGAAGAGTTAGCAAAAGAGAACGGTTGGCCGGAGAGCTTTCTTGCCTTATATGGGAGCGGCAAAGACGATCCTATAGAACACCCCGATCAAAATGAGTATTCTTTAAAAGACATCGTGCTATAGATGTTTTTATTAGATTCAAATGTCTGCCTTCAATAGACTTAATCGGAAATTAAGGAAATTTGGATACAATTAGGCAGTAGGTAAGTCCGCTGGAGGTGGTTCGATGAGAATGCGTTACGC
>QBMC01000171.1 GCA_003242035.1 Nodosilinea foveolarum | reverse complement strand
GCGCATAAGCGATGCTCAACTTGAAATCGGGTTTTCAGTCCCTAACCTATCAAGCTATCTCTGCAAATGAAATAGCCCTGATCAACTAGAGTGAGCAAGTTGTTGTATTCGTTTAGCTTTTCACTCACGTCTTTAGTTTTAGTTTCGATATTAGCGGTTGTGCAGCCGCCCCCCAAGTCGAGCTTTAGATCGATAGATTTCATGCCGGAGAGCCGACGCTGAGCGGTTTGTAGAATGGCTGAGTTTTTCTTGGGTCTGGCCATGATGATAATTCTGGTAGATTTACAGTGCGATCGCTCGGAAATTGATTGGTTGTTTCCGGCTTGTTTTTACAATGCCCGTTTGTTTGGCAGAAAAGATACCTTGGGTCTCAGTGCGATCGCAGATATTTTCTAAAAAGGACGCACGTGAAGCTTTTTTATGGTTGAAAACACCATAATCATTGAGCGTTTGTATACGTGGGCAAAGATTGATAGAGAAAGTCCAAACAAAGAGACGATAAGTGAGGGTAAAAGGTCAGTTTGTCTGAGCAAAGAGACGACAAGTAAGGACAAAAGGTCGATTCTTTTGGACAAAGCTTCGCAATGCATATGCGATATCCTTATTTCATCTAGGAAACGCGGTTTTTACGATAGTCCAACGCCTCCTCTCTCAATAGAAAGGAATCAGGATCGCGAGCCTAAAGCGTCAAAGACTGCGCATTATTCTCAATCAAATCGCACAGATCCTTCAAGAACCCAGCGCCATCCGCACCGTAAATAATCCGATGATCGCTGGTCATGTTCACCCGCATCTGATTCTTCACGCCCATCAGTCCATCCGGCGTTGCCACCACCTGAGGTCGCGCTCCACCAATCGCCAGAATCGAACCCTGACCCGGCGGCAAAATCGCATCAAAGCTATCTACGCCAAACATGCCTAAGTTCGACAGCGTAAAGGTGCCAGTGCTGTACTCGTCGGGGGCTAGCTGCTTACTGCGCGATCTGGCGACTAAATCTTTCCAGGTGCGCGACAGCGAATAAATGTCCATCTGATCGGCCCCTTGCAGTACGGGCGTAATCAACCCGCCACCCGGCATGGCTACGGCTACCGCAATATTGATGCTGCTGCTGTACTGAATGCCTGAAGCCGCATAGCTTGCATTGACGACCGGATGCTTCTTCAGCGTGACGGCTACGGCCTTAGCTAGCAGCGCCGTCATCGTTACGCCTTTGGGCTTAATCTGCTTGTACAGCTTGTCTAGCTCGTTAGTCGTAATCGTGTAGCCTACGCGGAATACGGGCACCGATAGGCTCGCATCCATACTGCGAACAACCGCCTGCTGAAGCGAATTGAACGCGACTAGTTCGCCGGGAGCCGCGGCGGGGGTGGGCATTGCCGGAACCACTTTGGGGACAGAAGCGGTAGACACGCCCGGTACGACTGGAGCCGTCACTGACTGGCTTTGAGGCTGATTGCTAGGGCTTGGCGTTTTACCCGCTGCTTGCTCTACGTCTTGCGCTACGATCCGACCATGAGGCCCAGAGCCTTGAAGTCCGCTTAGGTCTACTTTCAGTGATTTTGCGAGTTTTCGCGCCCGAGGCGAAACGATGACTCGGCCTGAGCTTTCACCTGTGCCGTTTTGAGTTGGGGTTGGGGCGATCGCATCATTCGACCCACCATTCTGCACCGCTGCGGGCGCTGCCGATCCGCCAGACGGTACACTTTGGGCGGCACCTATCGCCACTGCCTGAGAGGTAGCTGCCGGGGCAGGTTCTGCCGCTACGGGAGCCGCCGCACTCTCTCCGCTAGATAGCGCTGCCGCTTTTTGCTTAGCTTCTTCAATTTCTTCGGGCGTTTCTGCCAAAAAAGCAATCACCTGATTGACCTGAGCCATCTCGCCTGCGTCCACAATGACGGTGGCGAGGGTGCCTTCGTAAAAAGATTCCACATCCATGTCGGCTTTGTCAGACTCGACGATGACGACGGTATCGCCTTTTTCTACCTTGTCGCCGGGAGATTTTGCCCAAGAGACAATTTTTCCCTCGGTCATGGTGGAGCTAAGCGCAGGCATGAAAACTTCGCGAATCATGGAGGGAGGTTCACTCTAAGGACGCCTAATTGTATCTCGTCATGGACTCGCGGTGGACATTTCGACTACGCTCAATGCTCGGCGGCGAATTAACCGAGGGCTGAGCGTAGTCGAAGCCCGTCCCTACTTACAGTTCGCCGCGAATATCTTCGACGACGCCGTCGCGTAGCAAAATCTCTACCTGCATTTTCTTAATCATATGGTCGCCTATCGCGACGCGGAAAAAGCCGTCAATTTGGCCCTGGCTAACTTCTTGTTCTTGCTCTAAGGTCTGCACTTGCTGGAGCTGTTGCAAGAGCTGATTCTTTTGCTGAAGCAGTTGGCTTTTGTCCTGGTTGAGCTTGCCCTGGACGCTGCTAATTTGCTGGTTAACGGCGGCACCGGGCGTAGCACCTTGATTTTGCATCTCTGTGAGAATACGCTGGCTCTGCATTTCGAGCTGCTGCAAGCGACCGTCGATTTGATTGAGCTGGCTCTGTAGCTGTTTTTGAGCTTCCTCTTTCCACAGCGGGGTAACCACTGCTTTGATATTGACGACACGCTTTAGCAGCAGTTGAGACTGTGAAACATCCATGGTGAAAAATATTAAACGACTTCAATCAAAAACTATTGAATTAGACTAACGCCCAACGGCTTACCGAGCAATCCTTAAGCGACTCACTGAGTAGGCGAGCAGCGACTCAAGCAGCGCAAACGAGTGATGGGTTATCTAACTCAATGGGCAGATCGGATACTCCTAGTATTCCCGATATATCAACTTTTCTCTATATTTTCTCTGTCAACAGGACAATATACTGAGTTGCTTTGCAGAATTTTGGCTAGTTCACTAGGAGAAAAGGCCGTCTATGAGTTCGCGATAGCGATCGCCCACCTGATTTTTCTTCACCTTCATCGTCTGCGTTAGCAGCCCGTTCTCTACCGTAAACGGCTCTGCTACCAGGGCAAAAGACGCAATCCGGTCATCAGCTCGGTAACCGGGCCGATTCGCGACCTCGCGCTTTAGCTCCTGCTTGTACAAGCTTCGAACCGCCTCGCTTTGCAGATCTGGCGTGACTCCCTGAGCTGCCGCCCACTTTTCTAGCAATTCCATACTGGGGACAATCAGCGCGCCCAAGGCTTTTTGGTCTTGGCCTACCAGCATAATTTGGTCGATATACGGACTGCGCAGACAGGCATTCTCGATGGGCGTTGGCTCAATGTTTTCACCGTTGGTGAGCACGATGGTATCTTTGGCTCGACCGGTAATAATCAGGTCGCCCCATGGCGTAATCTGGCCCAGGTCGCCAGAGTCGAACCAGCCGTCTGAGTCAATTGCTTTTTGGGTGGCTTCAGGATTTTTGTAGTAGCCCTGCATAATCTGCGGACCGCGCAGCAGGACGAGTCCCGGTGTGCCAATGGGGACGGGCTGACGTTTTTCCAAATCTACAATGGCGGCTTCTGTACCCGGCACTGCCTGACCGTCGGCTCCGCGCAGGTTTCGCCAGGGTCGGCGAACGTGGGTAATAGGTGAGGTTTCTGTCAGGCCATAGCCGCCTAAAATCTCAATGCCAGCTAGCTCGTAAAAGTCCTCTAGATAATCGGCAATGGAGCCGCCGCCGCTGACTAAGTAGTCCACTTGGCCGCCTAGCGCCTCGCGTACTTTTGAGTAGACGATGGCGTCGCCTAGTCGGTGAAGGGGCCATAGGTAAATGAGCTTGAGCGCCGCAATCAGCTTATCTGCGCTCGAACTGTTTAGGTTGTCTAGATTTAGTCCAGAGAGCGATCGCTTGGCTTTAATGTATTGCAAACTCTGCGAGATAAAGAATTGCACCAGCTTTTGCTTGCCTTCTGGCTGGTCGCGAAACTGCTTTTGGACGCCTTCGTAAATGGACTCCCACAGCCGAGGTACTGCCACCATGTACTGCGGCGAATGCGCTTTGAGATCCTGTTTGACGTAGCGAATGTTGGTGTAAATTTGGGTGCAGCCTTGAGAGAGCGTAAAGTACTCGAACGAGCGCTCGTAGCAGTGCCAGATAGGTAAAATGCTCATAACCTTTTTACCGGGGCCGACGCTGACGACGCTGCAAGCTCCGGCGATTTGAGAAAGCAAGTTGGCCTGAGAGAGCATGACGCCCTTGGGCGAGCCAGAGGTGCCGGAGGTGTACATCAGAGTGGCGGTGTTTCCTCTGGCAAACTCAACGGGCGTTAACTCGCCACCTAAGCCCATTACCTCCGAGAAGTTCAGTAGTCTAGCGCCGCCTAAGTCTGCGTTAATTTCGGCAACTTCATCGGTGAGCAAAATGATAAAGCGGAGGTTTTTGTTGGCTAGACTATCGGCTAGTTTGCTAAGAACCGCGAGGTCTTGTACGACTAGGCCAATGCTGTCGCTGTGCTGCAAAATGTATAGCAGCTCGCTCTTTTCGGCATTTGCGCCCCGCACGGCATCAATCGCGCCCGCCGTCATAATGCCTTGGTCGGCGACTAGCCACTGGGGGCGGTTCTCAGAGAAAATGGCGACTTTTTCGCCCGGTTGTACCCCTAGCGTCTGTAGGCCCGCTGCAAATCGCTTAATATCTGCGGCCAATTGCCGGTAGGTGTAGCTCGTTTGAGGGCTGGTATGGGGGTCTAGCAGCGCTACGACATCGCCGTGCCGTTCTGCCACGATGGGCCAGACTTCAGGAATTGCCTGCACCTCGTCGTAGTTAATAGCTTGAGCGCGGTTGATCTTTTCCTGTTCGTGCATTGCCGCTGCCATGGTTCGCGCTATCCCTAATTAATGATGAGATGGTTTAGTTCTGAGAGGGTTACGCCTCTCTCATCAAAACTACTTGATAAAAAGAATACCCGGATTTTAGTCCTTGTACATATGCGGATAGACAGTTTAGGCCAAAAGCCTACTAAAAACCTTTCGGGCAACTCCTGGCGCAACGGTTTACCATGATTCTTGGAGAAGATTAAGATTTCTTCTCGGCAGCTCTAGAAACGGCTTTACTTAATATCTATGGCAGATTTATTTAGCGGATTGCGATCGCTCACAGCACATAGCGTCGAACACAGCGACCAAATAGCCTGGGCCGTCGGCTCTATCTTCCTAGTCGAAATGGTGCGCGATTTCTACCATCTGCTGAGCCATCATCTGCCACTTTTACAGAAGCTGCACAGTTGGCATCACCGGGCCTATAAAAAGGACTTCACGCCGGTTAGCGCCGACGTTTATCGTCAGGCTCAGCTTTATAACGACGCGCCCGAGGCCGTTTTTATGATGGTCGTGATGGCGATCGCCGCAACGTTAACTCAAACGCCTGGACTCTGGGTAGGCGTGCTATATGCGGCTGGTTTTTTGTTGGCGGCGGTGGGGCGATCGCGCGGCCTCTTTACGGCTACCGACTTGACCCACGAACCTGGCCCGCTAACGGATACTCCAGGGCGCTGGAGAGTTAACCGTACTGGGCACTGGCGACACCACTTTGACAATACCAATGCCTACTACGCTGGACTTTTCCCCATTAGCGATCAGCTCATGGGCACGGCGCTTTCGCTTAAAGGCAAGACCGTTGCCGTGACCGGCGCTTCTGGTACATTAGGCCGAGCGTTGATTGCCGAGCTGGGCAAACAAGGGGCTAAGCCCATTGCGCTAACCACTTCGCCTGACGCGAATATTCCCGGCGCGACTAAGCTGATTAGCTGGCAGGCTAGGCAGGAGTCGGAGCTGAGAGACGCTTTTCAAAAAATTGATATTCTCTTAATTAACCATGGCGTCAACGTCATGGGAGAAACTTCTCCGACGGCGATTCAAAAGTCTCTCGAAGTCAATGCTCTGTCTGCTTGGCGCATGATGGAAATCTTCTTAGAAAGCGTAGACAATCGTACAGGCCGCGCGACTAAAGAGGTATGGGTCAATACTTCCGAAGCCGAGGTAAATCCAGCCTTTAGTCCGCTTTATGAGATCTCTAAGCGGTTAATCGGCGATCTGATTAATATTCGCCGCACAGACGCGCCCTGCGTTATTCGTAAGCTGGTGTTAGGGCCATTTAAGAGCGAACTGAACCCAGTCGGCGTGATGAGTGCGAACGTAGTTGCCAAAGGTATTCTCTTTCTAGCTAGGCGCGACTTTAGAAACATAATTGTCACTATTAATCCGCTCACCTATGTTCTCTTTCCCATTAAGGAAACCGCTCAAGCAGTTTACTTTAAGTTCTTTCTAAAGTCGGCAAAGAAGAGAAATTTTGTAGAAACACAGACTGAGAGCTGGCAGGATGTCTAGTGTGGGTCTAACGTTGAATGGGCATCACTGAGTATGCAAATTAGCGAGAGGACGCAGATACTTTCTCTTCTAGCCGGATGACTCTTTGGTTGATTTCAATCACCAGTGTGGCTAGATTATCGAATTGCTCATCTAGGGAGAGTTGATTGGGTGGCGATGCTATGTCTGGGCGACTAGTCGCGTTGCCAGAATTGGGGTTGGGTGCTTGGCCCTGTAACTGGTTGATTTGGGTTTGGAGCGATCACACCTTAAACTCAAGCTGATTAATCCGCGACTCACTCAGCGATGCATCTGCAACCGCAGGCCGCAGCAAAACGCTCAGTAGCAATGCAAGTATCAGACCGACAGTGACCAGAAAACGAGAACTAAATTTCATGAAATGCTAGAAAGACTTCAACTTTCAAAACGCTGACACGCCTGTGGTTTATAACTGAATTATAAACGATTTTATTCCTTGAGTGGCTAGGTAGACACCGTCTTAAGCGTTGTTGCTATCTCTCTGTTGAAGAATTGCAAACTCATCGAACTTCACTACCTCAGAGTCGGGCTTTGTCGTATCGAAGTAGTAGCTAGATAATAGGCCCGTGCCTGTATCGAAAATAGTAAAGCTGGTGATTTCGTTGCTGGCGATGTAAGAGAGCTCGTTACCGCTACCGTCTTTTAGAGGGGCAATCGTGCCTACGATAGCGGTTAGCCCATTTGGATCGCTGACGGCTTCGTAGGTTTGTGTAAAGGGTTGCAAGTCTCCAGCCGCTGCTACGGCTTCTGCTGTTGGTGTCTCTCGGGGGTTCTCTGCTAAATGTGCGCCGTAGCTATTGCCTACGTTAGAGGTCTCTAAAAAGTTCAGTCCGCTTTCGTTAGTAAAACGGTTCCATAAATGCGAGTGACCGTAAAACACGAGCTGTGTGTCGGAGGTTTCTATCAGCGGAACGAGGTCTCGGATAATGTAGTCGTTTTCCTTGGGATATTCGTATTGAACAGATTTTAGATTACCGGCTTCGTCTCGGTTTTCTACTGCGACCGGGTCTGTAAAGGCGGGCACGATATTTCCGCCGAGGGTGTGGGGTGGATGGTGCAGCATCACGATTTTGTACTTGGCTTGCTGAAACTCGGGACTGGCGAGTTCTTGCTGTAGCCACTCGTATTGCTCGCTGCCTTTGCGAATGTCTTCAAAAATATGCTGCCCGTAGCCCCATTTTTCTGGGTTTGTGATGTCTTCGGCTTTTTCTCGGTAGCGGCCTTTGGTGTCGGGAGATAGATTGGGCGATCGCCAAACCTGAGTCACATACAAAGCCACCAATCGCACATCACCAAAAGACACCGCGTAGTACTCTTCTGTCTCTTTTCCACTAGGTAGTTGGGTTTTGGGTAAAGAGAAGATCTCTTTGTAGGTGGTGACGTTGTAAGAACGATCTTCTATCCAGTCTTCTGAGGGGCCTTCTTCGCTTTCTGTTGAATATAGCTTCTCTACCTGACTGCGCGGCAAGGTGTTAGAAAACTGCGTTTTTAAGCTATCTGTTTCTGATTTACGGCCCATCACCTCATGATTACCGATAATCGGGAACAGCGGCGCGTTTTGGATTATCTGCCCGCCTTTGTAGGTCGTAGCAGCGTCTGTTCCTTCAACCACGTGCTGAACTCGGCCCTGTAGAGTGGGGAAAAAGGCTAGCTCGTTGGCATCGTCGAACCAGTCTGAGGCGCGATCTGGGATGTTGACCAAATCGCCTGCAAAAAAGACAGCGTCCAGTCGGCCAACGGTTTCTTCTACTTTTTGCAGGTTAGCCGGTGTCATCGGCTTGAGCTGATGGTCGGAGGTGAGGAGGATTTTGAGCGGCTGACCCACAGGCGGTGAGGCGGCTAATGAGAAAAAGTCGCTGATGGCGGTTTCGCCGTTTTCGGTGCGGCTAATAACTCGGTAAGAGACGCGATTCTCCTCCGGAGAGGCTCTGCCAACGCCTGCTGGCAAATCACTCACCGTGGCCTCATGTCGCCAAATTTGTCTGGGCGTTAGCGAGTCGTATGTTTTGCCTTTGGCCCGCGAGTCCTGATCTTCGTACATTTGGCTGAGCTGGCTTGTGGTCGCTGTCGCGCTTTGGCCCTGGCCATATTCCACCGTATGCTCTGTGCCTTCAAATTCGGTAAACCAGACAACGTTTACGGATGAGACGGTGGGACGTTGTAAAAAGGGATCGGTGAGGAGCGTTGGCACGATTGAAACTGCCTGCGCAAGTTGAGCACCGGGTTTAAGATCTGGGAGGTTGGCGGATTGCATCGTAAATAGGGTGAGTGCGCATAGCAAAGCGATGGTAAATAGAATGAGTGCTTTGAAGTACTTCGTTGGATTTTGCCCGTTCATATTAGTTTGTGTCCGACGCGCTAACGCTTTCAACTCTTAGGGACGAGGATTGAATAAGAAGCGCTTTCGTAGATCGGTAGGTTTTGGCTTCGACTGCGCTCAGCCAGCGGCAGTTGCTGATTCCGAACCCTGAGCGTAGTCGAAGGGTGGCCGGAAATAGATCGGCAACTTATTAAATTCTCATTCCTTAGCAGACATTTTTAGTTTTGAGATGATTTCTATAGCTGGGCGTTTTCTACGCTGGATGATTGACAGTCTGGTAATCGTCCTAGTTTTCAGGGCGATCGCTCGATAATATGTCACAGTTACCAGTAGTAAATAGTCTTCAAATGTCTTTAGGTGATTCCCTGATTGATATCCGCAAGCCAAAACCGCCGCTAAAGAAGGCGATCACGTTTGTTAGCCCGCTGCTACTGGTTTCGATTGGCCTTCACGGATTGGCGATGCTGTTGCCCATACCAGAACAGGAGAAGGTAGAAACGGAAGTTGTGGAATTACCAGAACCTATCCAGGTGTCGGAATTGCCTGAGCTGGATGTTCAAGCACCTGAGTCCCAGCCAGTTCCTGTTTTTGCGCCTGCGCCTGTGCCTGAAGCGCCAGCGGTGGTACAGCCGTCCGAGCCTGCGCAGTCGCCAACCGTAGTGATACAGCAGCCAAACCCCGTGGAGCCGTCGGAACCGCAGCTCATGGAATCTCAGGAGATAGCGTCAAAGCCGTCTGAAAAAAAGCCTGTGGCAGAGAAAAACCCGATTGAGCCAGAGTCTCACGATGCTTCAGGATCTGGCTCAAAGGTTCGAGTTTATAGAAAAGAAAATACGACGAGCCTCTCTTATTTAGAGGCATTTGCAACGGCTCTGGAGCAGGGCGTTTTCAGCGATGGTACGCCAATTCAATACAGTTCGATCAGAAAAGGGAGACTGACGTTTGCGCTTCTAGCTGGAGACAACTGCTTTCGAGAAGCAAGTCCTATAGATGCTGATAGCGTTAGGGGCCGTTAAGAAACAAGCTCATGCTTTAGAGCTAAGGTAGAGGATAGCTCAA
>QBMC01000170.1 GCA_003242035.1 Nodosilinea foveolarum | reverse complement strand
TGGGCAACGGGTGCGATCGCCTCAGCCCGCTCAGCAGGTTTCCTCTCCGGTTACCCCGACAACACCTTCAAACCCAACGACCGAATTCTCCGAGTACAGGCGCTCGTCTCACTGGCCAACGGCTTAAAATATCCCGCTGGCAACCCCCAATCCCTATCCAATTACAAAGACGCTGACACCGTTCCAGCCTACGCTCGGCCTAGCGCAGCGGCAGCAGCCCAAGCGAATCTTGTCGTCAGCTATCCTGCACTCGATCAAATTTCGCCCAATCGTGCGGCGAGCCGAGCTGAAGTGGCGGCCTTTGTTTATCAGGCTTTAGTCAAGGCGGGTCGCGTCAATCCGATTGCTGTGAAGCCGGAAAGACGCTGGCAAATAACACCGACAATGACGTTTGCAGTCCAACCCTATCAAGTGAGCCTAAGTGAGAATGGTCAGCGACTAGCAGCCATAACTGGTCAAAGCATTGGTGCCCCCGGCCCAGACATTCAGGTATGGAATGCTCAAACAGGTTCGTTACTGAAAACAGTTACCACAGAGGCTCCAGATAGTGTCTTCAGTGCAATTGCTATCAGCCAAGACGGAACTAAAATAGCCTTTATCAAAACAACGCCATCAACAGGTGCGATACAGCTAACGGTGCAGACTATTGAAGATGGCAGAGTGCTGCTAACTAAGTCTTTGAACCCACCTAAAGATCAGATTCTTAAGACAAACTATCCGATAACGCCCGATGTGCTCTACGTTGTTTTTAGTCCCGATGGTAAACAGGTGATAACTCAGGTCAGTCTAAACAGTCTAAACAGTCAAACCTATGAGTATGACCCTCTTTACAACCGTTTCGACTTTCAGGACATCGCAACGGGGAAAGTCACACAGTCTATAGATATGCCGTTTCTAAACGGACTAGGCATCAAACCTATCTTGAGTCCCGATGGCAATCTTTTAGCTACGCCTAGCGTTCTTCCCCGACGTGCTACATCCTCGTCGAGTGTAGTTATATGGCGACGAAACAACAGCCGATTTGAACCCTTGACGACGCTGCCAGGCGGATTCTTTGGTAATAGAATGGCTTTTACCAAAAGTAATTTATTGACCACAACTACGAGCGGAAGTTACGACACTTGGAACCCTCAAACCGGCGAACGAGTTCAAAGCAATGGGTTACCTAGGAAGGAATGTATTCAGGAAGGGGATGTTCTTCCTAGTCCAGACGGAACTTCTTACTTCGTTGGTACTTACCCCAACTTTGGAGACTGCTTTGGCAACATTCAAACGGGAGAGTTTCAAAGAAATCTAGATGGATGGGCGCAAACCCTTAAGACCGGCGTCTTTAGCGGTGATGGAGACACCATAGCAGTTGTGGGCGATCGCCAAATTCGCATATTTACGAAAGCTGCGCCTTAGATTATTTGGAGATCGCACCCCTAAATTCACAGTCTCCTATCAATTAGGCAACTACCCAAAATGTCTCTTACTTCACGATTCGGCATCAGCCTAACTTTCGGCCTTCTCCTCAGTCTCAGTACGCCTTTTATCATCCCAGCAATCTCCCATAACAGCCGCTTTGCCACGGCTCAGGCTCAAACTCAACCCACGGCTTTCTCAGACGTACCGGCTGACTACTGGGCGCACGATTATATTGCAGGACTTGCTAAGTCCAACATTATTAGCGGCTTTGGTGACGGTACTTTCAGGCCAAACGAGCCGGTTACTCGCGCTCAGTTCGCAGCTATTTTGCGTCAGGCGTTCTTAACCTCGCAGCCTACCACGGCTCAAGCGTTTAAGGATGTGTCTGATGATTACTGGGCAAAGGGTGCGATCGCCTCAGCCCGCTCAGCCGGTTTCCTCTCCGGCTACCCCGACAACACTTTCAAGCCTAATGACCGAATTCTTCGAGTACAGGCGCTGGTTTCACTGGCTAATGGCTTAAAATATCCCACTGGCAACCCGCAATCCTTATCCAGTTACAAAGATGCCGATATCGTTCCCACTTATGCCCGACCGAGCACAGCGGCAGCCGCCCAAGCGAATCTGATTGTTAGCTATCCTGCGCCCGATCAAATTTCGCCCAATCGTGCGGCGAGTCGAGCTGAAGTAGCGGCTTTTGTTTATCAAGCTTTAGCTAAAGCGGGTCGCGTTGCTCCTATCGCTCTAAAACCGGAGAGACGCTGGCAAATAACGCCGACAACGACAATTGCAGTCCAAGCCTATCGAATGAGTCTGAGCCGGAACGGGCAGAGCCTAGCAGTCATAGTCAACTCAGATCCAGAAATTCAGGTGTGGAACACTCAGACGGGTTCGCTACTGAGAACACTTACCGCAGAGGCTTCAGATAGTGTCTTTAATGCAGTTGCTATTAGCCAGGACGGGACTAAAATAGCCTTTATTAAAACAACGCTGCCAACGGGTGTGCCACAGCTAACCGTACAGACTGTTGATGATGGCAAAGTGCTGCTAACCCAATCTTTAACCCCGCCAAAAAGCCAGATTCTTAAAACATACTATCCAACAGATCTTGGTACGCTTGACGTTGCTTTTAGCCCTGATGGTAAACGGGTAATGACTCAAGTAAGCCTGAGAAGTCAAAATTATCGGGACGGCACTGTTTATAATCGTCTAAATTTCCACGACATTGCAACCGGCGAATTCACCCAATCTATAAATTTAATAGGTATAGAAAATGCAGGCATCGTCAACTCTACGTTTAGCCCTGATGGTAGCCTGTTGGCGAGAGTGAGCTATGCCGATGGTACTTCTAGCAGCCAGACGGCTGTAGATATGTGGCAACGAAACAAAGACAATCGCTTTGATTATCTGACGGCGCTGCCAGTGACTAAAGACGGGACTTCCATTAATAGCGTAGGGTTTACTGACAGTAATTTATTGAACTTGACTACGTATAGATCTTATAAGGATCGCCTCGATACCTGGAATCCTCAAACAGGTGAACAAGTGCAAAGCACCCTGCTACCCGATGAAGACTGTATCACTGCTACACCGGCTGCTGTGGCTAGTCCAGATGGAACTTCTTACTTCTCAACTTATCCTGGCCTGGGGATCTGCCTGGGCAATATTCAAACGGGCGAGTTTCAAAGAAATTTAGATGAATTGTCGGTTGGCTTTGAGATAGGTGTCTTTAGCGGCGATGGAGATGTTTTAGCGGCTGTTAGCGATCTCGAAATTCGCATATTTACGAAAGCTGCGCCTTAGATTATTTTGCGATCGCACCCCAAATCTACAGTCTTCTATCAATCAGGAAATCACTATAAATGTCTTTTACTTCACGACTCGGCATCGGTTTAACCTTTGGTCTCCTCCTCAGCCTAAGCACGCCTTTCATCATCCCAGCAATCTCTCATAACAGCCGCCTTGCTACGGCTCAAGCCCAAACTCAACCCACCGCTTTCTCAGATGTTCCGGCTAACTATTGGGCGCGAGACTATATTGCGGGTCTAACCAAGCTCAACATTATCAGTGGCTTTGGTGATGGTACTTTTCGCCCGAACGATCCGGTTACTCGCGCTCAGTTCGCAGCTATTTTGCGTCAGGCGTTCTTAAAGTCGCAGCCAACGACCGCTCAATCTTTTAAGGATGTGCCTGCTGGTTACTGGGCTACGGATGCGATCGCCGCATCCCGCTCAGCCGGTTTCCTCTCTGGCTACCCTGGCAACACTTTCAAACCCAACGACCGAATTCTCCGAGTACAGGCGCTCGTCTCACTGGCTAACGGCTTGAAATATCCCACCGGCAACCCGCAATCCCTGTCTAATTACAAAGACGCTGGCACTGTTCCCGACTACGCTCGACCTAGCACCGCTGCCGCCGCCCAAGCGAATCTTGTTGTTAGCTATCCTACGCCCGATCAAATTTTGCCCAATCGTGCGGCGAGTCGAGCTGAAGTGGCGGCTTTTGTTTATCAAGCGTTAGTCAAGGCGGGTCGCGTTGATCCGATTGCTATGAAGCCGGAAAGACGCTGGCAAACAACGCCAATAACGACGATTGCAGCCCAAGCTTCTGCTGTGAGCCTGAGTAGGGATGGCCAGCGAATAGCGGCCATAGCCGGTGATAACCTCTTTGAGCTGAAAACTCAAGTATGGAACACTCAGACAGGTGCGCTGCTGAAAACATTTATGGCACAGGAGGATTATAGGATTCCTTTTGCAGTTGATATTAGCCAGGACGGGACTAAAGTGGCATTTATCACATCAACACTTTATACGAGTGACTTACAGCTAACGGTGCAAGATGTCGAAAACGGAAGCCTGCTGCTAACCAAATCTTTGAACCCATCTGAAAACCAGTTTCCTAAACCAAACCCAAACGCTTCGACAGGGCGTGGGGTGTCTGGCCTTGCCATTAGCCCCGATGGTAAACAGGTGATTACTCAAGTTAATCTGCAAGTCTATGGAGCTGACACGCTTTACAGCCGTCTAGACTTCCGCGATATCGCAACCGGTAAAGTCACTCAGTCTATAAATTTACTGGGCGTAGATGACAACAACTCAGTAGGGTTTGTAGTTAGCCCTGACGGCAATCTAATCGCTAGCCTCAGCACCGACTATAGAAATAACAACATCTGGAATCTTGGCATAGTAACGCGCGTAACTATATGGCAACGAAATAAAGACAATCGCTTCGATTATTTAACAACGTTGCCAATCTCTAATGACGAGCAGGCTGTTTTTAACGTAGCTTTTACAAACAGCAATTTGTTGAACTTGACTGCCACCAGCAGCCTGACAGAACTGATTGCCGAAAGACCCAGCGAGACTCGCCTCGAAACCTGGAACCCCAGAACCGCAGAACGAGTTTCGAGTACGGTACTGCCGATGGAGACCTGTATCAAACCTAGCCGCGTTGCCCTAAGCCCAGACGGGACAAGCTACTACTCCAGTTCCCCTATCATGCAAAGCCCATACGATACATACCTTTCTATCGGTACCGAACCCAACACTGAAACTTGCTCAGGTGATATCAAAACGGGCGCGTTTCAAAAGCTACCTGCTCAGCCTTTCGCCTATCAAGCATTCGAGTTTAGCAGTGATGAAAATTATTCAGCTATAGCCACTGTGTCTAAGTTCGGCAGCTCGGACATTCAGATATTTTCTAAGTCTCAAAACTAACGTTCAATTTTCCTAAAATAGGACAACTTTTCGAATGTCTCTTACTTCAAAATTGGTTTTCGGCCTAGTTTTAAGCCTCACCGCTGGACTCAGCGCCTCTCTAATTGCGCCCGCTATCTTGAGTAACGTTTCTACAAACAACAGCTTCGCGAGTTCTTTCGCTCAAGCTCAAACGGCTCAAGCCCAGACGCCTCCGACTCAAACGCTTTCTTTCTCAGATGTCTCTGCCGACTACTGGGCACATGATTACATTGAAGGACTTGCTAAGTCGAATATTATCAGCGGCTTTGGCGATGGTACTTTCAGGCCCAACGACCCGGTTACTCGCGCTCAGTTCGCCGCTATTTTGCGTCAGGCGTTCTTAACCTCGCAGCCTACCACCGCTCAAGCGTTTAAGGATGTGCCTGCTGGTTATTGGGCAACGGGTGCGATCGCCGCATCCCGCTCAGCAGGCTTCCTCTCCGGCTACCCCGATAATACCTTTAAGCCCAACGACAGAATTATTCGAGTACAGGCACTGGTCTCACTGGCAAACGGGCTAAAGTATCCAACTGGCAGCTTGCAAGCTCTGGCTTCTTACCAAGACGCTGATACCGTACCCAATTACGCGCGTCCTAGTACAGCGGCAGCAGCTCAAGCGAATTTAATTGTTAACTATCCAGCGCTCGATCAAATTGCGCCCGGTCGCTCGGCTAGTCGGGCGGAGGTTGCGGCCTTTGTCTATCAGGCTTTAGTGAAAGCTGGTAGAGCCGAACCTCTGACGGTAAAAGCCGAAGAATTGCAGAGCGAGCTGATCGCTACGCTTCCACCAGCGGTAAACCCAGTCGGCTTTAGTAAAAGCGGAAAAGAGATCCTTACGCTAGACGGCAGCAGAGGGAACCTCCAAGTCTGGAATAGTCAGACGGGTACTTTGCTAAGAGAGATTGTTGCGAGTGATGCAGCGTCTGTTAATTCGGCAGCGATTAGTCACGACGGCACAAAAGTAGCTGCGATTTTCCTACCGACAAACGCAAACACATACCAGCTAGCCCTATGGACGGTTTCAACCGGCAAACAATTATGGCAAAAACCGTTAAGCGATTCGCCTGGGCTTCCTCAAGGAGGCTATAGGCTGTTTAAGAAATTAGTTTTTAGCGCTGACGACAGGCAGATTATAAGGCTAGGCGAGCTAAATAATGCCCAAGGAAATCCGCTCTCAACTCAGCTAAACTTCCAGGATGTCACAACCGGCAAACTATTGCAGTCTCTGGATTTAGGAACTCAGGCTGACGAAAGCGTCGATCAAATTGCCTTCAGCCCCGATGGTCAGCTTTTAGCCAGCAATTCTTCTCTTCGTTTCTCCGGCAATATTTCTACTCAAACAAATTCGCCAAAACCGCGTGTAGATGTCTGGAAAATAAATCAGAACGGTCGGTTTGATCGCTTTATGACTATCCCGTTGGCCTACTCACTGGGTAGTTTAGCGTTCTCAAACAGCGGCTTTCTGAATATACGGACTCTACCACCCACTAATATCGATAATTATTTTATCGATATCTGGAACTTGCAAACAAGGGAGCAAATAGGTCATACACTCATACAACAAAACTGCATGAGCGCTCAGCTCAACTCAAATGGTAAGGACTACTTTGGTCGTTATGCGTATGGGGGAAGATGCTTTGGCAATATTCAAACGGGAATAGCTGGACAAATAGATGACTATGAGTTTACAAATATGCTGTTTAGCGACAGTGGAGACTATTCTGCTATCTTCAACGACAACAGCTATTTTGAAGTGCTCAACCACGGCCCCGATCCGGAACTCAATGCGGTTAACGATCAGCCCGTCAGAATATTCTCTAAATCCTCACTTCAAAATCCTTAGACTCTAGCATTATGAAACTATCGTGATCGCTCCATTTACTATTAGGTTTATTCATCAGTCTCAGCCTCGGCTTTGGCCCACCTGCACTATTGCCCGCCACCGCTCAAACCACTCCAACAGCTAAAACTGTTCAATTTTCTGACGTGCCTGCTAGCTACTGGGCCTACGACTACATTCAAGGACTCGCCAAGCTTAACGTCGTCAGCGGTTTCCCAGATGGCAAATTTCACCCCGAAGAGCCGGTGACACGCGCTCAGTTTGCGGCGGTTTTACGTCAGGCATTTTTGCCATCGCAATCCCCATCAGCTCAGTCATTTTCCGATGTTCGCGCTAACTACTGGGCCGCTGATGCCATTAGTGCCGCGCGGTATTCCGGTTTTTTGGCGGGCTATCCCAACAACCGCTTTCGGCCAGACGCGCCGGTTCGTCGGGCAGATGCACTAGTGGCACTAGCCAGCGGGCTAAGGTTCTCGAACGGCCCTTCAGAGATACTGAATCGCTATCGAGATACGTCGGAGATTCCAAAGTATGCCTACGCCGCACTACAATCAGCAGCTCAAGCCGATATTATTGTTCCTGACAACAAAGATGCAACAAAGCTGTCACCGCTTAAATCTGCTACCCGCGCTGATGTGGCGGCCTTTGTTTACAAGGCTTTGGCCTCTACTACAGAATGGCCGAATAAGCCGGTAGCCGTCATCCCAGCAGCGGCAATTTCGGCGAGCTTTAGTAATACTGGCGAACGACTGGCGACCCTGACCCGAGAGGGCGAGAAAGTTCAGGTATGGAATGCGCAGACGACTGAGCTGCTGAGCGAGATTGTGGCCACAGGGGAGAATCGTTTTTTGGCGATCGCACTCAGTGGAGACGGTACGAAAATAGGCGTGATCGCTCAAAATAAAACAACTGAAACGCTCGAACTTGGCCTATGGAACACTCAAACAAAAGTGCGGCTGTGGCAACAACCCTTAAACAAAGCATCGGAATATGAGCTGCTGATTGCTTTTCGACCTGATGATCAAATGTTGTTGGTTAAAGCTGTGTTTGATGAGGCATCTCCAGTTAATCAAATTCGCCTGTACGATACAACAACCGGAGCGATTGCACAGTCTTTAACGTCGGCATATAGCCAAATTGCGTTCAGACAAGATGGAGAAATTTTAGCTGGATATAACTTAGACGGCGTTGATATTTGGCAGCTTAGCGATAGCAGACTGATCGGCTCCTTCGATCCGGGGCAGGCGTTACCGCCTAGTTGCGACGGCCAATGCTCATACTTTCCGACCAGTATTGCCTTTGCGCCTGATGGCAACTTGAAGGTGCTTTCTCAAAATATGTTCGAGGGAATACTCAACACTTGGAACGTGCAGCAAAAGACGTTGGCAGATACTTCTGTACCGATAGAAACCGATCGCGGCGACAGATTTGAGATTATTAGCCCCGATGGAAAATACGTTTTTCTCGGTGGGCCGGTCGCTGGTTTTCGCTTGGTTAATAGCCAAACAGGATACAGTGGCTGGAAACCAGACTTCGGTACCCAAGATGCTTCAGAGACAATTACTGACAGAATCCCAGCCGATTCTTATTCAGTAACGCCTGTCTTTAGCCCAAATGGAGACTATTTTGCAACTGTTGGCGTAGAAGCCAATGCGAACGTTTACATCTTTGCAAAAGGCAAGCCCTAGAAGATCATTAAAATGACGCGGTGCTGACATCGACCAGACATAAATTTCGGGTCTACTTGAGTGGTCGTCCATCGTGCATAGTGGCCTATTCCGCTAGTCAATGCCTGTCTTATTCGTATTCAATTAAAACTACTCATTTACTTGAGTATTGTGCTCTGACGAGAGAAAAATAATCTAGGGGTTGTCGAGGGGTCAAGCAGACACCCCCTTGTTCTGTTTATCGAAGAGTTTGGCAAAGACGAAAGCCGCCGATTTTCCCTGTTCAAGACAGTCATGAGCAAACAGAATCAGCTTTTCTATCAGCGCTTGCGATTGCTGGCGACAGACCTGCCCAATGGATTGTGTGAGCTGGGTCGGGCGTTTACCCGGTGCTTTTGTCGGGGGTGGCAAGCAAGCCAAGTGCAAGATTGAATAAGCCACGAACACCAACGTCCAATGGGCTTGAATGGATTCAAAGGTTCGCATACGATATTCATTCAGCCCGAGATATTGCTTTCCATCTCGATAAAAGGTTTCTATCGGCCATCTTTGCAAATATTTAGCGAGCACCTGCTTGGCTGAGAAGTCGGCGCGATTGGTCAGCAGCACAGCGTAGGTGCCCGTGAGCTGTGCGGTTTCAAAACTAATTACTAAGCGCAGCTTGCCAAAGCCTAGAACGCGGCAGCAGAAAGTAAAACACCAGTAGACGTGGTTGCCTACCTGGATAGGCGAGAAGGCCGATTTTGGAATCAGCGGCAACAGGTCTTTGACTTTGATGCGTGGCGTATCGAACGACAGACACTGGCCTGAGCCATCTTTGAGGCGCAGACTTTGCGTTTCGAGATTGCGATTGGCTTTGAGCAAACTCACCCAGTTCTTATCCACAGAAGCAAGATACGTCGCAAACTCAGCAGAGAGATACCAACTATCAACCCTGGCTGACTGACAAAAAAGTGTTGCTGTCGGCTGTATCGCATTGACGAAAACGTATAGCGGTCTTTACAAAAGAGGAAAGAAGCACGAGTCTGGAATTAACCAAAAACAATTTCAGACTCATGAGTGCTCCAGAACAATTATACGACGGCTTAGATGCGTGGCTCACTCAAAGCTATAACTGGCG
>QBMC01000016.1 GCA_003242035.1 Nodosilinea foveolarum | reverse complement strand
GCTCTAGCCGGTGCCCTCATTGGCTCCCTAACGCTTGGTCCCGTTACCGACAGGGTTGGCCGTCAGCTCATGCTAGTGCTCGACATCGGCCTATTTATCGTCGCTTCAGCCGCAACTGCTTTGGCCTGGAATGCCTGGTCGCTGCTGTTCTTTCGCTTCCTAGTGGGTGTTGGTATCGGCGCAGACTATCCAATTAGCGTGGCTTACATCACTGAGAATATTCCAGCGCGTATTCGAGGACGAATGGTAATTGGTGCTTTTAGCTTTCAGTCGATAGGGGCTTTGCTGGGCGCGATTGTAGGCTGGGCTACTATTTGGGTGTTTCAACAAACTCAGCCGGATTTAGCGATTGGCTATGCGTGGCGATGGATGCTAGGTGTAGGTGTTGTTCTTTCTTTATTGGTCGGCGGTTTACGATTGTTGTTTTTGCTAGAAAGCCCTAGTTATTATCTGGCAAAAGGAAAGTATGCAGAGGCTTCTGAAGCGGCTTCTCAGCTATTGGAAAGAGAGATTGTTCTAAAGCCAGTTGTAGAGGCAGAGGACGAGCAGATTGACGAATTAGAACAGAAGTCTCTAGGCTATCGTGATTTGTTTTCAGCTCAGTACCGACGACAAACGGCGCTGGCGGCTGTTCCCTGGTTTTTGCAGGATGTGGCTACCTACGGCATCGGCATTTTTACACCAACTATTATTGCGGCGCTGGCCTTTTCGAATGAAGGCAATTTGCTCTCTCAGGAGATGGCTGCTGCAAGGGGGGCAGCAGTTGTTAACGTGTTTCTAGTGTTGGGATTTTTGGGCGCTGTGGCTTTGGTTGATCGGGTGGGCCGCATTCCTTTACAGGTTTTAGGCTTTATCGGCATGGCGGTTGGGCTAGTCTTGCTTTCTTTTGCGGGGGGTAGCGCCCGTATCGGACTATTGTTCGCGGGCTTTATTGTGTTTAATTTGATGATGAATTTGGGGCCAAACTCGACGACGTTTTTGCTGTCTGGAGAGCTGTTTCCGCCTGCAATTAGAGCGAGTGGGGCAGGACTGGCTGGCGGGATTGCGAAGCTGGGCGCTGTGCTGGGGGCGTTGGGTTTGCCGGTGTTGCAGGAGAGTTTTGGGTTAGGAATTGTGTTGCGATCGCTCGCCCTCCTATGCCTCCTAGCCGCAATCATCACGTACGCCCTGCGCACCGCTAGCCAGGAGGCTTGAATGTCATACAATTTGATCAATTAAACCTACTAAAAAGGCGCGGCTATGGAAAGATTTGGAGAAAGCTGGTATATCGTTAAGCAGGCGTCTGAGCAGTGTGAGATTGTTGCTAAGCAGGAATTGGATGCTTTGGATGCGCAGCCTTTGGAGCAGTGGGGGCCGTTTGAAAGTAAGGGGCAGGCGATCGCCAAGCGGGTGGGCCTCATTCGTGCGGGCAAATGTCAGCCTAGCTAACTCGAAAATCAATAAGGTTCAACAAAGAGGGCTGTCAGTAGGTTTCACTAACAGCCCTTTGTTCTATGGTGTTATTCGCGTTGCAACTGGACGCTTACTTGTCTTTTCCAACACCTGCCGCGCTAGCCGAGTTACGACCGCCGCGAATAGAATCGGAGAGCACTTCTAGAGCTTTGGAGTACTGCGGGTCTTCTGCGGTGCCAACTTTATCGCGGTCTTTGGCGAGTTCTTCACGCTGTTCGTCAGATAGCTCAATCACGAAGTCTGGCTCAATGCCTAACTTGTTGATATCTCTACCAGAAGGCGTGAGGTATTTAGCAATGGTAACGGCAACGCCTGAGCCGTCTGCTAGACCGCGTACCGACTGCACCAACCCTTTACCGAAGGTTTGAGAACCGACTAGAACCGCTCGGTCGTTGTCTTGCAAAGCGCCAGAAAGAATTTCGCTGGCACTGGCGGAACCGCCATCGACTAAGACGACTAGCGGTTTGTCGGTGAGCACTTTGTCGTGAGCAACTTCTTCATCGGTAACCGCATTGCGATCTACGGTGGAGACAATAGTGCCTTCTTTAATCCACATCTCAGCAATGTCGATACTGGAAAATAGCAAACCGCCAGGGTTAGAGCGCAAATCTAAGATGTAGCCCGTGACGTTTTTTTCTTCTAGATCCTTTATCGCTTCGCGCATTTCGGCAGCGGCATTAGCGCTAAACTGCGTGAGACGAATGTAGCCTAAGGTGCCTTCAGGGCCACTCTCTACGGAGAATCGAACGGGATGGATTTCGATGCGTTTGCGCGTGAGCGTAAACGAAAGGGGCTTGCCTTCTCGGGTAATGGCGAGTTCTACCGACGAGTTGACGGGGCCACGAATGAGGTTTACCGCGTCGCTGAGTTCCATGCCTTCGGTGCTTTTACCGTCGATGGCAGTAATCACGTCGCCTGTGAGCACACCGGCTTCGAACGCTGGGGTTTGCTCAATGGGGGAAACGACTACGATTTCGTTAGTCTCTTCTTCCTGAGTAATTTGAATACCGACCCCCGTGAGTTCTCCCTGGGTGTCGATTTGCATGTTGCTAAATTCTTGAGGATCCATGAAGCGCGTGTAGGGATCGTCGAGCTGCTTTAGCATCTCGCGAACGGCTTCGTAGGCTTGCTCTTTGTCGGTGTAGTTGCGGTTTAGATAAGAGGAACGTACATCGTTCCAGTCGAGGGAGTTGAATGAGTCATCGACATATTCGTGATCGATGAGCTGCCATACTTCATCGACTAGTTCTTTGGGACTTTCCTTAAAGAATGCCTGCGTTGCATTCCGATGAACGCCGATAACCGCGACTGCGACGGCTGCGCTAGCGACTGCCGTAGTTCCCAGAATCAGACCGCGCTTGGTTATTACCATAGTTAAAAGATTAAAAATCCCGTGTGGAGGACATTAGTTACGCTCAATTTAGCATACGGCTTTTAGAAGTAGCCTGAGCGGAGGATGAGCTTTGACTGAGTTGCAAACAGATATTAACTAAGCAGCCATAGTCTGTAGATGAAATAGGCTATTGATAAAGCTAAAAGAGGCTATTGAAAAGCTAGGCTAAAACGAGCGTTGATTATTGCTGGGTAGGCCAGTTTGCTAATCGAGCGGGTGGCTTTATTCTCTCTTCTATACAAGCGCTAAGCATAATTTCCGTACATTACCCGGAAAGTACGAAGCTAGTAGACGTTTGCGTCTGGCAGCTTCAAGGAGTGATAAAGCGGCTATATCCCAGCACCAACCGGGTCTGCTTGAACAGTCGCTGATTCGGTTTCTACGGTTATCTCGGCTTCTGCGTCGGGTTCTACCCAGCGACCGTCTGACTTGATTAAGTCGATGAGCTGGGCGACGCCTTCGGTTTCGGGGACGCGTTTAATTTCTTCTCGGCCTCTGTAAAGGGCGATTGTGCCAGGTTGTTTGCCGACATAGCCGTAGTCGGCGTCGGCCATTTCTCCAGGGCCGTTGACGATGCAGCCCATGACGGCAATGTCTAGGCCGGTGAGGTGGCTAGTGGCCTCGCGGACTTTGTGCAGCACTTCTTCGAGGTTGAATAGGGTGCGCCCACAGGAGGGGCAGGCGACGTATTCCACCATGGTTTTGCGTAGGCCCAGGGCTTGCAAAATGCTGTAGCAGACGGGAATTTCTTTTTCGGGGGCTTCGGTGAGGGAGACGCGAATGGTGTCGCCAATGCCGAGGGCGAGCAGGGTGCCAATGCCTGCGGTGGATTTGATGCGGCCATATTCGCCGTCGCCAGCTTCGGTGACGCCGAGGTGGAGGGGGTAGTCCATGCCAAGCTCGTCCATGCGCTTCACCATGAGGCGATAGGCGGCTAGCATGACCGGGACGCGGGAGGCTTTGAGCGAAATGATGAGGTTGTGGAAGTTGAGCGATTCGCAAATGCGGATGAATTCTAGGGCGGATTCGACCATGCCTTCGGGCGTGTCGCCGTAGGTGAAGAGCATCCGCTCGGCGAGGGAGCCGTGGTTGACGCCGATGCGCATGGCTTTGCCCTGATCGCGCAAAGAGATGACGAGGGGTTCTAGGGTTTGTTGAATTTTTTGGCCGATGCTGGCGAATTCTTCGGAGGTGTATTCGGTGCGATCGCTCGATGGCTTCTCAAATACATACAGACCGGGATTAATCCGAACTTTGTCTACATGCTTAGCAACTTCGAGGGCAATTTTCATGCCGTTGTGATGGACATCAGCGACCAGCGGCACGGTCTGATAGGTTTGCGCCAGCTTCGCTTTGATTTCTGTAAGGGCGCGGGCGTGGGCCATGCTGGGGACGGTAACGCGGACAATTTCGCAGCCCGCTTCGTGGAGTCTGCGGATGCCAGCAACCGATCCGTCTATATCTAGGGTGTCTTCGTTAATCATGGACTGAACGGCGACCGGATGGCTGCTGCCGATGCTGACATCGCCAACGCTGACGGAGCGCGTTTTACGACGGATGATGGTCGGTACGAACTCTTCCGTTTTGGAGGCTTCTATTTTTGGGTTGCGTGGTGACGCATCAGGAGCGGTCGGGGGCGTAGACAGCGTTTGCATGGTTCTTCAAGAGGAAATGCGATCTGTACAGATCAGGTTGACATAGATTGAGCGGTTTTGGGCGGCGGTTGTAACGCACAAGGGTCTGAAAAAGTCGGTGATGTATTGTGAGTGACCCCTTGAAAAAGTTTATTCCAGCTTGGCAGCGCATTCTAGAATCATGCGCTGATTGGTGAGGGCGTACGGCTGAATGGCTAGCGCCTGACGAAAGGCTTGGATGGCGGCGGTGTAGTTGCCAACGGCGCTATGGCAAAGACCGAGGCCGTGGAGTGCGCCGAAGTGGTAGGGAACTAGCTGAACCGTTTTTTGACAGTCGGCGATCGCCTGCCAATGCGTTCCCTGTATATAGCGCAGAGTAGCTCTACGATTCCAGGCTTCGGCAAAGTCGGGCTGGGCGATAATCAGTTTGCTGAGCAGGGTTTCAGCTTTGTTTGTCTGGCCGGTTTCGAGCAGGGTTTGGGCCTGCATGAGCTGTCGCGCACCGTAGACGCCTTTTTGGTGGAACCACAGGTGCCATAAGGCAGAGGAGGCGCGATCGCGCTGTTCCAAATTGGGCTGCTTGAGCGCTGCGAGTAGTCTTTCAATTTGACTGTCGGGGGTCGGCTCCATCGGTGAAAGGCGGGTTAAGTGAGATTATCTATTTTTATTCTACGGCTAGCGAAACTCGCTTGCCGCCAACTTTGCGAAGCTGGGTGAGTAAGTCGGCAATGTTGTCGTAGGGCAGTTCGCGGTCGGCCTTTAGCAGAATGCTACCGTCGGGGTTCTCCTGGAAGTAGCTTTGAATAATGGGCGCGAGTGAGGCTACTTCGACGGTTTCGCCGTCTATGGTGAGGGTACTTTGCGAGTCGAGTCCCATCACGAGGGGGGGACTTTCTTTTTCGCCGCTGGCGGATTCGTCGGCATTGTCTACAGAGGTGGGCAGAGTGACGCCGTTAATGGCTACGCCGGTCATGCTCATGGAGATGACGACGAAGAAAATTAAGACGCTCATCAGTACGTCCATCATCGGCACTAGGTTGACCTCTGGAATTCGGCTGCTGGGTCTAGGGCGCTTTCTCATGGCCGTTCAGTGGATACGCTAGGTTGTTTTTCTAGAGCTAGGGAGACGCGATCGCTGCCACCGACTGCCCGCACATCGCCCAGGAATCGCATCACCTGTTCGTACGGCAGCTCGCGACTGGGGACAAGGTAGACATTTTGGGTGGGGTTGCCGTCGAGATAGGCGTTGATTTCGACAGTGAGCTGATCGGTCGCGATGGGAACGCCGTTGAGTCGCTGCTGGCCGTCGGCATCCATGGAAACGATAAAGGGTTCTGAGGTGGTTTGGTCTGAGGTGGGCGTGTCTTCGGTTGGCTCGGGGGGGAGGTTTACCTGGATTAGCTGCTCGCTGCTGAGAGAGACCGAGATGACGACGAAGAAGGCCAGTACGCCCATCATGACCGTGAGCATGGGAATGAGATCGATGGTGGGAATAGGGGTGTCTGGTTTTTTGAAGCGCATGGAGGTCGGGGTTGGAAAGGCAGAATTAGGAAGATTAGCTAGCGGGGTAGGGTTGGGTGCTAGGGTCTTCGGGGAGTGTGGGTTGGGTAGGCCATTGATGGGTAATAGAGCCTGCGAGTGTAGGTCTTTCGGCGGGTAGTCGCCCAGATTCTAGCCAATATTGGCGGTAAATAAGTTCTAGTTCGCTGCCTGCTTCGGAAAAGTAGTCCATTTGCTGAGCCTGTAGCGTCACCATGATTCTGAGGATAAGGAGGGCCAAAATAGCGACGACCATGCCAGCAGCGGTGGTAATCAGGGCTTCGCCGATCCCGCTGGCGGCTTCTGTGGCACCCGCGCTGCCCTGGCTGCCGCCAATATCGAGGTTGTTGAAGGTGTTAATGAGGCCAGTGACGGTGCCGAGGAGTCCGAGTAAGGGGGCGACGGCGACGACGGTTTCTAGGAGTTTGTCACCTTTTCTCATTTTGACAAATTCTTTGTCTCCGGCGCTTTCTAGGGCGAGACGGAAGGTTTCGGGAGAGGTGGATTGGGTGCTGAGGGGAGCGAGCAGGAAGCGGCCAATGGGGAGATCGGTGGATCTGGCGGCGATCGCAGCAGCTCGATTCAGATCAAAACGGGCAACGTCTAGCACTTCGCCCACAATTTTGCCTTCTCGCTTGAGCAAATCAGTCCAGAAGATTGACCGCTCTAGGGCGCAGGCAAGGGTAAAAACGGACGCGCCGACGATAGGCACCATGACGGGGCCACCTTTGGCTAAGAAATCAAATACGGTGGACATGTTCGGTTCTTCAGCGTTGAGCTAGTAAGTGACTGTATTGATGATTTATACTTTCTGCTTTCTTTCTACCTGTTTTAAGCCGCTGCCGGGTTAAGAGCAAGTTATATAAGCTTTTGCTGTTTCATTTCGCTCAGCAGCCAGTTCGTCATTGTGGCCCGACGGGTGAGCCGGGGCACGAGCTGGTCTACGGTGTAGCCTTTGAAGCCTAGATGAGTTTTGAGCAACTGCTTATTTTCTTTGGGAATGGCGCGGGTGAGCTGAACGGTGGCGGGCCTGCTTTCGATAAAGTTGGGCGGTTCAGGATATTTTTCGGCCCAGGCGGGGTCTACCTGTTCGGATGTCCATGTTTGAGACTGCTGGTTGTAGCGGTAGCCGAGCGATCGCCACACAAGCTGATTGACCGTGTCGTCGGGCAGTTCGTTGTTGAGGATAGCCCAGAGCGTTTCTGGGGCGAGCGGCGGGGGCGAGGGCAGTGTCATAATAATTGGCGTCTAGATGAAGTCGTGGTTAAGACGGCTTGAGTTTACGAAGGGATGGCTCAGAATAGTTGCTTACAGAACAAATGGTATCAACCCGGCAGACCTTTGGATGGGGTGAGGCGAAATGGGGTGGGGTGGCGATCGCGGCTGAAGGGTTTTACGCAGCGCTAAACAAGGATGCGGCTGAGCTAGGCGTCAGTGCGATGTTTAGGGCTATTCGTCCTCGGTTTGATCTGCACGTGTTTGACCATGTAGATTCGACGAGTACGCAGCTTTGGCGGATGCTGGCGAGCGGCTATGGCGCGGGGACGGTGGCGATCGCGCGGCAGCAGTCGGCGGGCAGAGGTCAGCGGGGCCGGGTGTGGCAGTCCGAGCCAGGAGGTCTGTACCTGTCGCTGGCGATGGAACCCGATTGGCCGGTGGCGGATGCGGCGCAGCTTACCTGTCTGAGTGCCTGGGGAATTGCGATCGCGCTGAATAACCTGGGTGTACCGATTCGCGTAAAATGGCCCAATGATCTATTTTTTGAGGGCAAAAAATTAGGCGGTATCTTAACAGAGACTAAATTGGCATATTCTCCTGCTGCCGAGCTTTCAATGGGGGCTAAGCCCCTGGGCTATATAAAACAGGCCGTTGTCGGGGTCGGGATTAATTGGCACAATCCAACGCCAGAAACCGGCGTTTCTCTAGTCAAAATACTGGAGAGCTTGCCTGGGAGCCTCGCTAAAATCAAAATAAATTGTTTGGAGATGCTAGGCGCTCTAGTACTGAGGGGAATTCTACAGGGTGTATTTTTCCAGCAGCGAGTGGGCAGTCAAGTTTTCATGAAGGACTACGAGAAGCTACTGACACAGTTCAAAAAACCTGTTTTATTAGATCGTAAGCTGCTCGATCAAATGGTCTTTAGCGAGGAGTCTTCGGGCTGCGAAACCAACCCGTCTCAACCGAGTCTGTCAAAGGAGCACCTGCTGAGCCAATTGTTAAACCGTTCCGGAGAAGTCGTTGGCCTGTCAGAAAAGGGGTATTTGAAGGTCGCCCTGAAAGGGACTCCGATAGAATGGTCAGGCCATGACCGTCTGGGTGTAACTGCGGCTAAAAGCATCCTGCTATTTGCGCCTTCTGCGATAGGTTTCTAGCGCGATCGCTCTTCAGTATATGTATGGCCTAGCTAAATTTAGATAGCCATAATTTGGCGAAGTACGGTGACTCAACCTGAAGAACCTAGTGGAATCAACCATGGCATGATAGATATTCGAAAGAAGGATAGCCTTTTCTAGAAGCTCTTTTAGTAGGGATTTTTACAAGACTGCGATAGATAGCGGTCTGACTATGCAAGAAACAGAGTGTATGAGGCTTTTAGCTTCGGCTAAAGCCTACGTTAAGATTAATCGGGATTATTTTTAGGTTGTTGACTATGACTGCGCCTCAGCATAACGCCAAACCAATAGCAAACCAGCCGGAAGCGGCGCTAGAAGACAGTACGCCATCAAGCAGTACGCCATCAGACGTTACTCAATTAAATAGTCAACTCATGGATAGTCCTACCGATCGTCAAGGGTCGCTGCGAAGTGCCCCTGAAAACCAAACTCGGCGCAGCCAGGGTTCTACGGCTAAGCGAATGCAGCGTAGCTGGCTGATCGCACTGGGACTGCTAGGTGGATCTGGTTTCGTGGCGAACCAAATGAGTTTTGCGCTAGCCGAAAGTGATTTTTTAATTGATGAGTACGCGGTGGCTCCGAGTGAAGCCGCGACTAACCATAGCGTCGCTGATACGACCTTTACTTACGCTGAGAGTTCTTTTTCGCCTGCGGTTTCGCCCGCTCAGGTAGAGTACGTGCCAGCGCCTGCCGCTGCTCCAGTTGTACCCGCTAAAGCTTCAGCACCTACTGAGCCTGACTGGGTTGCTACGTATCAAAAGCCTTTGGCCGCGCCGGTTGCGGCGGCTCCCGCTGCGGTGACGCCTGCTGCACCTGCTGCCGTAGCGCCTGCTGCGGTGACGCCAACACCTGCCGCGCCTGCCATTAAAATTGAGGCAACACCTGCGGCTGTCACAACGGCGGCTAAAACGGCTGCGGCAACTCCAAGTTCTCGCGCTCAGTCGAATGTCTCTCGGCCAACCGTTAGCCAGGTTGCACCCCCCACCTTCAGCTCTGTGCGCAAGCCTAAAAAGGCCAGTAAGAAGGCTAGCAAGATTGCTCGTCGGAGTAGCCCTTTAAGAGGGTTGGTTGATGCGAGTGCGATGACGATTCCTCTAGCTGGCTATGGATCGGGTTCGATAGCGATCGCGCCTAGTATGGTGCAGCTATCTGCTAGGGCGCAGGCCAATGATGCTTCAGCTAGGGACAATAGCGATCGCACCACTACGCTGGTAGCGCTAGAAGGCGGCTCTGTCGAGATGGAGATTACGCCGTCGCCGGAGTCAACTGCTGCGCCTGATATTCTGCCTACTGCGCCAGAGCGTGTAGCGTCTCCTGTTCAGCCAACCGAGCTAGTCCCTGCGGCACTTCTAGAAGGCACAAACCTACCAGATGAGTACAACAGCGTTTTCGTTGACCCGACAGACTACAACGTAGGTGCCACTGCGGCTCCTAAACCCGGTACGAACGGCGCATTGGGTGCACCAGAAATTGTGGTTTCTGAACAGTCTACGGGCTGTGAGTTTAAGCTGACAGCGGGTCAGGGTGTGCCTAATGCTGCCTGCGGCACACAGCCCGGTTTGTCTGCGGCTCCGGCTCCGGTGGCTAATGGACAGGCCAGACCTGCTCAAGCTAATCCCTCTGTTGCTCAGGACTACAGTGCATCGCCATCAGTGGCGAGTAGACCAGCGGGCAACAACAGTGTGGTCAATGTTGGGCCGGTGAGCTTTAGTGCGGAGGGTATTCGCTTCTCTGGGTCTACAACGGCGGCTGGCCGCGAGTACCTAAATCGTACGGTGCGTCCGCTGGTGAATTTGCAGGCCAACCAGCAGTTTATTTTTCCACTGGCGGTGCCTTCGCCGATTACTTCTTTGTTTGGCTTCCGGACGCATCCGATTTCGGGCGACCAACGCTTTCACTCCGGCACTGACATTGGTGCGGCGCAAGGGACACCGGTGCTCGCCGCGCAAGATGGAAAGGTAAGTTCTGCTGGCTATGCTGGGGGCTATGGACTAATGGTGGTGCTAGACCACAAATTGGGGGGTTCTGAGCTAGAGACTCGCTATGCTCACCTGTCTGAGATTTTAGTGGAACCTAATGCAGTGGTGAAAAAGGGTGAGGTGATTGGTCTAGTGGGTTCGACGGGTAACTCGACGGGGCCTCACCTGCACTTCGAAATGCGTGAGCTGACCGCTGATGGTTGGGTGCTGATAAACCCCGATGGATTGATACAGTACGCGATGGCTAATTTGGTGAAGGCGCTGAACAATCCGATGCAGGCGCTGAACTTTAAAATGTCTGACTTTAATTTGTTGCGCACTCAGGGTGCGACTGCGCAAGCTTCTACTGAGGTGAAAACTGAAACGGCGGCGGATGCGTTGCTGCCTGGGATGAATGGGATTCCGTTCCGTCCGGCTCAGCCGAATGCGAGTTAAAGAAATGATGAATGATGAGTTTCGGATTGCAGGTTTTGAACTGTGATCGTGGCTTTGACGAGAGTCCACCTTGGCGATCGCTGAGGTGGACTTTTTAATGGGATTTTGATGGGTTTTTAAGTTGTGAGGAGTCCTGAGTGGAAAATCTATCTGGTGGTTATTCGCGGGTGGTGCGGTTTGGGGAGACGGATGCTGGGGGGGTGGTGTATTTTGCTGAGCTGTTGGGGTTTTGTCATGAGGCTTATGAGGACGGACTGGCGGCGGCTGGGATTGATGTAAGGGCGTTTTTTTCGGGGAAAGGAACGAGTTTGGCTGGGCGAGGGGATGCCGTGGCGGTGCCGATTGTACATGCGCGGGCGGACTTTTATCGACCGATGTTTTGTGGCGATCGCCTCATTTTTTCACTACTGCCCAAACTCCTGACACCCAATAGTTTTGAGGTAGCCTACGAGGTGTTTGGCTCAGGCGAGTCTGCGAATGGGCGAAAAGTAGCTGAGGCTTTGACGCGGCATGTAGCTATCAGGACGGACAGTCGGCGTCGCTGTCCGCTGCCGGATTATTTGACGAATTGGATAGCTGCGCAATCTGGGTCGTCAGGGCTGATTTGAGCAGCTTACCTTGGGCGTTTCTAGGGATGTGGCTGAGGGCGATCCAGTGTTTGGGGTGCTTGTAGCGGCTGAGTAGTGGGGCGGCGTTGCCTGCTGAAAGTGCGGCTTGCAGGCTGCGGCTGGTGACTTTAGGGTGAGCGGGCACGAAGGCGGCGGTGACGGCTTCACCCCACTGCGGGTCGGGCTGGCTAAAGACATGCACGTCTTTGACCTGGTCGGTGCTACGGAGAGCGGCTTCGACTTCGGCGGGGAAGATATTTTCGCCCCCACTGATGATTTTGCTGCTGGTGCGGCCCGTGACGTAGAGCTGACCCTGAGCGGTAAGGTAGCCCAGATCGTCAGTACGAAATTTTTGAGCTGAGAAAGCGGTGCTATTTACACCGCAGTATCCGAGGGCGACAGTTGGGGCCTGAATGACGATTTGGCCGACGGTGTCGGCGGGCTGGGGCAATCCGGCAGCTTCGATGGTTATTTTGACGTGAGGGAGCGGTGTGCCGCTGCTGTGGTTTTGAGTGCCCGGAGTCTGAACGGTGACCATAGCAGCAGTTTCGGTCATGCCGTAGGACAGGCAGAGGGGGATATTTTGGTGGGTGGCCTGGGTGAGTAAGGTGGGCCAGGGAGGAGCACCGCCGAGTAGAACCGCCTGAAACTGGCTCAGCCAGGGGCCTTTATGGGCGGCTATGAGTCGGGTGAGCTGGGTAGGAACGAGGGAGATGTACCAGTTGGCGGGCGAGCTGATGAGCGGCGGGCTGGTTTCTAAGGTTTTGAAGGGGGTAATGATGACCTGAGCTTGGCTGAACCAGGCTCTGAGGATTTGCATGAGGCCGCTGACGTGGTAGACCGGGAGGACGCAGTAGGTGTGGATGGGGGTAGGGAAGGTTTGGCAGAAGCTGATGGCGGCGGCGTAGAGGGTGGCCCAGGTGTGCTGGGCGAATTTGAGGGTGCCGGTAGTGCCGCCAGTAGGGATGAGGATTGATGGCTGGGTTTGGCCTTCGACTACGCTCAGACCGCGTGTGGTGATAATCGGCTGGGTTTGGCCTACTCTGCGAGCAGGCGAAGCGTCTACGACTACGCTTAGGCTGCGTGGGTTGGGGGGTGGCCAGGTTAGGGTGGGCTGGAGGATTTGCAGGGCTGAATGCCATTCGCGACCGCCCCAGTCTGAATTGGCTAGGGCGATGTCCCAATCGGAAAGGAGAGCGGCCCAGAAGCTGGCTAAGAAGTTGAGCGGGTCGGGTTCGGCGATGAGCAGAAGTGGACGCTTTTGCGGCTGATGGCGATCTGATTCGTGCTGCTGTAGCTGGTGGCGGCGATGGTTGACGTTGGCGATCCACTGCTGGTTGATTTGAGAATCGCGATTCTCCTCTGGAAAGGCTTCGCCAACGCCATACCCAGTCAACCAATCTGGCCGAAGCCTTGCCCAAAGCTGCTGAGGGGAGGGCGTTAAAGGGGGTTGAGTCGCTGCCATAGCGCCTCCCAGTCTGGGTCGTCTAGGCCGTCATTGGGGAGCCATTGCTGGGTGCCCAGTCCGAGGACGCGATGAGGGGCGTTGGGTAAGAGCGTTTCTAGTTCGACGGTGAGGTCGATCAGGGCCTGACGGCCAATGTCGGTTTCGAAGACGGAGGAGATGACTAGATCGATAGGGTGGTCTAGGCAGAATTGTTTGAGCCTAGACGGAGAGCCGATGATGGCGGCTTTGATGATGAAAATGCCTGGCCAGCCCCGGAAGTAATGGGCTTTGAGCTGGTCTAGGGTGGTGACGGATTCGTCTAGGGCAATGGGGGTTTTGTAGCGCTGGGCGAGTTTTAGCAGGTGATGAAACTGGTTGGGGGGGAGGGGCTGCTCGATAAATTCGATGCGGTGGGCGAGGCGATCGCACTGATCTAGCCAATGGTGGGCGGAGAGTTCGTCGAGGCCACCGTTGGCATCGAGCCGGAGTTTGGCTCCGAGGGGGAGCTGGGCCATGAGCTGTGAGAGCCAAGCAAGTTCTACAGCAACAGGAGCCATACCAATTTTCCACTTGAAGGTGCGGTGGCCCATGGCCCAAAGGGGTGTCCAAGCGGAGAGGGCGGCTTTGCCTGCGGGCAGCAGGGCGCTGTATTGACGGGTGTGAAGTTCGGCGCAGTGGATGTCGCGGCCCATATTTTGGCAGGCGGTTTCGAAGCCGAATTTGCAGGCCGGGAGGTTGGAGAGAATGGTGAAGGCGTTGTCTCGGGAGAATCGACGGGGGACTTGAGAGCAGAAGGCGATCGCCTGAGCTTGCGTTTCGGTGCCAAACCAGGGCAGGGGAGCCACTTCCCCGAAGCCTGCGCGTCCTTCGTCGTCAGTGATTTTGAGGATGATGCCTTCGCGGTGCTTCCAGGTGCCGTGGTGGGTTTCGATGGCTTGTCTGAAGGGGCGTCGGTAAGGACGAAATTCAAATGTATAGGTCATGCGTCCCTACCTGGGAAGTCCTGTTTTTTGGTTCCGCTTTTAGGGAGCGTAATGTTAGCTAGAGCGTAAGGGGCATGGGCAGTAGCAATCCTGCTATAAGGAGAAGTCCACTCCAGAAGTGGAAGTGAATGGCTAGAAACTTGGCGTTGCTGACGCGCTCAGGCTGGTCGTGAAAGGTGAGGACATGTCGGCACAGTTTGAACGCGACGGGGAGGCTGAGCCAGATTAGGGCTGTGCTGAGTGGCAGGGCAGTTTGAACGATAGCGAACAAAGAAAGGGTAAAAATGCTGCCGCAGGCCCAGGGCAATAGCTGGGCTGCTCGGTGGGTGCCGAGGCGGACGACGGGCGATTTTTTACCGGCTTTTAAATCGTCTTCTACCTGATGAAAATGAGAACAAAAGAGGACAAGGGTGGTGGTGATGCCGAGGATAAGCGCAGTCGGGAGAAGCGCTGAGCTAGTGGCCCAAGCGCCTTGCCAGGTTTGAGTTTGGGCGTAGTAGGCGGCGGCGACGGCGAGCGGGCCAAAGCTAAAAAAGCAAAGAATTTCGCCGAGTCCTTGATAGCCGAGTCTGAAGGGTGGTCCCTGATAAAGGTAGCCTAAGGCGCAGCAGGCGAGGACTAATACTAGGACGGTGGGGTCTTGTTGCCTAATAGAAATGAGGAAGACGCCCGCGACGCCTAGCAATAGGGAAAGGTTGCTGAGCTGGAAAATCAGGCGGCGATTGCGGGTGAGATTGACGAGGGAGTGGTGCTTGTTTTTGTCAATACCGGTGGCGGCGTCGAATACGTCGTTGCTGAGGTTTTCCCAGATGAGTAAGAGGACGGCGGCGGCGATAAAGAGGGCGAAGGCGCTGAGGTGGAATTGACCTGTTTGTTGGTAGGCGACGGCGCTGCCGATGCAGATGGGGGCGATCGCGACGCAGTACATCGGCGGCTTTAGGGCGGCCAGCCAAAGTTTCTTTCTATGGCGATTGTCCCCAACGTTCTCGGCATTCGTTTGATCCGGTCTGGGCTGATTTGATCCGGCGAGGCTGTTAGCGGAGCTGTGGGTGGGCTTAGCCGTGTGGGTGGTCATAGAAAGTGGTTTATAAAGTCTTTGATTGAACCTTTATCAGGTCGGCAAAAGACGGCGGTTAGGTCTTTTTCCCGTTCTGCTGGGCTTTAGCATAGCGTTTTGTTTGGGTGCGCAAGGGCGGCGGCAAAAAAACTCAAGGTTGGCGGGAGTGATGAGTGATAAGTGATGAGTTTGGAATGGGAAACTGAGGCTGTGATAGAAAGTTTGAGTGGTTGTTTTGTCAAGTAGTCTGCTACAGTTCAGTGCGTCTATTGATGAATGGAAGAAAAGCGGTGGCTTCTAAATTTGCGTTACGACTGCCCAAGGGATTGACTGAGCGTTGGAGCCAGCGGAAGCCGCCGATGCTGGTGCTGCTGGGAGTGACGCTGCTGGTGAGTGGTGGGGCGATCGCCTTGCTAAATTTTCGGCAGCAAGCGCCTAGAAGTTTGGCCCCGGTGGGAATGCAGATGGTGCCGCAGACGGCGCTGGCAACGGTGACGCTGACGACAGATGAGCTGACCTGGACGAAGCTGCGACAGTTTGGGACGGCGGATACGCAGCAGCAGCTAGATGATTTTCTGAAGGGCTGGAAGCAGCGGCTGTTCGCGGCGAATGGCTATCAGTTTAAGCAGGATGTGAAGCCGTGGATTGGCGATCGGGTGACGCTGGCTTTGTTGCCTGCTAAAGCGGCGGGTACAGCCGGTGGGAGCGGGCTGGCGGGCCTGGACTTTGTGCTGGTGGTGCCGATTGAGGATGCGCTGAAGGCAAAGTCGGCGCTGACTCAGGCGTTGGCGTCGTCGGAGGTGGTGAAGGTAGAGCGGACTTATAAGGGCGTGAAGGTGCAGACGGTGACTTCGCCGCAGGGCGATACGGTTGAGACGGCGGTTATTGGCGCGAACTGGATTTTGCTGGGGAGTACGGCGGCGGCGGTTGATCAGGCAATTGATACGTATAAGGGCGGGCGATCGCTGCTGGATGTGACGGGCTACCGAAAGGCGGCAACGCGAATGGAGGTGCCGCAGCCGCAGGGGAAGGATTTTGCGCAGCTTTATCTGAATATTCCGGCAGCGACGCAGGCATTTGAGCCGCCGGTAGATGTGTCTGGCAATCAGCGAGCGGGTCAGCGAGGCAGTCAGCGGGCCAGCATTTTGCCTTTGCAAGGATCTGAGGGCATCGTGGCTAAGGTGTTGGTGGAGCCGGAGGGTTTACGGTTTGAGGGGACGAGCTGGCTGCTGCCGAAGCAGGATTTGGTGTACGGCAACATGAGCAATGAGGCGGGGGAGATGCCGCGTCGGTTGCCAGGAGACACGCTGATTATGATGTCGGGGAGCAATCTTCAGCAGTTTTGGCAGGGGTTTAGTGAGGGCAAGACCGCGCCGCCGTTTTTTCCCGATCCGCAGAATTTGAAGGCAGGCTTGCTGACGCAGACGGGACTGGATATTGATGAAGATATTATGCCTTGGGCGGCGGGGGAATTTGCGCTGGGCATGTTGCCGCCTCAAGCGAAGACGGCCAGTGAAGAAAAGGCCAGTGAGAATGCGCAGCAGGCGGCTGGCGCTGGAGAGCCGCAGAGCGAAGGGGAAGCGGATACTAAAGCGGTTGAAAGTGCGCATTTGCTGCTGATGGTGCAGACGAATGACCGGGAGACGGCGGAGTCGGTGTGGTCGCAGCTAGATGATGTGATGGCGAGCCGCTATCGGTTTGCGGTGGAGAAAAACGAGTTTGAGGGCGGGTCGGTGACGGAGTGGATTTCGCCCTTTCAAGGGGTGCAGTTTAGTCACGGGTGGCTACCGGGCAATGTGACGTTTTTCGGCGTGGGAGATGGCATGGCTCAGGCGATTATTCCAAAAAGTGGAATGGGGAATAGAACGCCCCCTGGCCCCTCTCTAGCTGAAAATCAACTGTTTCAAACGCTGACGAGCCAAGGGCCGAAGCCGAACAACGGCAACTTTTATATTGATCTAGAGCAGATTAACCAGTTGGATAACGTGTTTCCTTTGCCGCAGCTAGGAGAAGAGGGGCCAGCGGCGGCGATTCAGGCGGTGGGGCTAACTTCGAAAGTGGGCGATCGCACCATGGATTACGACCTGTACATAAAGCTAGTCAAAGCCGCTAAGCCTGGGCCTTTGTAGGGTGAAAACGGGCTAGAAATGGCCGAAATTTGGTAGCGGTTGTAACGGGTAAGTCAGTAGCTGCTTGGTGAATGGGGTGAGCGCGATCGCCGCTATCTACTGATTTGACTGAGGTTGGCCAACTGCCTTTGTAATTATTTGAATCCAGAGAGGTCGGTAAATCTCTGATAAACTCAATGGTGGCCCTGTGAAGCTTAAAAGACGTTTAAGTATTCTCGAATGACACTTTTAACACTACTTTTAGTTCCGCTTTTAACAATGGCTAGTTAGGCAGTTTGGAGGAATAAGACCCCGTGGAAACCACTCTTGGTTTGGAGATTATTGAAGTTGTTGAGCAGGCGGCGATCGCGTCGGCTCGCTGGATGGGTAAAGGTGAGAAGGACATCGCGGACGAAGTAGCTGTAGAAGCGATGCGCGAGCGCATGAACAAAATTCATATGCGCGGCAGAATCGTCATTGGTGAAGGCGAGCGCGACGATGCGCCCATGCTCTACATCGGTGAGGAAGTGGGCATTTGCACACAGCCCGATGCTGACAAAGTTTGTACACCCGATGAGCTAATTGAAATCGACATCGCCGTAGACCCTTGCGAAGGGACAAACCTCTGCGCCTACGGTCAGCCCGGTTCGATGGCCGTACTCGCAATCTCCGAGAAAGGCGGTCTGTTTGCTGCGCCTGACTTCTACATGCGTAAGTTGGCTGCTCCTGCGGCGGCTAAAGGCAAAGTAGACATTCGCAACACCGCCGCTGAAAACCTGAAGATTTTGGCTGAGTGCCTGGATCGCAGCATTGACGAGCTAGTGATTATTGTGATGAAGCGTGAGCGTCACGACGGCCTCATTCAGGAGATTCGCGATGCGGGCGCTCGGGTTCGCCTCATCAGCGACGGCGACGTTTCGGCGGCGATTTCCTGCGGCTTTGAAGGCACCAATATTCATGGACTAATGGGCATTGGCGCGGCTCCTGAAGGCGTAATTTCAGCGGCGGCGATGAAGTGCATGGGCGGTCACTTCCAAGGTCAGCTCATTTACGATCCGGCGATTGTGAAGACGGGTCTGATTGGCGAGAGCAAAGAAAAGAACATTGAGCGCTTGCAGTCTATGGGTATCACCGACCTGGATAAGATTTATGATGCCAGCGAGCTAGCTAGCGGTAAGAACGTTCTGTTTGCAGGCTGTGGCATTACGCCCGGTACGCTGATGAACGGCGTGCGCTTCTTTAACGGCGGCTACCGAACGCAGAGCTTGGTGATTTCTAGCCAGTCTAAGACGGCTCGCTTTGTGGATACGGTTCATATGAAGGACAATCCTAAGCGGATGAGCCTGCGGTAGGCTTTCACCTCAACCCTCTCCCAAATTGGGAGTACGTGTTTAGCGAAATGCGGCAACCGAGGGCTGAGCGTAGTCGAAGTCCGGCTGGGTTTGGCTTCGGCTACGCTCAGCCAGCGTAAGTTACCGGCCTAGTGCAGCGTCAGCGCTTAATTTTAGGGTAGACCTATTCTAGAAGCGTCATCATGTGGAGTTTTCAGAGTTCGCTTACCCTATTTTTTAGTCTTGACGCTGCACTAGTTATGTTTATGCGTTAGATGAGTAGGTTTGGTAAAAACCAATCAGCCTTCACAAAGGCGTAGATCAACAGATCTGCGCCTTTCGCGTTGTCAAGCCCTCTCAAGATAGAGTTTTGTTGAGTTTCCTTGAGATGGTCTGCCGTTATTGAATACTTTGAAGAGAGGGTTTGCGGCTAACTCTGCTGTGATTCGCTACGATCACTCATATGTTTGAGTTCGGGAATAATTCTCACCCGGACAGGGCGCTCTTCAATAAAAGATTTAGGACGTGGAATGAATATTGCTGTCGTTGGGCTAAGTCATCAGACTGCGCCGGTTGAAGTCAGAGAAAAATTGAGTATTCCTTCGGCTCAGGTGGCAGATGCGATCGCCAATTTAAGCGGTTCGCCCTATATCGAAGAAGTCTCTATCCTCAGCACCTGCAACCGCCTAGAAATTCATATTGTCACCACCGAAACCGAGAATGGCGTCCGCGACGTCATGCGATTTTTGAGCGAGCATAGCAAACTGGGTTTAGACGAACTGCGCCCTCATTTGTTTGTATTGCTACAGCAAGACGCGGTGATGCACTTGATGCGCGTGTCTTCTGGACTCGATAGCTTGGTACTAGGCGAAGGCCAGATTTTAGCGCAGGTAAAACACGCATTGAGCCTGGGGCAGCAGCATAAGGGCGTGGGCCGGGTGCTGGGTAGATTGCTGAAGGACTCGATTAAGGCCGGTAAGCGGGTGCGCACAGAGACGAACCTGGGAACGGGTGCGGTTTCGATTAGCTCAGCGGCGGCGGAGCTAGCACTGATGAAGGTGGACAGTTTTGACGACTGCCATATTGCGATTTTGGGAGCTGGGAAAATGGCCCGATTGCTGGTGCAGCACCTGGTTTCTAAGCGGGCAAATAAAATTACGCTGCTGAATCGGACAGTAGAGCGGGCGAATGAGTTAGCCGCTCAGTTTGGCGATGTGGAGATTGCAACCGGAACGCTCGATGGGATGCTGGCGGCGGTGGTCGCAGCGGACGTGGTGTTTACCTGCACGTCTTCGGTAGAGCCAATTTTACACCGGGAGAATTTAGAGCCGGTTTGTAATGGCTCTCAGACGCTGGTGTTTGATATTGCGGTGCCGCGAAATGTGCATAGCAACATCAGCGAGATTGAGGCGGTGTTTGCCTTTAATGTGGACGATTTGAAGGCGGTGGTGGCGCAGAATCAGGAGAGTCGGCGGCAAATGGCGATGGAGGCTGAGCTGCTGCTAGATGAAGAGGTGGAGGCGTTTATGGATTGGCTGCGATCGCTCGACACTGTACCCACCATCAGCAGCTTACGCGACAAGGTAGAGTCGATTCGCACTCAGGAGCTAGAAAAGGCGATGTCTCGCTTAGGCTCTGAGTTTTCGGAGAAGCATCGCGGCGTGGTGGAAGCGCTGACTCGCGGGATTGTGAATAAGATTTTGCACGACCCGATGACTCAGTTGCGATCGCAAAGAGACATTGAAGCGAGAGATAACGCGATGGAAACTTTGCAGGTATTGTTCAACTTAGAAACGGCTTCTCGTAAGGAGGCGAGTCGTCGGTAGCGAGTGGCTGCTTGCTCTACTAATATTTCCTCGATAATCACTCTGTTTACGTCAGCGAGCAGAGTGATTTTGGTTTGGATATAGAATGTGTGTTTATTTCTCGTAAAGAATAAACGTATGAAAACAGCTCAGTATGTTGTCTTGATGTTGTCTGTCTGCTATGGGACTTAAAGCTTAGGTTGCCTACAGCATTAGCCGATACCCTAATGAAATAGCACAACGGTGGCCTTTTTGCAGGTCTCTCTCTACTTGAACTTGAAACATAAAAAAATGAATGCTCAACCAGATCCCATAAAAGTTGCTTTTATCCTTCCGGCTTTTTATCGGAACGGTGCGGTCAATTTGATTGTAAACCTGGCTGAACATCTTACTAGCCATAATATAGAGGTTGAGCTTTTTGCGGTGCGCGAGTGTGAGCAGCGATCGCCTTTACCTAAAGCGCCTGTGAAATTTAAGACTGTGCTCAAAGAATATCAGTCAACATTATCTGGACTGCCAAAGTTGTTGTATCGTCTGGTTCGCTCAGTTTTGAATGCAGATGTTGTTGCTTATACGTGGGAAAATGGCATTTTGATTCCGGGAATAATCGCTTTTGTCCTACGCAAGCCAACCATTGCGATTGTTCAAAACAATATTCAAAGAGTCTCAGAGAACGCTGATAATCGCGATCGCGAGCGAACCATTCGGCGCTGGGTATACAATCGGTGTCAAGCCATTGTCTGCGTAGGGAATGGCCTCACTTCTACTATAGAGCCTGGAATAGATAGCGCAAAGGTGATGCCTATTCAAAATGGCATTAATGTTGAAAAAGTGAGGCGGTTATCTCAAGCAGCTTGTCCAGCTCAAATAACAAAGTTCATAGAAGATGATACCCCTTTTATTATTGGAGTTGGTCGGCTTACCTCCCAAAAAGGCTTCGATCTTTTAATCAGAGCACATGCTGCCGCGATCAACCAGGGCGCTCAACATAAGCTGGTGCTGATTGGCGAAGGTGAACAAAAAGACGACCTATCGCGCTTGGTAAAAGAATTAGGTGTGTCTGATAGCGTTGTTTTTCTGGGTTACTTAAGCAATCCTTACCCAGTCATTGCTCAAGCGACTTTGTTTTGCTTATCATCTCGCTATGAGGGATTTGTGCTGGTGGGTGCAGAAGCGGCCGCTTTGGGCGTACCGACAGTGGCTACAAACTGCGTGTCTGGGCCGAAGGAGCTGTTGCTAGATGGACTGTATGGTGATTTGGTGGCGGTTGATTCTGTGGGGGAGTTAGCGATCGCAATTCAACGGCATCTAGAAAATCCTCAGCGGCTGATAGAAAAGGCCAGTGCCTCTGCTCAAAAGGCTGATCGACTATCAATGAAACTGTGCGCCTCTAGATATAGCGAATTGCTTCATCGCTGTGCTGGGCAATGAGCAAATACTGCCTGAATGTGTGAGCCTAAAATAACGCACAATAGGAGAACAAATACGCAATTTTGATTTCTTATGGTTCGTTCCATTTCAATGCTTTTACGTCAGTGGGCGGCCCGGATTCTATGCCTGAGCCTGGTTTTGTTAATCGCGACAGGCTGCACCGCGACAGCCTCTCCTCCAGACGGCGCTTACAGTTTAAAAAGTCCTAGCGCTGACGGCATTGGCAAAGTCTACTACGGGCGCGAAATTGCTAACGTGATGGGCTATCAGGGCGCGAACTGGTTGGCTAGGCCGAGTCGGGCGACTGAGGAACGCTCGGATATGGCGGTGGACGCGCTGCTGCTGAACAAAGACTATGTTGTTGCAGATATTGGCGCAGGGCTAGGATATATCAGCTTTCAGATGGCTCGGTATGTAGAAGATGGAAAAGTTGTGGCGGTGGATGTGCAGCCAGAGATGCTGGCTTTGCTGGAGAAAGAGTGTGACCAGTATGGCGTGACGAATATTGAGACGGTACTAGGAACAGAAAGCGATCCGAATTTGCCTGACGAGAGCATTGACATGGCGGTGATGTTCGACGCTTATCACGAGTTTGCCTATCCGCGAGAGATGATGAAGGGGATTGTGAAGGCACTAAAACCGGGCGCTCAGGTGGTGTTAGCAGAGTACCGGGCGGAGAATCCGCTAGTGCTGATTAAAAAGCATCATAAGATGTCTCAAAAGCAGGTGAAAAAGGAGCTAACCGGCGTAGGGCTATCTTGGGTGAAGACGGATGACCGCCTGCCGCAGCAGCATCTAATGTTTTTTGAGAAGCCTACTTAGACTACTTAGTTAATGTCTGATCGGTGTTTTCTGTCTGCACTACCTCCGGGTTGCCTTCTACTTGAATGTCTAGCTCTTCTCTGCGAACGGTTTGCTGAGTGCGAACGATATCTTGGACCACTTCTTTGCGAACGGAAACATTTTGGTAAGGAACAATTCTCCGACAGACTTCGGCCTGCTCTTCATAGATACCCATACGGACAGTGCCGTCTTCCGAGACTTCGGCGTCGCCAAAATCTACGCGAGTTTGGCCGCTGTAGATAGACTCAATCTCGATGATGACTTTTTCTCGGGTAATGGGAATGTCTGTGTCGGTGGTTTCAGTGATAGTTTGCTTGGAAATTGTGACTTCGCCGGTTTTGATGCGCTGTTTTTGGGTGACTAGGCGCTCTTCGTATAGCTGAATGGGTCGTTCTTTGGGGGCAGGTGTGTCTTCTATGAAAGTAGGATTTGCAGGCGCTTGTGTGGGCATTACATTAGCAAACGCAATCCCCTCTACGGGTGCGGAGTCCTCTACCGCCATAGATTGCTCCACCGAAAATTCTTGTCTGGTGTAGCGTTCGCCAGCGTCGCTATAGGGCTGCAAATTCTTAAACTCTTCTTTGTTGAGCGATCGCACATACACCGTGTTTTGCTCAAAATTACTTGTGCATCGGCCAATAGGTAATAGAACCTGCGATCTACCCGTATCGACAACTAAAAACTGAACGTGATTCTCGTCATCTATAAAGATATCTTTGACTGTACCTACCTTAGCGTCTTCGCCACTACGCACGGTCATACCTTTGATATCGTTGCCGTTAAAGTAAACGTCGCGGTAGTTGGGGTAGCGATCGCTAATTTTATATAAAGTCATCGTGGTTGGCTCAGAACAAGAAGTATTAGGTATAGTGAATCAGCCGATCTACTATTCTTGTCCGTCGAGAGGAGTGATTTTTGAGCAGCGCTGAGTTATTTAGAGGGAGTTTTGAGCAACGTCTCTTCAAAGCTCTATACCTTTCTCTATTATTTATTAAGGTTTGCTAGAAAAATCTTCCCAAATGTAACTACGTATCTGCCTTTTGGCAGGCTCTAGCTGTGTAACAATTGCGTAGAGTGTGGAGACATTCGCACAAAGACCGATTTTGGTGTTTTCTGGTACTGTCCAGCCTGCATTAGTGTGTATTGTGGAAAAAATACGATTATCAAGGAGCTGAATTATGGCCTATAGCGAAAGAGCCGACATGGATGTTCGCCCAGTGCAAACAACGACAACACCCATAGTGGACTACCACGATACTGTCCGCTGGGGGCCAATTTTTGCGGGCATTGTTGTTGCGATTATTTCTCAACTAATGCTAAGCGCCCTGATCGCTTCAATTGGTGTTTTTGCAGCGGGAGATGCTAGCGCTAGAGCCATTGGGACAGGAATTGGCATCGGCGCGATTATTAGCTTACTAGTTGCACTGTTTTTGGGCGGTTTGACGATGGCGTCTTCCTGCGGGCCAATGAACAGTAAGACCTCTATGCTCAACGCCATTGTCATGTGGGCGACAACTCTGGTGCTGAGTGGTTTCTTACTCACTAGCGGTGTTTCTGGCGTGTTTGGCGTACTTGCTTCTAACGCTGGCCCAGCCGTTACTCAAGTAGAGCAAGCGACGGGTGCTTCTGTTCCAGATACTCAAGCTGAGTTAAACCAAGCTATCCCTAATGTCACGGCACAGCAGGCAGAGAATGCGGCATCTGCTGCGGCCAAGGGTGGTCTCGCCTTCTTGGTTGGCTCGCTGCTTGCCTTAGTAGCTGCTTTAGTTGGCGCTACTGTGGGTGCTAAGAAGCCTAGAGCGGTTGTTGTTCGATAGCATCTCTGGCTGAAGCAGTCGATCTTTTGAGGGGATCGATTGCATGGATTAGTGAGAACTAAGTCTAAAAAGAATACGCTGCAAGGAGGAGATACTGAAGTAAAGGTATCTCCTCCTTCTTTGAGGCTTCTCGCTAAAGTTGTTTAGTTTCTTCATATCTTTCGATGAGGCTAACCTGTTTCCATTTAGGTAGTTGTTATTACCTTTAAGTCTCTCTATCGTCTAATGGTTTTTTCTGTCAAATTTCTTACTATGTAGTTATTGGGGTTCGAGCAACTAATCAATCGAGCCAGCAAATCCATACACATTTAAGGAGTCACCCATTTATGGCACTTGTTAGTCTCAAAGAAACCTATCCCGACTATCGCAATCAGTTTAGTGACAACAGCCTTAGTCACATTGACGACTACAGCGTATATGCTAACGGCGATGACAAGGTCGGTTCTGTAGAAGATGGACTATTCGACGATACGACTGGTCAGTTTCGCTACTTGATTGTTGACACGGGTGGCTGGATTTTTGGTAAGAAAGTGTTGCTACCTATCGGTGCGGCTCGCTTCGATAATTCTCAACAGCGCGTATACGTAGAAGGTCTGACGAAAGACCAGGTAGAGAACCTGCCTAAGTACGATGGTTCAGCGTCGGTCGATCACGACTACGAAGAGAGAGTTCGCGGCGTCTATCGTGAGAACAGAGTTGGCCAAAGCGCGGCTGTGGGTACAAGTGCGGCAGTAGGTACAAGTGCGGCAGTCAGTGGCTATACGGCAGATACTTATGACTATGACACGCACGATGCTGATTTGTACGCGATGGACAGAACCGATGAGAATCAGCCTATTCGCCTTTATGAAGAGCGATTGGTTGCGGATAAAGATCGGGTTCGTGCAGGCAGCGTCAGAGTAGGCAAGCACGTTGAGTCTCAGACGGCTGAAGTCTCGGTGCCTTTAGAGAAAGAACGTGTGGTTATTGAGCGTTCGGCTCCAGGAACAACTACTGCGGGTGTGGTGGGCGACCATGTTTTTGAAGATGGTGAAGTGGCCAACGTGGAAGTCTTTGAAGAGCAAGCAAACGTTCGTAAAGAAGCGTTTGTGCGCGAAGAGGTGAATGTTCGTAAGGAGACTAGCCAGGAAGTTGCGCGAACGCAAGAAACGGTGCGTCGCGAAGAGCTAGACATTGATGGCGATGGCGCTGCTGATGTTGTGGACAAGCGATAAACGTTCTAGTAGTTAGCACTTGTTGTTAGCTTTATAATTAGCGTATGGCGGAGCTGCCTTTTAGAGGTGACTTCGCCTTTTTAGTGAGTTGTTTTTATAGCAATACGGTCATCGGTAAAAGACTCACTAGCCCAGTGCTGAGTAGCCGAGCCTGTAATATTTGAACTAAAAGCTTGCTGTCCTCTAAGTTGCTGCCAATTATCAAGAGAAAAGGAAGACTCTCTCCAGATGGAAGAGTTTCTACAATTTGAGTGAGTTCGTCAATGTCGCCTGCGCCTAGTGGCTAGCTTGCGCGATGTGGCGCTGTGTTTCTTTATTTTGGTCAATGGGGCGGGCGATCGCATCGCCGATATGGGCAAGTACTGCCTAGCCAAACGATTAGGCAACTGGATTTCCAGTCCTTCCGTTAGCTTTCGAAATATACTTTTGCGACCAGCGTTTCTGCGATTTACCGCCTCGTGGCACAATTGAAGCAGCTCTGGATATAGGGATTAGAAAGATGTTGAAGCGATTGGCTGCGTTGCTATTAGTTGTGCTGGCGCTGGGTTTGCAAAGCTGCTCTACGAGTATCGCCAGCTTGGAGTCTTATGCGGATAGCTATGAAGGCTACGAGTTTAAGTATCCGACCGGGTGGGTGGCGGCAAATGTGCCCAAGACGCCTAACGGGCCGCAGACGGTGTTTCACGACATTATTAAGACTAGCGAGAACGTTAGCGTGGTGATTAGTCCGGTTTCTGGCGATAAGACGCTGCCAGATTTGGGGACGCCTTCGGAAGTGGGCTATAAGCTTTCTAAAAGCATTACGTCGCTCGCGCCGGATGATGTGAACGTGGAGCTGGTAAACGCGCAGTCGTTTGAGGCGGGCGATAAGCTCTATTACATTTTGGAGTATGTGGCAGATTTACCTTCGGGGCTGCGTCACGATTTGGCCAGCGTCATTGTGCGACGCGGTCAGCTCTATACGTTTAATGCTTCAATTCCTGAGAATAGATGGAAGACGCTGAAGGACACGATGAAGCAGACGGTGGCTTCTTTCTCGGTGTATTAGTTCTGTGCATTAGACTTTAGTATCAGTCCTTCTATTTTTCACCTTTTCAAGACTTTTTGACTCTATGGCTGATATTCAATTTGTGTTGGCTTCGGCTTCGGTCGCTCGGCGTAAACTTCTGGTAGATGCGGGCATTCAGCCTTTTGTTTGCCCGAGTGCTTTTGATGAAGATGCCGTCGTTATTCGCGAGCCGTCTGAGCTAGTGCAGGTGCTAGCAAAGGGCAAGGCGGAGATGGTTGCGCCGCAGTTTCCGAATGCGCTGGTGCTGGGCTGCGATTCGGTGCTGGCGATTAATGGCGTCATTTACGGGAAGCCGGAAAGTGAGGCGGAGGCGATCGCCCGCTGGAGAGAAATGCGAGGGGGTAGCGGCGAACTGCATACCGGCTATGCCTTGATTGCACCGGGAAAACCCGCCTTGCTGCGCTCCAAAATGACGCGCGTATTCTTTGCCAATCTGTCTGATACAGAAATTGAGGCGTATATTGCCACGGGCGAGCCGATGCAGTGCGCGGGCGCGTTTGCGACGGATGGTAAGGGCAGTTTGTTTGTTGAAAAAATCGAAGGTTGTCACACTAACGTGGTGGGCCTAAGCCTGCCAACGTTAAGACACATGATGGCGGAGCTGGGCTATCGCGCCATTGATTTTTGGGGGCGCTAGACTTGTGCTTTGTCGGCCAATGATTGTCGGCTAATCCAACCAGGTGATTGATGGCTAGAATTGAGGAGCGCTACGAACGGGTTCGCTATCCGGGCAGTCGGTTTTTTGAGTGGGTGCGATCACCCAGCGGGTCTTCCTGGCTGATCGGCGCGGTCTTCATTTTGATCTCGGCTTACGTGGCGACGTACTACTGGGCAGAGAGTCTGTGGTTTGCGGAGCTAGACTTTGCTCGCGAGTTTCGGTTGCGCTCCGTCGCTCAGCTCGGTTTAGGATTCTCTATCTTTGCGGCTAGCTTGATCTTTGCGCTGTTCAATTTGAACGTTGAAAAGCGCTTTGAGTTCAACGAGAGCTGCTTGCTGCCCAATCAGTCGAACCTGCGGGCGGGACTGGGGCTGCGTTTGCTGCTGCCACTGGCGCTGGGGCTAGGCATGGTAGTCGGCGGCGCGCTGCTATATCACGTTGAGCTGGCCGTAATTGAGATGCGGCTGCTGCGAGCGCCGATTCCGGTGCCGCTGGGACTGAATTTTCATAACAATTGGCTGCTGTTGCAGCGGCTAGTTAAGCAGCCGATAGAGCTGGGGCTGGTGGTGGCGAGTGCGATCGCCATGTTAGCCTTTCCCAAAACCCTAATCCGACTGGGCGCAGTGGCGCTGAGCGTCAGCTTTGGCATTATCGCCGCCGAAGAATGGACGCGAATTATCCCCGCCTTCAATCCCACCCTGTTCGATCAGGTCGATCCGGTGTTTGGCGAAGACTTAAGCTTCTACATCTTCCGCCTGCCGCTCTGGGAGCTGCTAGAGATTTGGCTGTCTGGAACGCTGCTATTTCTGCTGGCGGCCTCGGCGCTGGAATATTTGCTGGCAGGCAATACGCTGAGTCAGGGCCGATTTTCGGGCTTTTCGGGTGCACAGCAGCGCCATTTGTATTCACTGGCGGCGGGGCTGCTAGGGGTGACCGCGCTGGGTCATTGGCTCGGTCGCTACGAGCTGCTGTATTCGCCGCAGGGCGTTAGCTATGGCGCTAGCTTTACCGATGTTCATATTAATTTACCAGTGAACCTGGCGCTCAGCATTATTTCGCTAGCGCTGGCTTTAGCGCTGCTTTGGCGGACTGCTAGATGGCCCCATTTTATGCCGCAAAAGCGCATACTCAGAGCGAGAGCCGTCGTGATTGCCCTTTCGCTGTATCTGCTGTTTGCGCTGTTGGGCAATACGCTAGCGCCCTGGCTGGTGCAGCGACTGGTGGTACAGCCCAACGAATTGCTCAGAGAAATTCCTTATATTGAGCGGACGATTGCCTTTTCGCGAGCGGCTTTTGGCCTGACTGATATTGAGACGCGAGATTTTGATCCGCGCGGTACGCTGACTGCCGCAGACCTGGAAGAGAATGAGCTGACGATTCGCAATATCCGCCTGTGGGATAAGCGGCCTTTGCTAGAGTCGAACAGGCAGCTACAGCAGATTCGACTGTATTACGAGTTTGCGGACGCTGATGTTGATCGCTATACATTGCAAGGAACGGAGCCGGGTGAGCTAGACCGCCGTCAGGTGCTGATTTCGGCTAGGGAACTGGACTACGAGCAGGTGCCAGCGGCAGCGCAAACTTGGGTAAACGAGCATCTGATCTATACGCATGGCTATGGATTTACGATGAGTCCGGTGAACACAGCTAGCGCGGGCGGATTGCCAGATTACTTTATTAAAGATATTGCGCATAATGCGAGCAATCCAGCCGTGCGTCGATCCATTCCAATCAACAAGCCCCGGCTTTATTTTGGCGAGCTGACGAATACCTACGTGATGACGAACACTGGGGTGAAAGAGCTGGATTATCCAGAGGGTAGCGACAACGTATACAACACTTACGATGGGAGTGGCGGCATTAGGATTGAAGCCTTTTGGAAGCGGCTGCTGTTTGCGAAGCATTTAGGCGATTGGAAAATGCTGCTGACGAACAATTTTACGCCGGATACGCAGTTGATGTACCGGCGCAACATCAAGCAAAGATTGCGGCAGATTGCGCCGTTTTTGCAGTTTGATGAAGATCCATATTTAGTGGTTGCGGATGCGCAAGGGGCTTATGGCCCGCCCAAAGTGGAGTCGGGCGACAACTACATGTACTGGATGGTAGATGCTTATACGACGAGCGATCGCTACCCTTATTCCGACCCGATGGAAGACAGCTTTAACTATGTGCGCAACTCTGTAAAAGTTGTAGTTGATGCTTACAACGGCGCGGTTCACTTTTATATTGCCGACCCTAGCGATCCGATTATTCGCACCTGGGCGCAAATTTTTCCTAATTTGTTCAAACCATTGACGGACATGCCGCCTAATTTGTTGGCGCATATTCGCTATCCGTTGGACTTTTCCACCGTGCAGTCGAACCATCTGCTCACCTACCACATGACCGACCCGCAGGTGTTCTACAACCGAGAAGACCAGTGGCGAGCGCCCAATGAGATCTATGCGAACGAACAACAAGTTGTGGAACCCTATTATCTCATTATGGAATTGCCAGGGGAGGATGCGAGTGAGTTTGTGCTGCTGCGTCCGTTTACGCCCGCCCAGCGGAATAATTTAATTGCTTGGCTAGCGGCGCGTTCCGATGGCGAGCAGTATGGGCGTCAGTTGCTCTACCAGTTTCCGAAGCAAGAGTTGGTGTTTGGCCCAGAGCAAATTGAGGCGAGAATTAACCAAGATCCAGAAATCTCTCAGAGAATTTCGCTTTGGGATACCCAAGGATCGAGTGCGAATCAGGGGAATTTGCTGGTGATTCCGATAGAAAATTCGCTGCTGTATGTAGAGCCGCTGTATTTAGAAGCCGATCAGAACAGATTGCCAATTTTGGCGCGAGTGATTGTGGCCTATAAGAACAAAATTGCAATGGCCACTTCACTCGATCAGGCGTTGCAGGCAATCTTTAGGCAGCCTGAGCGCAGCAGTCCGGCTATTTTACGAGATTTAGACACGCCTGAGGGTGCAGAGGATGTTCTGTTGCCAAGTGTGGAATAAATTAGCCCACCTTGGCTTATAAGCTGATCTTGCGCTTTACTGTCGCGCTTCCCAGTCTGCTTGCGAGAGTTTGTAAAGGCAGTGCGCTTGAAGCTTGTGGCCTTCTGGCAAGCTAGGATACATGAAGGATTCGGGAGCGCGGGTCATGCCTAATTTGTGCATGACGGCTTGCGATCGCTCATTTCCCAACGCCGTAAAAGAGACAATTTCTGCTAAGTCTAGGGTTTGGAATCCGAAGGCGATCGCGGCTTTGGCAGCTTCAGTGGCATAGCCCTTTCCCCAATAGGGATAGTCCAGCCGCCAGCCTGTTTCCACACAGGGACTAAACGGCAGATCGGCGGAGGGAATGTTCAATCCGACAAAGCCAATGAAGGGATGTTTGCCTTTGACTTCTACGGCCCACAAACCCCAGCCTCTTTGGGCGATCGCGCTAATAATTCGTTCAGCTAACTGGTCACTTTCTGCTTGCGATAAAGCGCTTGGAAAATACTCCATTACTTGCTTGCTCGCGTTGAGTCTAGCAAAGGGCGCTTTATCTGCTTCAGTCCACTGCCGAAGTCGCAGCCGCTCTGTCTCTAGCTCGTATATTTCTGTCATGATCGTTTGGATTTGATATCTTCGATGGCCTGTTTGATGCCTTGCTCTACGTCGTACCAGGCGGCATCGCGATCGCCCGGTCGTTCCATCTGTCTATTTAGCTGCCTGCCTAAGAGGGTCAAACGGGAGCGGCTACCGCCATATCTACTCCGTTTAGCAGGTCTTTCACGCTCAGGTCGATGAGTTCGCCATCGACAACTTCTTCAAAAGAGGTGCGGCCTTTCTCTCCCGTAAGAGGAGGTCTTTATATCTGACGGTGGATCGATTAAATGAGAATGATCTATGCCTCGCTTCTGTAATGGTGCTCCGCTGAGAGTCATTGTGGTACCTCAGCGGACTGATATGCAAGCCTGAATTTATTACGGCTTACAGGTTGCTCACTCGTTTCGTCAAAATTGCCATCACTTCGCCGGGTCTGCCGGTGCTGATGGGCCGACTCCAATCGTTGGGTTCGGCGTAGCCTAGCTGGTGTAGCTGCAAGATGGTGGATTGAACGGTGCCGGGTGTGCCGAATAGCATGTGCCGGATTTTCGCTGGCTCGCGTCCGTTTCCACTATTGGGATCGGCGGGACGCCCGGACGATATCGTCGATGGCTGGGTAGCAGAAACAGTGGACGCCGCAGCGTCTGCAATAGACAGTGTAATCATGAGATCTGGTCTCCGAAGGTTTGTTTTCGAGGAAACCAGAACCCAAATGACCTTAGCCACGCCGCAAAATGTAGTGCAAATCGGAGTCGCTAAGGTACATTGACCTTAGCTCACAGACTGGCGAGATCAGTTTGGGAGTTAGCTGTCGGTAGGTGTTACTAGCATCTGCCGATAGCGCTTTAGTCAGTTGAGTTCTGAGTGAATGACCGTGATAGGCATCACAGCCTTAGTTATTGACGATAGGCCGATTTTTGCGTGGCGTCAAGCTGACGAGATATGAACAGGTTCTCATTTCTCATTCGTAATGTCTGCTGAGGTCTCTGGTTCTGTGAGGACTGCCCAATCTACAACTTTTAGGTGCTGGCTGGCGATCGCCTTCAAATTCTGGCTAGAAGCTACAATTATCAATGTAACGACCGAGCTTTTTGATCGCTGTCTATTATATAGAATATCCCCTGGCCTTAACCCTCGAAGCACCTATGACTGCTGCCACGCCGACTAAAACCCAAAGTAAGACTAAGTACGAAGCTGTAATCGGTTTGGAAACTCACTGCCAGCTCAGCACAGAGACAAAAATTTTCTCTACTAGCTCAGCGGCGTTTGGCGCTAAGCCAAATACGCACGTAGACCCGGTGACGATGGGCCTGCCTGGGGTGCTGCCCGTGCTGAATGAAAAGGTGTTGGAGTATGCGGTGAAGGCGGGGCTGGCTTTGAACTGTCAGATTGCGCCCTATAGCAAGTTTGATCGCAAGCAGTATTTTTATCCCGACTTGCCGAAGAACTATCAGATCTCGCAGTTCGATTTGCCGATTGCGGAGCATGGCTGGCTGGAAATTGAGATTGTGAAAGATGGGGAGCCGGTGCGTAAGCGCATTGGGGTGACCCGGCTGCATATGGAAGAAGATGCCGGGAAGCTGGTTCACGCGGGGGCGGCAAGTCTTGATGGCTCAACTTATTCGCTGGTGGACTACAACCGGGCGGGGGTGCCGCTAGTGGAGATTGTGTCGGAGCCGGATATTCGCTCTGGGGAAGAGGCAGCGGCTTATGCGGAGGAGATTCGGCGGATTATTCGCTACCTCGGTGTGGGCGATGGCAACATGCAGGAAGGATCGCTGCGCTGTGACGTGAATATCTCGGTGCGACCGGTGGGCCAAGAGGAATTTGGCATCAAGGTCGAGATTAAGAATATGAACTCATTTAGCGCGATCGCCAAAGCCATCGACTACGAGATTGAACGGCAAATTGCAGCGGTAGAAGCAGGCGAGCCAATCTACCAGGAGACTCGGCTGTGGGAAGAAGGGGCGCAGCGGACGAAGAGTATGCGCATGAAGGAAGGCGCTAGCGACTATCGCTATTTTCCGGAGCCAGATTTGCCGCCGATTGAGGTGACGGCAGATCAGCTTAAGGCATGGAGAGAGGCGCTGCCGGAGTTGCCTGCGGCGAAGCGGCATCGGTATGAGGAAGACTTGGGCCTTTCGGCGTATGATGCGGCGGTGCTGACAGATGACCGGGCGACGGCGGAATATTTTGAAGGAGCGATCGCCTCGGGCGCTTCAACCAAGCTAGTGGCCAACTGGATCATGAGCGATATTGCGGCTTACGTAAACGCTGAAAAGGTGAGTATCGACGAGCTAAAGCTGACGCCAGAGGCACTAGCTGAAATGGTGAAGCTGATTGAGGACGGTACGATTAGCAACAAAATCGGCAAAGACATGTTGCCAGAGCTGCTAGATCAGGGTGGATCGCCAAAGAAAATCGTGGAGAGCCAAGGATTAAGCCAGATTTCTGACCCGGCAGAGATTGAGTCCATGATTGATGAAGTGCTAGCCGCAAACCCGGATGAGCTAGCTAAGTTCAGAGCCGGTAAGACGAAGCTGAAAGGCTTTTTTGTCGGGCAGGTGATGAAGCGAACGGGGGGACGAGCCGATCCTAAACTGACAAATCAACTGTTAGGAAAAAAGCTGAATGGGTAATTTTCTAAGGAGATTAGGGCTTAATGCGGTAGGCTCTAGGGCTGATTTTCGCTGAGGCTATCAAAATTGGCGTCGTATGGCGAAATTCTAGAATACAGACGCTAAAATTCTAGAATACGAACAAGAGGGGGTTACACCCCTCACCCCTAACATGCCATACTGTGGCCATGTAGATGCACCCTGATGGTAGGGAGAGTTCACCTAAGTAATTAGAGGACTCTCCTTTTTTCTTTTTAAAGGACTTTGCTACCCTTTGCGCTCTAGCGGTTCCGACAGTCTTAATTTTATTGATTTCTAGAATACGGACAATAAGGGGTTGTACCCCTCATCCCTATCGTGCCATACTGTGAATATGTAGATGCACCCTGATGGTAGGGAGAGTTCACCAAGGTAATTGGGGACTCTCCTTTTTCTTTTTAAAGCTTTTGACAGATTGTAAGGTTGTCACTTACCCACATTATGATTTTGTGGCAACCATGCTGAGGGCAACGGCTTCGGCGACTTTGATGCCGTCTACAGCGGCGGAAAGAATGCCACCCGCGTAGCCAGCGCCTTCCCCAGCGGGATAAAGCCCTTGCGTGTTCAGGCTTTGGTACTGCTCGTTGCGTTTGATGCGGATGGGCGATGAGGTTCTGGTTTCTACGCCTGTGAGCACGGCGTCGGGCATGGCAAAGCCGGGAATTTTTTGATCGAAGGCGGGGATGGCTTCGCGGATGGCAGCGATCGCATAATCCGGCAAACTCTCTGCCAAATCGCACAGATGAACGCCCGGTTTATAGGAAGGCTCCACCGTTCCTAGTTTGGTAGAGGGGCGTCCCGCGAGAAAGTCTCCTACAAGCTGCCCAGGGGCTTCGTAAGTTTTGCCGCCTAGCTCGTAGGCTTTTTCTTCTAGCTGACGCTGAAAGGGAATGCCTGCTAGTGGACTGCCTGGATAGTCTGCTGGTGTGATGCCAACGACGATGCCGCTGTTGGCATTTTTACCACTGCGTTCGTATTGGCTCATGCCATTGGTGACCACTCGGCCTGTTTCTGAGGTGGCGGCGACCACTTTTCCGCCGGGGCACATGCAAAAGCTGTAAACGCTGCGACCTTTGGCAATGCCCTTTTCGCAGTGATGGACTAGCTTGTAGTCGGCAGCGCCTAAGACGGGATGATTAGAATTTTTACCGAAGCGGCGCTCGTTGATCAGCGGCTGGGGGTGCTCGATGCGAAAGCCGACGGAAAAGGGTTTTGGCTCGATGTAAACGCCCTGTTCTAAGAGCATTTCAAAGGTGTCTCTAGCGCTGTGACCGACGGCTAGAATGACGCGATCGCTCTCAATAAACTCACCGCTCTCTAAAGTAACCCCTCGAACTTTTCGGTTGTTCTTGTCGCCCTCTATTTCAAGGCGCTCTACTCGACTTTGAAAGCGAATTTCTCCGCCTAGCTCAATTACTTTGTGGCGAATGTTTTCAACAATTTTTACCAGGCGATAGGTGCCGATGTGGGGCTTGCTGATGTATAAAATTTCTGGGACAGCTCCGGCGGCGACTAGCTCGGTGAGGACTTTGCGGCCGTGGTGGTCGTTGTCTTTGATGCGGCTGTAGAGTTTGCCGTCGGAGAAAGTGCCTGCGCCGCCTTCGCCAAACTGCGCGTTGGATTCGGGGTTGAATTTGCGCTTGCTCCAAAAGCCGAAAGTGTCTTGCGATCGCTCATGAACCGCCTTGCCTCGTTCTAAAACAATCGGCCTAAAGCCCATCTGAGCGAGCAGGAGCGCACTAAACATGCCGCAAGGGCCAACCCCAATCACGATGGGTCGAGTCTTTAGCGGATTAGGGGCCTGCGCGACGGGCCGATAGGTCATGTCGGGCGTGGGGATGATGCGCTGACTCTTTTGGGTGGTTTTAAGAATCTGTTTTTGCTTGGGGGTGTCTACATCAACGGCATAGACCAGTGAAATGTTGTCGCGCTTTCTAGCATCGTAGCTGCGCTTGAAAACAGTATAGTTTTTGAGGTCTGTCGCAGAGATTTTGAGCCTTTGTAAAATGGCGCTCCGAAGGTCTGCTTCGGTGTGGTCTAAGGGGAGTTTTACGTCGTTAACGCGCAGCATAAGAGAGTTCTGAGAGCAGGGTGTCTTTCATTTTCGCACAGACATTGGTATCTAGGTCTACGGGTTTAGATAGCGAGAACTTCTCTCCTGCGCTAGAAACGATTTCCATCTGGCGAATGTTAGACTCCTGCCTTCGGCGATTCTTCAGACACTTCTCAAACATACGGGTAAAACTTAGTGGCCAATCTAACGTTAGTTCTCAGCAATTTGCGCAATCAAAAGGGAGAGGTTTGTGTGGCTTTGTTTGAAAGCAAAGTTGGGTTTCCTGAAGATGATACGCAGGCCGTTTGTAACAACTGTTTTGCCATTTCTGAGCTGCCGATGGCCGTTAGCTTTGAGGTGCCTTACGGGAGCTATGCGGTGAGCGTGCTGCACGATGAGAATAAAGATGGCGAGCTGAATACAGGGATGTTGGGTATTCCCAAAGAGGGCATTGGCTTCTCTAACGATCCGCGTATTATTACCGGAACGCCTAGTTTTGAAAAGACCCGGTTTGAGTTTAATGAGGAAAATTTGGAAGTAGAGATAGCAGTTAAGTACTTTTAACTTTAGCTAATCTCGGCTGAGCTTGGCCCTCTGCTACTTGCCAATGCAGAAGCGGCTGAAGATTTCATCGAGCATAGATTCTGTTATTTCTTCGCCGGTGACTTCTCCTAATGCTTGAATGGCGGCTCTCAGGTCTATTGTCCAAAAGTCTAGCGGTAGCTGTTCGGTAATGGTCGCTTGTACTTGCGCGATCGCCCCTTCTGCCCTCACCAACGCCGCTGCCTGCCGCTGATTAATCGCAATATCTGTATCCGCCGCCGCCAAATCCTTCGTCTGAACCGCCTTGAGTATCGCCTGTTCTAAGGCTTCAATTCCCTGCGACTTGGCCGCTGAGGTATAGACTGTTGCAGCCGTTGGCAGCTCTAGTGCGGGCGAGTCTTTGAGATCTATTTTATTGACAACTAGAATATGAGGTTTGTTGTTTATTTTCTCGTAGAGAACTTGTTCGGCTTCTCCCCAACCGAGCGTCGCGTCCAACGTTAGTAAGACCAAATCGGCAGACTGTGCAGCCGATTGAGATCGGGCGATGCCCATTTTCTCCACCTCATCCACTGACTCGCGAATCCCTGCGGTGTCCAGCACCTGAACTGGAATGCCGCCCACAATGAGCTGAGATTCGACGACATCGCGAGTCGTACCTGGTAAGTTGGTGACAATGGCTCTATCGCTGCGGCTCCAGGCGTTTAGCAGGCTAGACTTGCCGACGTTGGGCTGGCCGATGATGGCAACTTTGAGGCCGGAGCGCAGCAGTTCGCCTTGCTGTGCGGTGGCTAGGATTTGGGCAATTTGTTGGTGGATGTTAGTTAATTGCGATCGCACCTCATTTTCATCTAGCGGCGGCAAGTCGTCTTCAAAATCCACGCGAGCCTCTACTTCGGCAAGCACGTCTAGGCACTGGCTGCGAACTTGGCGGATAACGCCTGCGAGCTTGCCGCGAATGCCCATCAGCGCCGTTTGTGCAGCTTGAGGAGACTGAGCACCTACTAAATCGGCAACGCCTTCTGCTTGAGTTAGATCCAATCTTCCATTGAGGAAGGCGCGGAGGGTAAATTCACCGGGCTGAGCGAGTTTTGCGCCCTGCTGAAGGCAGAGCTGAAGCACCTGCTGAACGGCCATAATGCCGCCGTGACAGTGAAACTCAACCACGTCTTCGCGGGTATAAGAGCGGGGCGATTTCATTAATAGCAGCAGCGCTTCGTCAATGGGCTGAGGGCAAGTAGGCGATTGAATGTGGCCGTAGAGAATGCGGTGGCTTTCCCAGCGCTGCTGGCCGGGGGCATGGAAGATTTGCTGCGCGATCGCGATCGCGCTGATGCCGGAGAGTCTGACGATGCCGACGCTACCCTGCTGGGGCACGATGGCGGTGGCGATCGCGGCGATGGTTTCAGCTTGGTGAATATTAAGAGGGACGCTCAAGGTAGGTTTGAGGGGGCGAGTGAGTTTTCAGCTAAGCGGCTTTAGGCGATGACCGGGGTTGTTGAATATTGCTATAGGATAGGGGTGTAGACGTTTATGGGGGCTGCTTTGGATCGTAGCGCGCGCGCGACTGATTCTACCGATAAAGACGATGCTTCCCCTGTTCAAACGTCTTCTAGTCGAACGCTGTCTAACCAAGATGAATCTAGGCAAACGATTTCTAGCCGGGTGAAAAAGACGCTGGCTCGGCGGCGATCGCTACCTAACAACGGTCTGCTCAAAAGGCTAGACGCGCTTTACTGGCAGCGACTTTCCCGATATTTTTACGTTCGCTTTTTGCGCATGAGCAGCAGCCCAGAGGCGATCGCTAGAGGAGTGGCGGCGGGCATATTTGCGGGTTCTTTTCCTTTAATGGGGCTACAAATTATTATTGGCGTGGCGATCGCGGTGATGGTTCGAGGCAATAAGGCGATCGCAGCAGCTAGCACCTGGATTAGCAATCCGCTCACCTATGGCCCTTTATTTCTTCTAAATTTTCACGTGGGGCGCTGGCTGCTGCGACAGCCGGTGACGACGGATCTGCCGATTTCTTCGTCAAGCTGGAGTTGGGACGCGCTAACGTCGATGGGACTTTCCGTCGTGGGTTCGCTGATGGTGGGTTCTTTGGTGGTGGGGCTGGTGGCTAGTTTTGTGGGCTACTTTGTGGGACTGGCGATCGCCCGACGCGTTCAACGTGCTAAGCACCGGTAGTAGGGATCGTTGAGCTGTAATTTTAAAGGTGGCATTTCGTTACTAAAACTGAAACTAGACCTTTTTCTCTTTCATCCTTGCGTAGTCTATAAAAAGCCGTCTCGATATTGGTTGGGCGGTATTGCAACTGTTTTACAGAAGAGGCGTGAGGATGACTATGCGATTAGGTTGGTTTGGCAGTGGTTTTGCGTTGGCGGCGTTGGCGATCGCGCCAGTTGCGGCGGTCTATTTATTACCGGCAGCAGCGGCTCAATCTCAGTCTGCTTATATGCAGCCAGAGAACACTTTGAGCGTGACCGGCGAAGGGATTGAGATGATTCCGACGACGCTAGCTGAGGTGAGACTGGGGGTGCGAGTGGAAGCTGATACGGCAGAAGCGGCGCAGCAGGAGGCGGCTAATCGGTCGAGTGCGGTGGTGAAATGGCTGCGATCGCAGAATGTAGAGAAGCTGCAAACGACCGGTATTTCTCTGAACCCTCGCTACGATTATGTAGACGATAAGCAGGTGCTAAGAGGCTATGAGGCGTCTAATACGGTGAGCTTTAGATCTGCGAACGAGGTGGCGGGGGAAGTAATTGATGGCGCTGTGAAAGCGGGCGCAACTGTGATTGACGGCATTAGTTTCACCGCAGATGATGCGGCGATATCGGCAGCGCGTCAGCGGGCTTTAACCGCAGCGGTGGCCGATGCTGAAGAGCAGGGTAGTACGGTGCTGTCGGCTTTGGGGCTGTCTCGTAAATCTATTGCGAATGTGACGATTGGCTCGGTAAGTGCGCCGCCGCCGCAACCCGTTGAGCGATCTGCCCTATCCAGCGCGAAGCTGATGGATGTATCAACGCCGATTGTGGGGCAGGAGCAGTCAATTAATGCTCAGGTGACGCTGCACATTCGGTATTAGCGATCGCCTGCAATCTAGGGCGACGACTGGAGACGGGCTGAATTATCACCGTCTGTCCCTAGCGCTGGCTGCATTTGGGTAATATGTGGCCAGGGTGACACGGGAAAATATGCTGGGACAAAAGCTCGCGGGGCGCTACGAGTTAACGCAAATATTGGGAGCCGGTGGATTTGGTCAGACGTATTTGGCGGTAGATACGTTTGGGGTTTCCGGGAATGCGTCTGACTCGATAGTCTACTGTGTGGTGAAGCAGCTAAAGCCAGCTAGCCAGGATCAGAGCTTTTTGTCGGTGGCGCGGCGGCTGTTTGAGACGGAAGTGAAGACGCTAAGACGGTTGGGGTCGCATTCGCAGATTCCGCGATTGCTAGATTCTTTTGAGGAAGATAGTGAGTTTTATCTAGTTCAAGAGTTTATTGATGGCCTTTCTTTAGAAGATGAGATTGCGCAGGTTGGACAGTTTGATGAGGGGGGGGCGATCGCGCTGCTAGAAAGCGTTTTGCCTGTCCTCCATTTCATTCACGAGAACCACGTCATCCACCGAGACCTGAAGCCAGACAACCTAATTCGCCGTCGAGAGACGGGCGAAATTGTGCTGATTGATTTTGGCGCGGTGAAGGAAATTCGAACGCGAATTATTACCGGCGAGCAGACGGCGCTGACGATTGGGATTGGGACGCAAGGCTATACGCCAAGCGAGCAACTGTCGGGAAAGCCGCGCTACAGCAGCGATATTTTTGCGCTCGGCATGACCGTGATTCAGGCGCTAACGGGTAAGTCCCCGGTGGATTTGCCAGAAGATCCAAATCGACTGGAGGCTTGCTGGGAGGACTGCGCAGAGGCCAGTCCGGGGCTGGTCGTTTTGCTCAATAAGATGACGCGCCACTATATCTATCAGCGCTACGACAGCGTACAAGCTGTGCAGAAAGATTTGGCTCGACTGGAGGATCTGCCAGCAGAAGCGGCAGCGGCACATACCTATTTGGAAACGTTGACACCGCAAGGACGGTTGACGGCTGAGGGTCGATCTTCTATCATGCGTTGGCGAATGGGACGACGAGCCAAGAGGATAACAGTGGCCCTTTCTACGCTGCTGACGAGTGTGCTGGTGCTGGGATTTCGGCAGGTAGGGTTGTTTGTGCCAGCAGAACTGGTGGTGTATGACGCCTGGGTGGGATCGCGCGCTAAGGCGGCGGTCGATCCGCGTTTGCTGGTGGTGGAGATTACGGAAAAAGATGTGCGATCGCTCGGTCAGGCAACGCCTTCTGATGCGTCAGTTGCGCAGGTGATCGAGAAAATTCAGCAGCATCGACCCGCGAGTATTGGGTTAGATTTGCTCCGCGATTTGCCTCAGGGACCCGGCACCGACCAGCTTGCAAAAAGTTTGCGATCGCCCAACGTAGTAACGGTGACTAAGCTAAGCGATCCAGGTGAAGATAATCTGATTCCGCCCCCACCTAACGTTGACTTTAGTCAGATTAGCTTTAGCAATATCGTGACAGACTCGGATATGCGGGTGCGCCGCGCTCTGCTAGCGCAGTCTGTAGATACGGCGATTTTGCAAGACATTAGCCCGAGGCGTTTAGCTGAAAAGACCCAGAATGAGCCGACTAGCGATCCGATCGAGGCGGCGGTTTATTCTTTGGGCACCAAGCTGTCCATGGGCTATTTGGAGCAGTACGAAGGCATTGAGTCTGCGGACGATGTGATTTTGACCTTGGGAAACACCCGCTTCGAGCCGCTGTCTGGTTCTTTTGGGGCCTATCAAAACTTGGATGACGGCGGGTATCAAATATTTATGCGCTACCGCTCGCTAAAACACCTGACGGCGCGAGTTAGCTTTTCACAGGTGCTAAACAACAACTTCGATCCGGCACTGATTAGGGACAAGATTGTTTTAATTGGCTCAGTTAATCGGAGTAGTCGAGACTTATTTTCGACCCCGTTTAATCGGGGCGATACTACGCAGACGCCGGGAGTTGTGCTACATGCGCAGGTCGTGAGTCAAATTCTATCGGCTGTGTTGGACGGTGAGACTTTGCCCTGGGATTGGCCCGACTGGGCGGAAATGGGCTGGATTGTGGTGCTAACGGGGGCGGGCAGTGGGCTGATGGTTCTGACGCAGCGGGGGTTGATTTTGATTGCGTTTGGGGTGGGCGGTCTGATGACGGTGGCGGCAGTGAGTTTAGTTTGTTTTGCGTTGGGGGGATGGGTGCCGGTGGTGGCTCCGGCGATCGCCTTTTTTCTCTCAGCGGCAGGCGCTCGCATCAGTAAGAGCTATCAGCGGCGGTACTGGGAAGCAAAGCAGATGTAGTGGGTTCAGCAGCCTTAACCTTAATCTGTGCGGGTTGGCGCGGCCATATCCTGACGGATAGGTAGGCCACAACGTAGAACAACCAGTTGATGTTGTCGTTGATGAGGGTGCTTTCTGTGGTGTTGTACAAAGTCACCGGGTGAATGAACTCGAGTAAAGCCTTAGACAGATAGTAGGTTCGGCGTGAATACGCTACGATCTTTGGAGATAGTGACAAGGAGCTAATTTTTAGATGGTTAATAAGGTTGAGAAGACGGAAGCGCAATGGAAAGAGCAGCTAAGCGATGAGGCGTTTCAGGTGACTCGCAAGGCGGGTACTGAGCGGGCTTTTACAAGCGAGCTGAATAAGAATAAAACTGAGGGCGTATACAACTGCGTATGCTGTGGCTCTGAGCTATTTACGTCTGAGACTAAGTTTGAGTCGGGGACGGGCTGGCCGAGCTTTTATGCGCCTAGTAAATCTGAGAATGTGAAGGACAAGCGGGACTTTAGCCACTTTATGGTTCGTACGGAGACGGTGTGTGCGGTGTGCGGTGCGCATTTAGGCCATGTGTTTAACGATGGGCCAAAGCCAACGGGTAAGCGCTATTGCATGAACGGAGCGGCGCTGGCTTTTGAGCCTGCGGATGTGAATGGCGATGGCACGATTGACAACAGTAAGAAGGCTGAAGCGACTAGCTAATGCGGCTGTTTACTCAGGTTGATGGGCCGTCTGAGGGATTGTCTAATTCTTTGGCGGTGCTGTGTTTACACGGACATCCGGGGAGCGGTGAGGCGATGGATGTGTTTACGGGGCCGCTGGCGGCGATGGGGTTTAGAACCTATGCGCCGGACTTGCGGGGCTATGGACGTAGCCGAACGTCTTATCCGTTTTCGATGACGAGCCATTTGGATGATTTGGATGAGCTGCTGGCTCAGTATCAGATTGAAAATTGTCTGGTGCTGGGCTGGTCTTTGGGTGGGATTTTGGCGATGGAAATGGCCTTAAGACGGCCTGAAGTTGTGCGCGGTTTGATGCTGGTGGGAACGGCGGCTCGGCCTGTGGGGTCTCATCCGCCGATTACGCTAAAGGATAATGTGCTGACGGGGGTGGCAGGGGCGATGAACTGGGTGTTGCCTGCGTTTGGGCCAGCGATCGCTCTCGGGAAACAGTCCCTTTTTCGCCATCTGATTCGTCAGCATACGCCAGCGGCCTATCGGTATTTGGCGCGGCGGGGCGCACCGGCGTATTTGCGCACGAGCAGTTACGCGGAGTCGGCTTTATTTACGGCGGTTCGGGCGGGCTATAACCGGGTGCCGGATGTGAGAGCGCTGAAGATTCCGAGTTTGATGCTGTGTGGGGAGTGCGATCGCCATATCACCGCAGAGTCTAGTCTAGAAACCGCTCGGGCTTTGCCCCATTGTGAGGCTCACTGCTATCCCGATACGGCTCACCTGTTTCCGTGGGAGATTCCAGATCAGGTCAATTCAGATATTCGCGATTGGTTAGTTTCTCATAGCTTTGTTCAAACATAGATTTATCAACTACTCAAAAGCAATAGACCAATTTTTAATTAACTGAGTTTTCAGTAAGTCAATCTTCAACAAATTTATTTTAGACAGATAGAATCTCTATTTTTATTTTTTCTGCAATGCTCTCTCACCGACTGTTCTTATGACTATTCAGACGCCTGACTGGGTGAAGCACGCTGTTTTCTACCAGATTTTTCCAGATCGCTTTGCGCGGACGACTCGCCTAGACCTGCCGCCCGAAATGCAGGTGCCGCTAGAGCCTTGGGACAGTCCGCCAACGCTGGAAGGCTACAAGGGCGGTGATTTGTGGGGAGTGATGGAGCGGCTAGATTACATTCAGTCGCTGGGCGTGAATGCCGTTTACTTTACGCCGATTTTCCGCTCGGCGAGTAACCACCGCTATCACACTCACGATTATTATGAGGTCGATCCGCTGCTGGGGGGCGATGCGGCTTTCTTCGATCTTTTAGAGGCAGCGCACGATCGCAATATAAAAGTTGTTCTAGATGGCGTGTTTAATCATGCGAGCCGTGGCTTTCACTATTTCAACGATATTTTAGAGAATGGGCCAAACTCTCCCTGGCTAGACTGGTTCCAAATCGAAGGCTGGCCGCTGTCTGCCTACGATGGGGACAAGCCTGCAAACTACAAGGGATGGTGGAACAATCGGGCGCTGCCGGAGTTTAACCACAACAACCCGCAGGCGAGAGAGCTGATTATGCGGGTAGGCGAGTATTGGATTGAGCAGGGCGTGGATGGCTGGCGGCTGGATGTGCCGTTTGAGATTACGGTGGATGGTTTTTGGGAGGAGTTTCGCGATCGCGTTAAAGCCGTCAATCCAGAAGCTTATATTGTGGGCGAAGTTTGGGACGATGCTAGTCAGTGGCTAGATGGTAAGCAGTTTGATGGGGTGATGAATTATTTGTTTACGGGGCCAGCGATCGCCTTTACCGCAAAAGAACATGTGGTGATGCCGCTAGTCGAGAGCGTGGGCTATCATCCTTATCCGGCTTTGGATGCAAAGGGCTATGCTGAAAAAATTGACGCGCTGCTAAAGCTCTATCCGTGGGAAATCCAGCAGACTCAGCTCAATTTGCTTTCTAGCCATGATATTGCGCGGGTGCTGAGCGTGGTGGGCGAGGATATGACTAGTATGGCGCTGGCGACGCTGTTGCTGATGACGTTTCCAGGTGCGCCAAGTCTTTACTATGGCGATGAGGTGGGATTACCTGGAAAGCTAGACCCGGACTGTCGGCGGACGTTTCCGGATGAGCCGGACTGGAATCGAGATTTGCTGGAGATGCATAAGGCTTTGATCGCGCTGCGACATGCTCAGCCTGCTTTGCGGACGGGTAAGTATCAAACGTTGGCGGCTGAAGGAAATTGCTATGTGTTTGCTAGAACGCTGGATACGGAGATGGTGATTGTGGCGGTGAATGCAGGCGAGCAGGCGATTCAGGTGCGGCTGGCTGATATGGCGATGGAGAGCGGCACCGTTTTGTATGGTGAGGGCAGCGTGGATTGGTTGGGCGATCGCACGGCCATGTTAGAGATTCCGGCTCGGGCGGGGATGGTGCTGGGTAATGCCTGACGCCTGAGCAAATCGCCATGGACACTTTACCGATGGGGCAAATAAAAGAATTGCAGCGGTATTGCAAGAGATAATTCGCGCTGACCAAGGCTCGGAAAAAGACTAATCTTTCTCTCATCGGCTGTGCCAGACGACTAAAAGGTTTGCTCTGAATTCTTTTTAGTCGCCTTGACAATCTCTGAAAGCCCCATAGTTCCAACAAAAAATGTGTACAAACCGGCTTTGATAATCGCTAGCGGCGTACTTTCTGGAAGATGATCAATTAACAGAGAGCTGGTTTGAGAGACCGGCGTATCTCCCATGCGTGTTCTGTAAAAGCCGATGAAGAACGCCGCGATGATGCCTTCGACTGCGTGAATCATGAGCACTATTAGCGTGAAGGAGGCGATGGACTGTAGGATCAGAGGTAGTGGGAAAATGAGCTGCCATATTTGAAGAACGACAGCACCGGATATAAGTCCTGTCGAGACAACTTTTATCTGTTTGCTAGATTTTGAGTCTGACATGGCCTGCCACCTGATAAGAGGGTTTCTTCGCTATGCTAAATCATTAGCTGTCAATTCTAATCTTTCTTTGCTATGACTGTTTCTTCTGATACTTCTTCCCAAAGACAGCCGAGATCTCCTGACAGCGTGGCCTGGGGTAAATGCGATGAAGGCGCAACCTTTAAGCAGGCTCAAAAAACCGCCTGGGCCGGGGCGTTTCGCTCTCAACTGCAAGAGTTTGATTACGAAATTACTGAGATTGAAGGGGAGATTCCTGACGGGCTTAAGGGATCGACTTTATTTCGCAATGGGCCGGGACGGTTTGAGCGCGGACAGCAGCGGGTGGCGCATTATTTGGATGGAGATGGGTATTTGGCGAAGATTGCGATTTCCCCACGGGAAGGCTCTGCCAACGCGCCCACTGGCAAAGCCTACTTCAGCTCTCGGTTTGTTAGAACGGCTGAGCACGAGCAGGAAGCGGCGGCAGATGGCTTTCAGTTTCGGACGACGTTTGGCAATGCGAAAGCAGGCGGGCCACTGGCGAGTTTATTGGAGCTTTATCTCAAGAATCCGGCGAATACGCATGTTGTTCCCTGGGGTGGCAAATTGCTAGCGCTTTATGAGGCCGGGTTTCCCTATCGGATAGATCCGCAGACTTTGGAGACTTTGGGAATGGAGGACTTAGACGGAAATTTGAGTGAGTCTCCTTTGCCGACTTCTCGTTTTGATGGGCTAAAGCGGCGCAGTCAAGGTCAGCAGGCGATGACGGCTCACCCTCATGTGGATGGGTTGCGCGACCGCTTAGTGAGTTGGACATGGGGAATGCAGGCGAGTGTGAGTAAGCCAAATACGCTTTTAATTGAGCTGTGCGAGTACGACAACCGTTGGAATCTGGTGAGTCAGTGCGGGTACAAAATGCCGGGTGCAGCGGTGAATCCTCACGATTTTGCGTTAACTCAAAACTACTATGTATTTTTTGAGAATGCCCTGCGCTTCGACGTTACGCCCTTTTTGTTGGGGATAAAATCACCGGCTGATTGTCTAAAGCTAATAGCTAAGCCGACTAAGGTGCATCTGATTCCTCGGCCTGATGGTGAGAAGTCGGATGAGTCGCCTTTAGTGTTGGAGACGGCGCAGTGGTTTTCGATTCATCAAGCCTGTGCGTATGAGCGAGAAGACGGCTGCGTGGTGGTTTATAGCTCTGGGTGGCCTGCTACGGAAGGTGGCTTTTTGACGAGTTGGGGTGGGTATGCGCCGGATTTTGATGCGATCGCACCCACCTTCCTTTGGCAAACTATCCTAAATCCTGCTCAGAAAACGGTCTCGCATCACATCACACCTGGAATGGAAGATTGTTGCATTTCGCACCCTCATACGAATCCAAACCGAGAGAGCTTATCGACGCGCTATCTCTATAGAGCCTGTTTGACATCTCAGAGAGAGGCTGCAAGCCGCTTGAGCATTAGCC
>QBMC01000169.1 GCA_003242035.1 Nodosilinea foveolarum | reverse complement strand
ATTGATACCGTCAAAGACTTGATGGCAACAGCAACCACGGCAACCGGATTGAGCGTTTTTACGACCGTCCTTGGCCAAGTCTATGAAACCGGTAAGAAAGCCACCGATGAACTCAAAGCCAGCATTCGGATTGTGTTTGACGACGTTTTGCCAAAATGGAATTATACTGCCTTGGCTAATCCTCCTCAAATTGGCTCAACTATTTAATCCTCGATCCTAAGGGAAAAAGCTATACACTAAAGTATACGTATACGTGTACGGAAAAATAATCTATGCATAAGAAGTTAACCATCAGTATCGACGAACAAGTATATAAGGGTCTTTACGAAGTTGTTGGAAAGGGGAGCATTAGTCAATTTATTGAAACTTTGGTACGTCCCCACGTCATCAAGGACGAACTAGACGCCGCCTATAAGCTGATGGCCGAGGATCGAGAGCGTGAAGCAGAAGCATTAGTCTGGACTGAAGCTTTAGTTGGGGATTACGAAGAATGAATCGAGGTGAAGTGTGGTGGATTAACTTTGACCCGTCAGTTGGTGGCGAGATTAAAAAAGAGCGGCCTGCGGTTATAGTCAGCAATAATGCCGCAAACCGTAATCTCAACCGAGTTCAGGTCGTGCCACTAACGAGCAATACATCTCGAATATATCCGAGTGAAGCATTAGTGACCTTGCAAGGACGTCCTAGCAAAGCTATGGCCGATCAACTAACAACTGTCTCTAAAAAACGGATGAGGAAGAAGGCAGGAGAACTAACACCTGAAGAAATAGCTGCGGTAGAACTAGCCGTTCGGGTGCAGCTTGGGCTGAGATAACGGTGAAGCTGAGCGGTTGCCGATATCCGAGAACGTAATTCGATTTCTGTTTCCTGTTTCATTTGTACGATCCGTCTTCGCGCTTTGCAGCCATGACTATCTTCATCATTGAAAGGACTCTAAAAAGGCTATGTTGACGTTTCGGAACCCGATCTTAAGTTTGTGCCTACCTGCTTAAACAATTTCTTATCCGACCAAAGGCAATTACAAGCACAAACATACTGGGGCCGCTTCAGGGTTTACCATAATCTGACATCCCTAAGTGTCTTCTCGGAGTCAAGCCCTTGCCCCCTTCTATACCGCTTTATTTTGTCACGCCTCAACAGGTCAAAAATGACTATGCAAACTATGCGGTTTGGCTGGAGATGTCTGGTTTTACCGGGCAACCCGACAGCTATTGCCTGCTACCTTCTACCGACGCTGAGCTAGCTTGCGTTCTAGTGGGCAAGCCCTCTACTTTCAACACTTGGACGCTGGGCGCTTTAGCCCAAAGCCTGCCCGCTCAAAAATATACCTTGGCAGATTCTTTTTCCGCAGCAGAGGCGACTAAGCTTTGCTTGGGTTGGACTTTAGGACAGTATCGCTTTACTCGCTATAAGCGCACCGATGCTAACGCGTTACCCGAGCTGGACTTTCCCGATAATGTCGATCAGCACTACATTACAGCGGCGGCGGAATCGACCTACTTAGTGCGCGACCTGATTAACACGCCTGCTTTAGATATGCATCCGGAGGCTTTAGCGGCTGAGGCGCAAAAAGTGGCCGAAAGATTTAACGCGACGTGCAGCATTACGGCTAGTGATGCCTTGGCTGACGCTAACTACCCGATGATTTACGGAGTGGGTAGAGCCAACGGACATGACAATGCTCAGGCCCCTCGACTGGTGGATATTCGCTGGGGGAAGCCTGATGCGCCCAAAGTAACGCTGGTAGGCAAGGGCGTCTGCTTCGACACCGGCGGGCTGAATATGAAGTCGTCGGGTGGCATGAAGCTGATGAAGAAAGATATGGGCGGGGCGGCGCAGGTATTAGGACTGGCGCAGATGATCATGCAGTTGAACTTGCCAGTGCGTCTAAGAGTGCTGATTCCGGCGGTGGAAAATAGCATTTCGGCGATCGCAACTCGGCCTTCTGATGTGCTGATGTCGCGCCAAGGGATTACGGTGGAAATTGGCAATACCGATGCGGAAGGGCGGCTGGTGCTCGCCGATGCGCTGACGGAGGCTAGCAGCGAGCAGCCTGATTTACTCATAGACTGTGCCACGCTGACCGGGGCGGCTAGAGTGGCGGTTGGCGCTGAGATAGCTGCGCTGTTTTGCAACGACGACGAAATGGCTCAAGCCCTGATCGACTGCGGAGAGCAGCAGGACGATCCGCTGTGGCGACTGCCGCTGCACGAGCCTTATCGCGACATGCTTGAGAGTAAAATCGCCGATATTCACAATATTTCGAATGCGCCTTATGGTGGGGCGATTACGGCGGCGCTATTTTTGCAGGCGTTTACGGCGGGGCAAACGCCCTGGATTCATATCGACTTGATGGCCTTCAATCTGCGTAGCAGACCGGGGCGGCCTGAAGGGGGCGATGCGATGGGGATGCGAGCCTTGTTTGCGCTCGTAAAGGAGCGGTTTGCAGATGGGTAGTTTGCCTTTGTGGAGCTTTGTCAATGCTCTTGTGGACAATTTCTTCCCTTGGTTGGCGTTTGGGTGCTGTGGGCGATCGCGTTTACGCAGCGTCGAAGGTTGTAGAAAATAATGCTAATTGGGGGCAATAGCTTCTACAATGGCAGCAAAATTTCTATAAAGGTTCTTTGATTTGCCTAGTGAGTATTCATGATTTTGGGCATTTTATTTTGGGCACTGTAGGGTAACTTGACTCATCAAGTAATTTTGATTGAACTGAACTTTTTTCCATTCGTTTTGAAAGCGATCGCTGCTAGGCTCTACTTCGATGACCTCTACTCCGCCTTCTTCGCCTGTCAAAAAAGTTGCTATCGGACGCTCAGTTAGATCGTCTATTGGCCGCCGCGTTCGCGCCAAGCTTTCAGAGTCTTTGATTCCTTTTATCTGGCTGGCTATCTTGCTGTCGGCGGGGGGTGTGGGCCTGCGAGCGGTGTCGGTGATGACACAGAATCCGCCGCTTCCAGACTGTACGCAATTGTCAGCGGCGGCTTCGGACAGTGAGCGGCTGCTCTGCGCTCAGTCCAGCGTCAAGTCTGGGTCGCCGCAGGCGCTGATTGAGGCGATTGAGCTGGTGGCACCCTGGCCGTCTAGCCATCCGCAGTACGAAGAGGCCAACCGACTGATGGATCGCTGGTCTAAGGCGCTGCTGTCGGAGCTAGAGCAGATGGTGCAGCGCGGAGAAATGCGGCGGGCGGTGACCATTGCTAATCGGATTCCGCGCCGGGTGGCGGTTTATCCGGAGGTGAAGAGCGCGATCGCCACTTGGGACAAAGAGTGGACGACAGGCCGAGAGACTGAAGCCAAGATTCTACAGGCGATTAAGGCTCAAGACTGGGTGGCGGCGCGGCGAGATTTGCAGTCGCTGAAAATTCTCAATACCGACTATTGGGTGAACCAGCGTCACCGTCAGCTACGGACGAAGATTGATCGCGAACAAACCGCCCGACTCCAGCTAAAAAAGGCGAGAGCTTTGGCTAAAACGGGCGATTTGGAGAAGTTAGGAGAAGCCTTTGCGATCGCCCGCGACATCGACTTAGAAACAACTGCCTGGGCAGAAGCCAAACCCGACCTCGACCAGTGGGCCGAACGGGTGATGCAGTACAGCTTTCAAAAGTGGGAAGAAGAAGACATTGAGGCGGCGGTGAAAGTGGTTCAGCTAGTGCCGCCCGATATCGCTTTGACCTCAGAGGCCCGAGACTTACTGAGCTTTGGTCATGCTAAGCGCTTAGCCGAAGCTGAGGTCAACCAGTCGGCTCCTTCCTACATGCAGATATACAGCCTAGTTGAGGCAATTGAGGCCGTGCAGCGGATTTCACCTGCCAGCCCGTTTTATCAAGAGGCTCAAGATAGCCTCAGCGAGTGGCAGATGAAGCTAGCTGATATTCGCAAGCTGCAATATGCCAATACCCTGGCTCAGATGGGCCAACGCAAAACTTACGAATGGGCGATCGCCGAGGCCCAAACCATTACGCAAGAGCGGCCCCAGCGCGTTCAGGCCCAAACCCTGGTTTCGCACTGGCAAAAGGAAATTCAGCGGCAGGAAGACCGCCCTATTTTGACCCAGGCCATTCGATATGCGAGCGCCGGGGGTAAGGGCAATTTGCAAAAGGCGATCGCCCAGGCCAGCAAGGTCAAGCAAGGCCGAGCGCTCAGAATTGAAGGGCAAACCTATATTGCCGAATGGGAAGACCGAATTGAAACCATCGAAGATCAGCCTATTTTCAGTCAGGCTCAGCAGTTAGCGGGTCAGGGTAAGTTGAGAGACGCGATCGCGCAAGCCCAAAAAATCAAAAAAGAGCGATCGCTTTACGACGACGCGCTGCTAGCTATTAAGGGCTGGACAGAAGAGGTTGAAATCGTTGAAGACACGCCGATTATGGTTCGTGCCGAGAGCTATGCTGCTAGCGGTAGCCTGAGCGCTGCCATTGACACCGCCGCTCAAATTGCGTCCGGTCGCGCCCTCTACTCAGAAGCGCGAGCCAGCATTGCGATTTGGGGCAGAGAGCGGGCCTATATTTGGTCGCTAGAAGCCCCGGCTGAAGAGTCTTACGCAGCGGATGACTATAGTGATAATGGCTACGACAGCGGGGCAGAGGATCTTGCAGAGTAGTGATGAGTGATGAGTTGAGATTGAGCTTACTGGGTGGCCCTGCGAGTATAGAATGAACCTCATCCCGTACTACTCGTCACTTATCATTCATCACTCATAACTCAATGCGCGATCGCCCCCTGCAATTAATGCTGGTCGATGAAGACCCCAGGTTTCGCCTTGGCCTCAAGGTTTGGCTAGAGCAGCAGGGCGATTTTGCAGTTGTTGCAGAAGCGGGGAAAGCTGAAGCAGCGCTTAAGGGAATTAGATCGCGTTTTCAGGCTTATGAGCAGGACCAAGCGGCGGCGGCGATCGCTAAACAAAAGAGTCAGAACTCGCGTCTAGGCTGGAAGAAAGACTGGAAAAAAAATAAGCGCAATCGGCCGAGCGAAGCATTACCCGCGCTCCCGCCGCTCGATCTGGTGCTGCTCGATTTGGGAATGGGTGCCACCGGTTTGGACAATCGACCGGGGCTACAGCTTTGCCAACAGATTAAAGCTGAGTTTCCGATGCTGCCGGTGCTAGTGCTGAGTGCTCAATCTGAACCCGCTTTGGAAGCTGCTGCCGAAAGGGCGGGTGCTAGCGGCTGTGGTACTCGCAGTATGTCTGTTCGGCTCCTGGCACAACTGATCGTTCAGGCTGCTTCTAAAGCTTATGCTTCACCGACGGCTGAGCAACAGGCGGCTCCCAATACGCCGCCGCCTATGTCTGCTAAGCCGATAGACCCTACAACAGCACCTCAATCATCAGAGAGCCTAGACGCCAAAATATCTTCTACGCCTCAGTCTGAGCCGCTCTTGTCTCCTGAAGCTCAAACCCCACCGTCTCAAATCACACAGTCTCAAACCCCACCGTCTCAGCCCCCACAGAGTCAGCCAGCGCTTCAGCCACCGACGACTCAATCGCAATCCTCCGCACCGGTCAACCCATCCGCTCGTCCATCTACCGGCCAAACGACTAACCTTGTTCAGCCGCCGTCTCAAAGCCCACCGCCCCAAAACCCGCTGCCCCAAAGCCCACCGCCTGCTGCCAACGGTCGCCGTAAAAATAGCTCAGCCTTGTCTCGCCTAGAAGATATTCCTGGCCCCCTGACCGCGATGCGAATCAGTATGCGGCTGTCTGGGTTTCAGCAAATTGACCGTAACATTATGGCGATAGAAGCGTCTAAGCGCCAAACGACTTCCTGGCTGAATCGGACGATTCTAGATGGAAAAAAAAGAGAGCTGACAGCGGCCCGGTGGCTAGTTGCCTCTATTTGGCGAACGCCACAGTTTAATGATCGTAATGACCGCGACCGGAGAAATCGCACCCAATCTCAACCTTCCTCTGCTCGCTCTGGTGCGCCCTCTGGCATACCCTCTGGCCAACCTAGCGCTACCAGCACAGACTGGATTCGGATGGCTCAGCAGGGCGGATACGGCAACAACTATGCCGATATGACCGCTGCTCGCTATTTAGATAGGGAGTCTTTAATTTCGAATGCAGCAGCGGCGATCGCAGCCACAAACGCTCGCCTGCAAGCTCGTCCGAGCGAGGTGCAAAATGTTGTTTTTGAAAGTGTGTTCGCCAAGCTGCAAAGACCGCTAAAAAACACAACTCAGTCGCCGCTAGAAATTGATATCTTGCGAGCAGATAAAAAGTTAGAGCTGTTGTATTTAGTACTGCGACGGTTAGAAGAACTCCTTGGCGATTTACGGGCCTCAAACGTGCAGGCAGGACAGCTCAACGCTCGGGCCTCTCAGGTGATAAAAGACCTTTGGGATGCCGTAAACACAGACTTTTTTGGGAAATACTACACGGTGCGCGTCAGCAATGTAGAAGAAGAAGTAGTAACGCTATTGCAGCAGGAAAAACCGCTGGTGGAAGCCCAAATTTTGAACAGCATTCCCATGGTGAGCGAGCTGTTTGGCCATTGGCTATTTCAAGAGCCGATGGAAATAGATGGAACGAACTATGCTGCTACCACACCTCGGGCGATCGCTCGCAGCGAACGTCTTTTAGAAAATCTGGTGATTCAAGTGGCGAATGCAATCGTGCAGCCCTTGCTCAATCGTCTATCTGATACAGAGCCAATTAAAAAGAGTTTGTACACCAGCCGATTAATGTCGTCGAGAGAAATTGAAAGATTCCGCAACGATCTGTCTTGGCGCTATCGTAAAGACCGCATTGTAGAAGAACCTCAAGCGATTTTTGAAAGCCGATACAACCTGTTGTTCTTAGGCCAAAACGGTATCGAAAAGACCTCTATTTACGCGCCGCGTCGTGCTGAGCTAGATCGACTTAGGGGACTGCCTTTGATTGTGACGCTGGCCTTGGAAACGAGAGATGCAATCGCCCCTCGTTTGCGTACCGCCTTTTCTTTAGTCGGCAGCAGCGTTGTCTACGTCTTAACAGAAGTGCTAGGACGCGGCATTGGCTTGGTTGGTCGGGGAGTATTAAAAGGCGTGGGCAATATTCGGCAAGAGGGAAAAGCGAAGCAGCGAAAACGCGCTGAACGCGCCGAGCCTAACTACGACGAGTTTGACGCTCAAAATTATGGTTACCGAGAGCCGGGTAGTCAAGCTGTTGATCGTGATGCTGCTGATCGAGAGAATGTCTATGTTGAGAATCCTTACGACCAGGGTTGGAACGAGTGGGAATAGACCGCGTTAACGTTCGATTTATTTAGCTAAATGGTAGCTGATGTTACAAAAAAAATTTCTAACTATCGGGGTGATTGTACTGCTGGTCTTCTTGGTGCAAGAGGGCAGCTTTGATCGCAACGAGTATGGCCCCTCCCCTAAAAAGGCTCCTGCGATCTAACGAAGCCGGGTATTGCGACGTGTATAGCGCTTCCCTTAACCAGCGTCTGTCAAGCGACAGGGGGCATCGTCTGCGAACGGGCGCTATCCTAATAGCAATCCCTTTCGTAGCCCACCCCTGCCCCTATGTCTCAGTCTATTTGCATTCTTGGAGGTGGCTTTGGCGGCCTCTACACGGCGCTCGCCCTTAGTAAGCTCAATTGGGAAGACGAACAACCCGATATTGTTTTAGTGGATCAGCGCGATCGCTTCGTTTTTGCCCCCCTGCTCTACGAACTGGTTACAGGCGAGCTGCAAACCTGGGAAATTGCCCCTCCTTACGAAGAACTGCTCGCAAATACGGGCGTCCGCTTTCATCAAAGCGGCGTCGAGCAGATTGATCTAGAGACCCAGCAAGTTAATTTAACCGATGGCGCACAGCTTTCGTACGACCGGCTGGTGCTGGCGCTAGGGGGCGAAACGCCGATGGATATGGCTCCAGGCGTTGCCGAACATGCCATTCCCTTTCGCTCTTTAGAAGATGCCTACCGGCTGAAAGAAAAGCTGCGGCAAGTCGAAGATAGTAGTCCTGAGAAAATTCGCGTCGCGATCGTGGGCGGTGGCTACAGCGGCGTCGAAATTGCCTGTAAGGTAGCCGAGAGATTAGGCGACCGGGCTAAAATCCGCATCGTCGAGCGAGCCAGCGAAATTCTACAAACCTCTCCAGAGTTCAACCAAAAAGCCGCCAAAGAAGCGCTATCCGAGAAAAAGGTTTGGGTGGACTACGAAACCACCGTTACCGAGGTAACCGCCGACAGCCTCTCACTGGAGTACAAAGGCAAAATCGACACCATTCCCGTCGATGTCGTGCTTTGGACAGTGGGTAACAAAGTCAGCCCAGCGCTCGACTCGCTCGATTTACCCCGCAACCCAAACAATCAGTTCATCATCGAGCCGACCCTTCAGGTAAAAGACCATGTAGACCTCTATGCCCTTGGCGATTTGGCTGAAGGGCTAGACGCTGAAGGCCACAAAGTTCCTACCACAGCACAATCTGCGCTACAGCAAGCCGACTATGCCGCCTGGAATATTTGGGCTAGTCTCACCGGCAGACCGCTGTTGCCCTTCCACTATCAGCACTTAGGTGAAATGATGACCTTAGGCACAGATAACGCTACGCTGACCGGCCTCGGCGTCAAGTTAGACGGTAACTTGGCCCACGTCGTCAGAAGGCTGACTTATCTGTACCGAATGCCCACGCTCGATCATCAGATTCGAGTAGGGCTTAATTGGATTACGCAGCCGTTGCAAGATCTGTTGACGAGTTCGCGAAAATAACGTTCTCTTTTTGCCCATGCCCACTCCCTCTACGCCATTTGCCAAATCTTCTCTCCCTGCGCTACCCAAAGTTATCTACCTCGACGCCTTTGGCACCCTTTTTGGGGTTAGAGGCAGCGTCGGCGAAATATACAGCAGTCTTGCTCGCAAGGTAGGTGTCTCGACTAACGCTCAGGCGGTGAATCGAGCCTTTTATCAAAGCTTTGCGGCTGCCGAAAGGATGGCTTTTCCAGGGGTAGAACCCAGTGCTATCCCCGCGCTGGAATATCGCTGGTGGATGGCACTGGTGTCAGAAACCTTTGAGCGGGTCGGCGCGTTAGAAAAATTTGCCGATTTCGATCAGTTTTACGGCAATCTCTACGACTACTTTGAAACGCCAGCCCCTTGGCAGGTCTATCCAGATACGCTGCCATCCCTCGCGCGCTGGCAATCTATGGGCATAGAGCTGGGCATCATTTCTAATTTCGACTCTCGATTGCATAGAGTCCTCAATGTTTTGGGTCTCTCTGCCTATTTTCAGACGGTGACGCTCTCGACTGAAGTGGGCGCTGCTAAGCCCGATGCCAAAATCTTTCAAATCGCTCTGGCTAAACACAACTGCGCTGCTAATCAAGCTTGGCACATTGGAGATAGCGAAGCCGAGGACTACGCAGGGGCAAAAACGTTAGGGATGAGGGCGATCTTGATAGCTCGAAATTAGCAACCGCTGTGCTCGCTAGTTCTGTACTGCTCCGTAATAAGCCCTATGAACAAGAGTTGATAGGGTTTATTACAGGCAAAGCAGTTCTTGCGTCGTCGCCATCATGCCTTCTCCTCCTTGTTTAATTAGGCCTTCTACCGCTAGCGCTTTAGCTATGCTAGTTTGTGCAACTGGAGCCTTTGCTCAGTCAGGATCGCGCTTTACGAATGGAGAAAGTGCTAGGGAAAGCGTAGCCCAAATCAACCTACCGGCTGGCGTCGATATTCCATTGGAGAACCTTAATCCTAGAGACATCACGCCAGATGAACCGGAAGAGACCTTACCCGACCAGCCTTTACCGGAGGAATGGGTCTAAAGCCCCGTCCTTTTAGGGCGGCTTTAGTTTTTGT
>QBMC01000168.1 GCA_003242035.1 Nodosilinea foveolarum | reverse complement strand
TAGGATGAGTAACGATTGAGTTTCGACTAATCACTGCTATTTCCGATAAGGTCTAATGAACAAAGTTGAGATTAAAATACCGAAAGTCGCTAACAAGGTCGCTGGCTCTGTAAAGCTACCGAAAGCTGTTTTAGTTGCCTCATTTGCAACAATAAGTCCGGCACCGCCAATGGCCGGATCTCCACTTAGGCCGATGTAGGCCAAAAACATACCAATCCCGACCGTCGTGGAAGCTTTAATACAGGCGGGAACTGCCGAAATTAAATGGCGGCGAATATCGGTGACGGTAAGGGCAATAAAAATCAGACCCTCAATCAGTACAGCGGCTAGGGCAACTCGCCATTCAATGCCCAAGCCCAATACAACAGAGTAGGTAAAAAAGGCGTTGGTTCCCATGCCCGGTGCAAGTACGAACGGATACTTGGCATAAAGCCCCATGACTAAGGTGCCAATTGCAGATGTAATCCCGGTGACGACGACTAATTCTCGAAACAGGTCGCCGGATTCTTGCAAAAAAATGGCATCCGACATAATGAGCGGATGCACTACCAGGATATAGGCCATGGTCATAAAGGTGGTTAACCCGGCCAGTATTTCGGTGCGAAAGTTGGTTTGGTAGCGCTCAAAGTCGAAGTAGTTGGCGACTTTTGCCTGCCATCCCGAATAGCGCGGTGGGGGCGACGATGGGGGTGGCTTTGGCTGAAACTCTACGCTAGTTTGGCTCATGAAGATTCTCTGGAGAAGCTGACGTTAGGATTTTCACGACTCTAACGGGTGACTTTCACTTGATTTGTCACCTGCGTCACATAATGGCGATCGCAAACAGGCTTTAGTCCGTAAAATTCTTTTGTATACTGTATACAGAGAAAAGGTGTGTAACTGTGCCAGACGCTACAATTTTTGCGTTAGAGCATCCCTGCTACGCTTCGGTACTCACCGAGTAAGTAGTCAGTATAGTTAAGGCTCACTTCGGTAACGGGCTTCGACTACGCTCAGCCCTTTGGCTACGGCGTATAGAGCATGGCAAAACGTCCTCCAAATCTATAGATTTGGAGGACGTTTAATTGACAAGAAGAAGTAGATTTGACCTAGTAGAGCCTGTCTAACCAATCGCGCTGTTCTTCACCTTTGGGGAGATAAGGATACAGTCCGGCTTTAGCCCCGTACTTGTCTTTGGCTGAGGGGGTGGGAGACTGCGCGGATGGCTGGGGGCGCTGCACCATGAAGTGCTTAACGGCTTCATAGAGGTGCTGAAGCGACTGGCCTAGCGTTGGCTGACGTTGACTATGAGATGAATTGGACTGAGCGTTGCTTTGCACTATCTAACCTGAAACTAAAACTGTATACTTCACTACAATTTTAGCGAATAAGCTTGAATCTGTTAACCAGAAAGGGGAAATTTCTAGAAATTTACGTCTTATGGGTTTGAATTTCTTTGACCACTCGCGCCTTGCTTGCGAGTAGATGTTGCTGTATGGCTGCGGTTGCAGTGGCGGCGTCTTTTTGGGCGATCGCCTCATAAACCTGACGATGCTCCAGCCGAATCTCCAGTACCAAAGGATTTTGCTGTAGCGTTTGAATGCGAAGTAGCGCCATTGAGTCGAATAGCTGATCGAGCAGCGAAACTAGCCTGCGGTTGCCTGAGCTTTCGGCAATGAGATGATGAAACTGATAGTCAATGTCTAGTAGCTGTAGCAGCGATCGCGGATCAAAATTCTGTGGATCTCTCTCTTCAGCTTGAATAACGGATTGCTCTAAAGCCTTGAGCTGTAGCTGGCTGGCATGTTCGCAAGCACCCGTAACGGCTAGCTTTTCAAGTACCAGGCGACAGTCGTACAATTCCATCGCGTCCACGGCTGAAATGGTGGTTACCTGCAAACCGCTTGTGTCAGCGACGACTAGCCCTTCTTTTTGCAACTGGCGCAGCGCCTCTCGCAGCGGTGTCCGGCTAACGTTGAGCCATGCGGTGAGCTGCGTTTCTATCAGTCGGCTACCCGGTGGAAATTTGCCTGCTAAAATGCTCGTACGTAAAGCACTGTAAGCCTGCTCGGACAGAGATTTTCGGCGTTTGATAGGGGAGCGAGCAGAGCGCGTCTTTAGGGCCACGGGTTGTTACTTATTAGTTGTCTAACCGGTTAACGAAATATGCTGGGAAATTCTATTATTTTAGCAATTCTATTATTTTAGCAAGTGTATACTGTATACATAGAAGATTGTTGGCGAATAAGCTGTAGTCAAAGTGACTATCTAGCAAAATAGCGCGGTTGCCAGCAGCGGTTAGAGGCCGTTGCCGATTAGGATGAATCCGGCCCAGTTGTGAGGGTTGCTAAAGTTGTTGTTGTCTATTAGCTTTTGCTGGGCGGTGCGTAGAGCTTGGGCTTTCGACTGGCCAGCGGCGAGGGCGATGTAGAACTGGTTCATTAAGGCGGCGGTGGCAGTGTCGTCTACTGACCACAGGGAGGCGAGTACGGCGCTGGCTCCGGTCTGTTGGATTTGGTAGCCCAGGCCCAAAATTTCTTTGCCTTCGCCTTCTGTGCTGGTGGCGGTTTGGCAGGCGCTAAGGACAACGAGATCTACGTCGGGTAAGCTCCATTGGCGGAGTTCTGTGAGGTTTACGGTTTGGCCGCTGCCGAAGAGGATGAAGGATGCTTCGGGTTGGCCGACAACAAACTGGGCGTGGGTGGCTAGGTGTAGAATGCTGTGGCCAGCGATCGCAGAAAGAGTGCGCTTGGGGGTAAAGTTTTGGTCGAAGAGGCTTTGGGTGTTGGCGACTTTGGTGAGGTTTTCGATCTCTTGGTGGGCGGCGCTGAGACCGCTGTAGGAGAGGGCGCGATCGCCGATATTAATCTGATAGGTAAGCGTGGTATCGGCAAAAGCTCCGGCCAGTACGCTCATACTTTTGGGATGGGGAGTAGTGAGATCGCCGAGGGTGGCGGCAGTGATGTTGTGAGACTGGTAGCGTTCGGCGAGCCACTGATTGCCGTCGTGGAAGGCGGCTAGGGGAACGTAGCGTAAAACGCCGTCTGGTAGGTAGATGATGTTTTCGACTTGTTGGTCTTGGAGAGACTGTTTTAAAGGGGCGATGAGCCAAGTGTAGAGCTGTTGAGCAGCGGGTTTGGCGTCAAGAATGTTGTCTTTTAGAGCGGCCTGTAAGTCGCGAACGGCGGTGCCAATTTCTGTTTTGGCAATGGGTGTTTCGAATTGTTCGATGGTGCCGTCTGGGGTGATGAGGAGAATTTCTAAGCGGTCTTCTAGGATGATGGGATAGAGGACGGCGGTGGGGATGGGTTGTTGGGTGATCGCGCTACGCAAGTCGTCAATTATTTGGGAGTCGAATAGGGGCGGAACGCCTTCGATAGTGTTTGCGGTTTGAATGAAGTCTGCGAGCGTGGCGTTTTTAGGCAGGTTGTCCAGGCGTTGCTGTAGCTCCATTTCGGTGGGGATGTAGAGGTTGGACTGAGGGGTTTCGTTGCGATCACCGCGTAGATAGGCGGTAACTTCCTGAATTTTTAGAAGTTCTAGAATTTGTAGAGCTTCGGCTTTGCGGTTTTGCTGGAGAAGTAGGTCGGCGAGATGGCGGTAGGATTCTTCTACGGTTTGGGTGTGGCTTCTTTGGAGGTCGGTGGAGAGTTTTTGAATGTCTTGGCGGATGGTTTCTATGTGGGCGATCGCCTGCTTATAAAAGAAGATGGCTAGATCTGGCTGTTTTTGGTCTTCTAGCAGAGAGCCTAAGTTTAAAAGGGCCTGGACCTGGCCGGAGTCGTCTATTTGCTGGCTCAGTTGCAGCGCCTGACGGTAGCTTTGCCATGCGGTTTCGCGGTCGGTGGAAAATTGAGCAAGCTGGCCAGCGCGGTTGAGTAAGTAGGCAAGTTCTTTAGGATTGGGATCGCTTTGAGCGTTTAGCAGGGCGTAAGCCTTGCTGAGGGTGGTGTTTGCCTTGGGGTAGTCTTGCTGTTCGATATAGATTTGGGCAAGCGAGCCGTAGGCTTTGATCAGGCGGTCGGGGGTGTGGGTGGTTTGGAAGATGTCGATGGACTGTTGGTAGCGGGCGATCGCGCTTTCAATATCACCTGAGTTTTCAGCGACCCAACCAAGGGTGAAGATGGCGCTGGCTTCAACGTCAAAGCGTTCGGCTTCGTGGCTGAGCTGGGCGGCTTTTTCTAGCGTTGCTTGCGCTTTATCATCGTCGAGTTCGGCTTCGATGGCTCCGATATTGTGCAGCAAAATGGCCTGTATTTCTGGGCGGAAGGCGGGACTGCCGGGTTCGACTAGGCCGCGCCGGTAGTAAAGGAGCGATTCGCCTAGCTGGGAGAGACCGTTATGCACAACGCCGAGTTCTCGGAAGAGGTCGATCAGCAAATCGGCATAAAGGGCGCTAGATAGCTCTAGGTTGGCCTGATAGCTTTCGTCCAGGCTTTCGACGAGTGAGAGCGATCGCGCTAGTGGCGGCAGGGCGGTGTCATATTCGCCTAGATAGCGGTAGGCTCTGCCCAAGCCGAGGAGGGCTTCGGCTTGTAGTAGCGGATCGAGCTGGGGTTGGGATTCGATGCGGGCGATCGCCTGCTGGTAGGCGGTGGCGGCGGCGGTGTAGTCTTCTTGGTTTTGAGCGCGATCGCCCGACTCCATATATTGAGAGATTTGGCCGCTAGTATCAGACTGCGCTTGGATAGTTCCAACCGGCACCGCTTGAGTTTGTAAAACAGCCATAAGCGCTGTGAACATGTCTGTTTTTATCCCAACTCAGTCTAGTTTTAGAAGTGATCGGGGCCTGTATTTTGGCTGTGCTTCTTTCTTCTACTGTATAAGGAGTTGATGGCTATGCGATCATCATTTTGAGCGCTAGGTTCGCGATTCCACTTTGAGACTAGTCCTCTAAGACTGGTGAATACGGCAGCAGCTAGATCCTTGGCTTGATTGGCTTTAGTGGGGCTTTTCATTTTGGGAGTCTCTACTCAAGATAGGTAGGCAAAAGGCTATTGACGGATAGATGGCCGTAGCTATTTCTTCAGACGGCAGCGGGCGCAGCAGGGATGAAAAACGATGAAGTTATGTAATCGTTTGCTAGCGCTCGATAGGTCTATACCTCCATATCGCCCCAGTGTTTTCCGTGGGAGGTAGGCCAGAACGTGGGCTGTCACTGCAATTGGAGATGGAGATTTTGAGATTGCGGTTGAATTTCTGACGTACTCGCAGAATCTTGATATTTGTGTCTGATAGGTGATTAGTCGTAAAGTTTGAAAGGAGGTTGTATGGGTTTAGCGGTAGCTCTAAATGCCCGATCTAGTCTTATGTGTTCTAAAGTCAATCATGCTCAGGGCGATCGCCACCCGACAGCGATAAAAGAACTGGTAGTAGAGACCTGCGGATATCCGCGCGGCAGTGCTGCCAGACAAAAGGGCCTGACTCAGCTAATTCGGCTGATGGGCCAGCGGCTGTGGCACACCTCAGATGCTTACTATGGCGATGCGCTTCAGCAAACCTGGATTTATTTTTGTCGTAATTTGTGCGAGGCGACGACGGGGCGAGCTTACGACCCAGAGATAGCCAGTCCGGTTACCTGGCTGAATGCGTATCTGAAGCGGCGGCTGCAAGATTTTCAGATTGCGGAGAACAAACAGCGGGCGACAACGGCGATTAGTCGGAGTCGCGCTGACGAGAGCGATCTTTTAGATCCGATAGATTGTCTGCCTGCGCCACCCGATATTCCACCCTGGTTAGATCAAGTTCGTGGCTGGGCCGAGGCCGATAAGGATAAAGAACTGTCCCAGGTCTGTATCAGCCAGCACCCGGAAGTGACGGCGAGATTGCTGATTTTGAAGCGATTGCCGCCGGAGACGCCTTGGAAGGTGCTGGCGCAGGAACACCAAATTTCGGTGGGTACGCTCAGTAGTTTTTATCAGCGGCAGTGCCTGACTCGACTAAGAGACTATGGACGCAGCCAGGGATATTTGTAGGCGTTTGCTGTTTGGTAGGGTTTAAAGTAGCCGCCTTTGCATAATTTTGGGTTAGCTGCTGATAAGTTGTTGTACTTGCTCAATGATTTGTTAGCCCGACTCTTTTTACAGGCACTTTCGCCTGCGGTTTTCATCGGCTTTTTAGCGGCTGCGTTAATTTATTTTTTTGGAACGTCTAACAACTCTCACAAGGTTCAAACGCATACTATGCAGCTTTCTCATCAGTCAGGTATTACCCTACCGATTACGTCGGAGTTTCGCCACATTGCGGATGCTTTTGCAACGCAATGTCCCATTCAGGAGAAGGCAGATCAGATTCGGCGGAATACGCTGGCGGTGTGTGCGGTGAATTTTTATTTGCAGTTGATGGATATTCCGACTCAGATCGAGAAGAGCGATAGCTGGCAACCGATGATGCAGATGATGGGGGATGTGGCGGATTTGCAGGTGCCGGGAGTGGGGTTATTGTCTTGTAGATCTGTTTTGCCGGGTGAAGAGACTTGCTATGTGCCGCCGGAGGATTGGCGCGATCGCGCAGGCTACATTGCCGTCGTGCTAAACAATCAGACCGCAACGCTAGTAGGGTTTACAGAAACTGTTGGCGAGCAGACGCAGGTGGCGCTATCTCAGTTTGCTCCGATAGAGATGTTGATTGATAAAGTACATGGTTTGCAGACGGTAGCGGCGACAGATTCTGCTATGATTTCGGCTTCTGTGACTCGGTTAAGTCGATGGGTGGGAGCACAGATAGATGAGCTAGCAGAAACGGGGTGGCAGGCGGTAGATCGACTGCTGAATCCTGTACAGGTAGGGTTCGCTTTTCGCAAGCTGCCGGATGTGGATGTGAGTCGAGCTAAGCGGGTGAACTTGGGTATTTGCTTGGGTGAGTCTGTTCGAGTGGCCCTGGTGATGCAGTTGACTCAGGTTGCGGCGAGTGAAGCAGAAGCAATGCCGCAGACGTATGTTGTTTTACAGGTTCGGCCTTTGGATGGGTTGGCTCGTTTGCCAGCAGGGTTGTTGCTTTCGGCGTTAGACGATGAGGCGGTTGTTGTAGCTTCGGCAACGTCGCGGGCAATTGATGACTATATTCAGCTAGAGGTTAGCGGGGAAGCCGGGGAGCAGTTTGGGATTCGACTGGCGCTGGGTGAAGCTAGCTTTGAAGAGCAGTTTGCGATCTAGCGGTAGGATCTGGGGGTGGGATCTGGCTGTAATCTAGGATGGATAGCTTCGGGGTGATGGCTGGGTGAATGGCATAAATAAGCGGGTGGTGCTGAAAATTGGGTCGGGTAGCCTGAAGATGGGCTATGCGGCGGCGGTGCAGATTGGGGCTGAGGGGATGACGCCTCAAGCTGAGACTCAGGCTCGGCTGTCGCCCGCGCCAGATTTGCCAGGGCTATACCGGCAGTGGCAGCAGTCTTATTGGAAACTGGGGTCGGCCTATCGGATTAAGGCGCATGAAGGGGTGACGAATGTTTCAATGGGGTCTGATGTAGAGCACTGTCGGATGCTGAGTCGGCAACTGCGCGATCGCGTCCACAACTGGCTAAATGAGGAGGCGTTTCGGCCCATCCGTGAAAAGCTTTTAGAACAGCTAAGTCCGCCAGATAGGGTGCGCATTTTGCTACAAACGCAAGATCTGCTGCTACAGCGATTGCCCTGGTACGAGCTGCAGTTTTTCGACCGCTATCGCCACGCGGAGGTGGGGATTTGTTCGCCTGATTATCAGCAGGTGAGCTATGAAGGGACGCGCTCTAGCCCGGTGCGAATTTTGGCGGTGTTTGGTAATGGGGTTGGTCTCGATACTCAGACCGATCAGCAATTGCTGAAATCTTTGAACGCGGAGATTCACGTTTTAGAAGAACCTAGTCGTGAGACGTTTAATCGCCATCTTTGGGATAATCGGGGTTGGGATATTTTGTTTTTTGCGGGGCATAGCCGTAGCGATGTGAGTGGCCCAGAAGGGAGCGGCGAGCTGTTTTTGAACGCGACCGATAAGCTGACGATTCCGCAGCTAAAACACGCGCTAAAAAAAGCTATTGACCGGGGATTGAATACGGCTATTTTTAATTCTTGCGATGGGTTGGGACTGGCGGCGGATTTGTCGGATTTGCATATTCCACAAGTGTTGGTGATGCGCGAGCCGGTGCCGGATCGGGTGGCCCATGCTTTTTTGCAGGGGTTTCTAGAGTCCTTTGCAGAAGGGAGTTCTTTCTATTTAGCGGTTAGAGAAGCGAGAGAGAAGCTTCAAGGGCTGGAGGCTGACTATCCCTGCGCCACTTGGTTGCCGGTGATTGTTCAAAATATGGCGGAGACGCCGCCTACCTGGTCTTCTCTGCAAGGGAAAGAAGAGGTTGTTGCTAGACATATTGAACAACGTTCTCGCGTGTCTTTGCATTCTCATTGGGCGAGGCTGAGGGCTGGGGTGGGGTGTAGTGTGGCGATCGCAACCGCACTCATTTTAAGTAGACAAATTGGACTGTTAGAACGATGGGAGCTAGCGGCTTACGATCAGCTTTTGCGACTGCGTCCGGCGGAGGCGGTGGATAGTCGGATGCTAATTATTACGAACACAAAGGCGGATATTACTCAACAGACGGATATAGTTGGCAACAGCTCTTTGTCGGAAAAAACGCTGTCAAATTTGTTGGATAAGCTGAGAGTGCTAGCGCCTGAAGTGGTTGGTTTGGATATCTATCGGCCACAGCGAGCCGTTGATAAGAACTTGCAGGCGCAGCTACGGACAACCAATAATTTAGTCGGCATTTGCAAGATTCCTGATGAGAAGGTCGATCCAGAAGGAATTTTGCCGTCGCCCGAAATTGCAGCGGCAGATAGGCGGCGGGTGGCAGCTAATGATTTTGTGGAGAGTGAAGATAATGTGCTGCGCCGACAGCTCGTTTATCTGGAGCCGGTGCCCGGATTTGCCTGCCCAGGCGATACGTTTGCCACGGTGGTGGCGAGTCGCTATTTAGAGGCGGCGGGTAATGTTGCAGTGACCCAAGATGAGAAAGGGCGGCTTTATTTGGGCAAAAGTTTGTTCTATACAATTGGTGGGAGCCAGCGATCTTTTGGGGGCTTTCACGATTTAAATGTGGGGGGCACTCAAACGTTGTTGAACTATCGAATCGCACAGGAGGCGACAGGGTGCGGGGAGTTTAAGGAGACGCCTGCGGACTGTATAACGGTTTCTGATTTTCTCAATGCGGACATTTCTACTTTAAAAGAGAGTGTGGCGGGTCGGATTGTTTTGATTGGAACGACCGACCCGGCTTATAGAGGAGAGGATAGCTGGCTGACGCCGTATACTCAGGCGCGTTCTGTGATGAAGCAGGTGCCGGGGGTGTTTTTGCAGGCGCAGATGGTGAGTGCGATGGTGAGCGCGGGGCTGGACGGTCGGCGGTTTTTGACGAGCTGGGCGGAGTGGCAGGAGATGGTTTGGATTGCGAGTTGGGCGATCGCGGGCGGATTAGTAGGGGCATATTCGCATTCTCGCTGGAGCTATCGGCTATGGCTGAGGCTGCTGATGGCGGAGGGGTTACTGCTGTTGGTTTGCTGGCTGTGGTTGGTAGATCTAGGGGTTTGGGCGCCCTGGGTGCCGGGAGCGATCGCGCTACCAACGGCGGCTTTAGCGACTCAGGCAACGCTTAAAGTGACGGAGCGACGGGATTCGGTTGCTTAGAAAGGGTCGTGGTACAAACGACCGCTTATAAATTTGACTTTGCGGCTTGCGTATTCTTAGACTTGTCCAACCACATCTTGACTCAACAGAATAATCGCTATGCATTCTACGCTTCGTCTTCGATTGACTGCTGCTTTTTGGCTAAGAACGCTAGCTGGTACGACGCTGTTGGCAACTCTTGGCTCGGTGGTGATACCTTTACAACCGGCGAAAGCGCAGACGCTGCCCCCGATGCCGATTCAGTTTAATCCGGAGACGTTGCGCAGTCCGGGGC
>QBMC01000167.1:7215-17130 GCA_003242035.1 Nodosilinea foveolarum | reverse complement strand
ATTTTCGATGCCGTTGATACCGTCAAAGACTTGATGGCTAAAGCAACCACGGCAACTGGGTTAAGCGTTTTTACAACCGTCCTTGACCGAGTCTATGAAACCGGGAAGAAAGCCTCTGATGAACTCAAAGCCAGCATTCGCATTGTGTTTGATGACGTTTTGCCAAAATGGAATTACACCGCCTTGGCTAATCCCCCTCAAATTGATTCAACTATTTAATCCTCGATCCTTAGCTACTTAAAAGCTGTCCGTTTCGTATTGACATCACCTTTAGCCTGAGTGCTGATAAAGTGGCTTCAACTTTATCAGCGCTTCAAGGTGACGAAGATTTTGCTTGCCACAACACGACTGTTGCGACGGGATGCCGTCCAGGTAACGAGAAGGGCTGCATCGGTGCTTACATCTGCAAGTCAGGCGAGATCACAAAACTAACATGAAGCGTCTGACGCCTTACTAACCGTGTGATGACGCTCGCTACGTTTGCAGCCCTACTGTGCACCGAGCTTAATGAAGTGCCCATTACGCTGTAACAGCGCGTATCGCTAGACTGTGGATAAAAAGGTGGTATCGACGGGACGAATCCTGTTGCCAAAATTATGCCGTCTGGATGCGCCTGAGTGCCGTCTAGATGCAAAATAGTGGGGGTGACCTGCTCGGGCAAGAATTCTCCTGCCATCAGTCTTAAGCGCTTTGCTTGGAGAGCGGCCAGCATGAGTTCGGCGCAAGGCCGAGACTGCGTGGCAAACAGCGGCTTAACTTGATTGATGAGTTGCAATACGCCGATCTGCTCGACGGCTGGCAACAAATCTTTTACTTGGTCATAAAACGACATGACCGGGCGCACAAGATGGGCAAAGGGATGGTTTGGAGATTGGTTTGTTGTTTGCAGGTAGTTTTCTAAAAAGGTGGAGTAATCTTCAATTTTCAACAGCGCGTCCCAACCTGGATAAGGCAGATTGCAAGCCTGATAACAGACTTTTAGCTCTTGTTGTAGCAGCGCTTTGGCATTTTTTGCGGTAGGTTGAAGCCGCATTTTTTCGCGGGTAAACCACTGGCACTCATAGGATTCTGTCGGCTCTACCTGGGGCAGTCGAGATTGTGCGCGACGGCTGAGCAGGGTGACTTGCGCTACGTTCAGATTGTGCAGGGCATGAAGGGCGACTTCGATACCCGCAGGGCCAGCGCCGACCACGGTGACCTGTGGCGGCAAATTGTAACCATAGCGATCGCACGGATAAGCGTTAAACACATGCCCGACCCATTCGGAGCGCAGTGCGGCAAAACGGTGCCCCGTTGCTTGAACCAAGTAATCGACGCTCAATTTTTGGGTGTTTGTTTTAACAGTGACTTTTTGCTCAATCTGAGTAAAAGTTTGCAGCGCCTCGGGAATAATCTGCAGCGCAATGTGCTCTGGCAAATGGGCCTTGAGCGCCAAAAATTGGGCGTGAAGATACAGCCCGTAGACTCCCCGAGGCGTCGTGCCTTGAATATCATTGAGGGTGTGATCGCGGTGGCGCTGCTGACCCTTTTCGGGGGCAAAGTCTGGATATAGCGTAGCGAGCAGGCGGCGATTGGCCTGTACCCACTCAAAGTAGTCGCTGGTATCGTACCGCTGAGCCACAAAGTTAAATCCACGGGCGGCGCTGTTGCCATTAAAGGTGAACAGCGATGGCTGAACCGGATGGTAGACATGCCCGCCGCCAAACAGTTGGCTGAGATTAATGCCGATATTTTTAAGGTGGATGAGGCGATCGCGCTGCGGCGCACTCAAATTTTCTGTATGAATCTCTCTAGGCGGCTGTAGTAAATAGATCAGCACTCCAGCCGAAGGCATAGCTTTAAACGCCTCTACTAAGTAGCCCAACGTCGCAAATCCGCTAACGCCTGCTCCAGCGATCGCAATTCTTACTCGCAAGTTACAGCGCCAACGTGTGAGCATGAACCCCCAAAGGAAAGAGTAAATACTCATTCCAACAGCGCCAGAGATAAGCGGTTATAGCCTTCTGTCGCCCCTGAGCACTTTCAAACTCAAAAGAGAGTTTTGCTTTACCCGGAATCATCTGCGCCAAAGAATGATCGCAGCCGCAGCCATGCTGAAGCAACAATCCCTGCTCAGAGGCATGAGCCTGCACCCGCATCAGCATCGCCGTCACGTTAAACCCATGCAGGCAAGCGTCATAGGCTCGCTTTACCCCTTGCATTTGCGGATCAAAAAACATAGGCCGAGCCTCGTAAATAGAGTCGCGCTCAATCGGGCATAGCAGCATCCAGTAAAAGCTCGCGGGCAGCTCATAGCCAAAATCTTCAAACACCGCTTGGGCAAACGCAATCACTCGCTCAGCACCATCTTGAGCTTTGGCTGTTTGGTGCGATCGCTCAAAGTTAGGATACGCCGTTGTCAAAAAATCATTGCCAAAAAAGTCCAAAGTCTCGAATACACCTTCGGCATAGAATGCTCGAAAGCTAGATGCTGCCTGAGATTCCTGTTGGAATATTTCCGCACTACCGTCCGTTCCTTTGGTAAAAAACAAGCGAGCTAAGGCAATCAAAAAATCAGGATCACTATGTCCAATAGTGACTTCTCGGGCTGCTATTTGCTGCCAAACTAGCGGCAAGCAATTGAGCGTAACCGCATCAATGCCGCTCAAAATAGAGCTAGCTGAAAGCGTTAGCGGTAGACCTAATGAAGAAAGATGAGCGTTAGCAGAATCAATGGCTACAGCCATAATAACAATGTCCTAGTATGTAGATGCTGGTAATCGGTTGATAAAATTGTCGTGACATTAAACTTGTTCGAGAACTGGTTGAATCGCCTGTAGATATTACAAGCGATTTAACCTTTTAGCCAATGAGCCACGTCTTTAGCAAAATAGGTCAAAATCAAATCAGCGCCCGCTCGTTTTAGGCCGGTGAGCGTTTCTAAAACAATCTTTTTCTCATCAATCCAGCCCTGCTGAGCGGCGGCTTTGATCATGGCGTATTCGCCACTCACGTTGTAAGCGGCAATGGGCAAATTTGTCTGCTGTCGAATCTGATAGATGATGTCCATATAGGCGAGAGCCGGTTTTATCATGACGATATCAGCCCCTTCAGCAATATCGAGCGTGACTTCTTTAAGCGCTTCTTTGCTATTGGCAGGATCCATTTGATAGGTTTTTTTGTCGCCAAACTTGGGGGCGGAGTCGAGGGCGTCGCGGAAGGGGCCATAGTAAGCCGAGGCATATTTGGCGGAATAGGCCAGAATGCCGACGTTGATCCAGCCTTCAGCATCAAGAGCAGCGCGAATCGCTCCCACCCGACCGTCCATCATGTCAGAAGGGGCAACCAAATTAGCGCCTGCTTCTGCTTGGCACAGAGCCTGTTTAACAAGTACAGCAACCGTTTCATCATTGAGGATTTGACCGTCTTGAACAATACCGTCGTGGCCTTCGGTGCTATAGGGATCGAGGGCGACATCGGTGATGACGACCATGTTGGGCACGACCTGCTTGATGGCTCGAATAGCACGAGGCACCAGCCCCTGGGGGTTGTAGCTTTCGGTGCCAGCATTGTCTTTTTGGTTGTAGGGGATGAGCGGGAATAGGGCGATCGCCGGTATCCCTAGCTCAGCGACAGCGGCAACTTCCGTCAGCAGCAAATCTAAGGAATAGCGATCGCAACCCGGCATCGAAGCAATCTCTTCCTTGAGATTGCTCCCCTCCATGACAAATACCGGATAGATCAGATCGTTGACCGTCAAACGAGATTCCTGCACCATTCGGCGGAGTCCGTCTGTGCGTCGCAGTCGCCGGGGCCGATGCTGGATAGAAAGCGTGGGTGACATTTAGAGCCTTTGTGAACTAAAATGAGAATGATAATCATTATTAGTTTATACACCAGGATCTCGTCCACCTATCTTTCCAGAGCACAAGACTAAACAAGTTGTTACACTCCTTGTAGTGAGCAGGCATCTTATGAACACCGTTTCTTCTCTAAAATCTCGTCTGACCCGTGCGCAAAAGCAGATTCATTATTTACTAGAGCAGTCTGGCGAGACGCTGACGGCTCAAGCGATTTATCAGCGGCTGAAAGAGCAGCAGCAGCCGACCGGACTGGCGACGGTTTATCGGTCATTGCGATCGCTACAGGTAAAAGGACTCGCTCAGGCCAGAGCTTTGCCCAATGGCGAGTGGGCGTACGGCCTCACATCTGACGACAGCCACTACCTGACTTGCCTAAACTGTGGCACTTCTGTTCCGGTTGAAGACTGTCCCGTACATTCTTTAGAAGAAAAACTGGGCCAGTCATCTCACTTCCAGATTTTTTACCATACCCTAGAGTTCTTTGGACTCTGCGCTCCCTGCACTAGGCGTTTAGAAGCTGAGAGTCCATAAGGCTAGTGCCGCTATGCTGGCAAAAGGACAGGTGCTATACAGTTTTCTAGCAGTTGTTGAATAACATCTTTATCCAAGTCGCGTCCAATAAACACGAGCTGATTCCCACGAGGGCCTGACCACTCATCATCTTCAAGCTGGAACCGCTTGCCCGTGAGCTGAAAGAAATGTCTGGCTGGACTCTCTTGAAACCAAAGAACGCCTTTGGCGCGAAAGACATTTTCGGGTAGATGATTATCTAAAAACTGTTGAAATTGTTTGAGGGTGAAGGGGCGATCGCTCTGAAAAGAAACGGACATAAAGCCGTCGTTTTCTAGATGGCCTGAATGATCATGATGATGCTCTGAATGATCGTGATGCTCGTGCTCTGAGTGATCATGATCTGAGTGGTCGCTATGTTGATCCTTATGAGCTTGGGCTGCGATCGCCTCAGCCGCTTTCTCCTGGTAGGCTCCCGTTTCTCCTATTTTGATATCAATAATCAGCGGCAATGGCACTTTTCCCTGCTCAGCCCGCAATATCCTGGCACCGGGTTTAATGCCGCGAATGCCTTCCTCTAATGTTTCTAAGCGCTCACCACTCACCAGATCTGTTTTATTGAGAATAATGATATCGCCATAGGCTATCTGGCTAAAGGCCGCCTGAGAGTTAAAAGATCAGGCGCGAAAGATTCTGCATCTACCAGCGTCAAAATTGAGTCGAGCCGGGTCATATCTCGCAGTTCTGTGCCCAAAAAGGTGAGGGTAACCGGCAGCGGATCGGCAACGCCTGTGGTTTCAACCACCAGGTAGTCAATGCGATCGCGGCGCTCTAGCACCCGATAAACCGCATTGCGAAGGTCGTCATTAATGCTGCAACAAATGCAGCCATTGGTCAGCTCAATCATATCTTGATCTAGCTGAACGATAAACTGGCTATCGATGTTAATATCGCCAAATTCGTTTACCAATACGGCTACCTTAAAGTCTTCAAAGGTCTCTAAAATATGGTTGAGCAACGTAGTTTTACCACTGCCTAAAAAACCAGTGATAATTGTGACCGGCAATCGGTTGTCGTCAATAGAAAGAGCTGTTTCGTCTGGAGACGGAGCACTTGAAAGTGAGGCGATGGAAGGATTTGTCATGATGTTTTTCCGATAGGTGCCCGCCTAATGAATAATTCTTGGCGAGCAAAACAAGGTCATTAGAATCAAGTCACGTAAAAGAAAGTTACGCAAAAGAAGCACGATGGGAAATCAGGTTCATAAACTCCTGACGAGTTTGGGCATCGCTCTTAAAAACGCCGCGCATAGAACTGGTGAGCGTCCAAGTTCCTGGCTTCTGTACACCCCGCATGACCATACACATGTGAGAAGCTTCTATCACGACTGCCACGCCTTGAGGCTGGAGCAAATCTTCTAAGTGCTTTGGCAATTTCAGCCGTCAGCCGCTCCTGCACCTGCAATCGACGACTGTACATTTCGCAAACACGGGCAATCTTAGAGAGTCCGATTACCTTGCCATTGGGAATATAGGCGACATGTGCTTTCCCTAAAATTGGCAAAATATGGTGCTCGCAAGAACTAAAGAGATCAATGTCTCTTACTAACACCATTTCGTGGGTCTGTTCATGAAAAATCGCACCATTTAGCAGCTCTTCTAGCGACTGATGGTAGCCAGCGGTGAGAAATTTCAGAGCGCTGACCACCCGCTTGGGTGTATCAATTAGACCTTCGCGGTCGGGGTCTTCTCCCAATCCAATTAGCAGGGTTCTCACGGCCTGCCGCATCTCTGCATCGGAGACTTCTGGCCTATCGTCAATGGGCTTGAGGTCGCTCGTCGAAGCAAATGGCTGAGCCAACGTAGCAGAACTGGGTGCTGTAGATAATGTCATGGTATGGCCTGAAAATATTACTGTGTGGAATTTGTTAGAACGGTATCTATCAAGGCGGATGATGGGTCAAACACTGATGAGTCAAGTACTGGTCAAACGCTTAAGAGAGAAGCGGCTTGGCCAGTTAAGCAATTGCTGAGCTGTTGATTGAGCTGTAGCGGATTTAGCTGGTGGCCAATGATCACAAGCTGGTTTTGGGTGGGACGAGTCTGAGCATCAGGTGAAAGGCTACATCGCTTGCCTGCTAGCTGGAAAATATATCGCTGAGGTTGCCCCTCAAACCAGAGAATGCCTTTGGCGCGAAAGATATTTTCAGAGAGCTGGTGCATGAGAAAATGCTCGAACTTGGTGAAATCGAAGGGGCGATCGCTGCGAAAAGGAATCGAAACAAATTGATCGGAGACTAGGTGATTGGACAACTCTCGCTCTGAAAGCGCATAGGTTTCAACATCTGCCAATCCCACATCTAAAATGGCCGATAGCGGCAAGTCAGATGAGCTTTCTAGGCTACAGCTCAAGATTCTCGCTCCAGACTTTAAAAGATGAATATCTTGTTCAATGGCAGCGATCGCATCGTCACTCACCAAGTCAGTTTTATTCAGCAAAATCACATCGCTATAAACGAGCTGATTGCTATACACCTGACTTTTCAACAGTGCTGCGCCAAAGGTCTCAGCATCGACCACGCCCAACACAGAATCTAGCCGGGTCAAATTTCGCAGCTCTGTCCCTACAAAGGTCATAATAATCGGCAGCGGATCGGCCAGTCCGGTGGTTTCTATCACCAAATAATCCATTTTCTCCTCGCGCTCTAGCACCTGATAAACCGAATCCACTAAGCTTTCGTTAATCGTGCAGCAAATACAGCCATTGCTCAGCTCCACCATGTCTTGCTCAGCCGAAACCAAGAGCTGAGCGTCAATATTAATATCGCCAAATTCATTGACCAGCACCGCCACCTTCAGCCCCTGTGCATTATTCAAAATGTGGTTGAGCAGCGTGGTTTTACCACTGCCCAAATAGCCGGTAATCACCGTGACCGGCATTCCTTGCTTGGGGATGGCGATCGCGTCGTCTCCCCCGTGGAGAATCGCCTGATCGGATTTTGAAGCTGACATAGGCAAACGCCCGAAGTGATCTGAATTTGATAATGATTATCATTCTTATAACATATTGCTGGCAGTTCACGATCATTGAGGCAGCGTCAAAATAATCTGCTATGCTTTTTCATAGGCTGCGATAATGATTATCATTTTTGCAATAGTCTTCTCTCATACTCTTTTCTCACTACTTTGAACAGTTTGAAATATGCTAGCGGTTCATAATTTATCGGTTAACTATCGCGGAATTGAGGCGCTAACGTCAGTTTCATTGACCCTAAACCCAGGCGAATGGGTGGGTTTAATTGGCCCCAACGGTGCTGGAAAAAGCACCTTGGTCAAGGCTATTTTGGGCCTGATGCCATACAAAGGAGAGATTTTGCTGAACGGAACGACGCTGAAGCGGCAGCGGCGGCAGGTGGCTTATGTGCCTCAGCGATCGCAAATTGACTGGGACTATCCCATCACGGCCTGGAATGTGGTGATGATGGCTCAAACAGCGGCTATTGGTTGGGGGCGATCGCCTAACGCCAAAGCCAAAAGATTAGTCAGCGACGCATTAGATCGCGTCGAAATGCTACCGCTACGGCACCGACAAATTGGCCAGCTCTCGGGCGGGCAGCAGCAGCGAATTTTTTTGGCTCGTGCGCTGGCCCAACAACCTAATCTATTTCTGTTGGATGAGCCGTTTAGCGGCATTGATAAAAAAACCGAAGCCATCATGCTAAGCATTTTCGCTGACCTCAGTGAGCAGGGTAAAACGCTGCTCGTTTGCAGCCACGAATGGGGCGAGGCACTCAATCGCTATCACCGTCTGTTATTACTTAATCGCCGTGTCCTGGCTAACGACACGCCCCAAGCGGTAATGACTATGGAAAATATTCAGCAAGCCTATGGCGCAAATATTTCAGCGGCCTTGCACAATCAGAACTTAATTCCTTTCGCCTGCTAGCTCAGTTTGTGTATGACTCTTTTGGATAACAAAGAAGCGATCGCCTACAGAAAAAGCTCTCTCCTATTTACGCATCTAAAGGGCTACATACCCCTCGACCACCCCGATTGAGGACGTGGGTGTAAATCATCGTGGTTTTCACGTCTTTATGGCCGAGCAGCTCTTGTACTGTACGAATGTCATAGCCGTTTTGGAGTAAATGCGTCGCAAAACTATGCCGAAAAGTGTGACAACTCACCCGCTTTTGCAATCCAACACTGCGAACCGCCTGCTTGACGGCCTTCTGTAGACCGCTTTCATGCAGGTGATAACGAACGATAGCCTCACTACGAGGATCTCGGCAACGTGTGGAGGCGGGGAAGACAAATTGCCAAATCCATTGTCGATTGGCATTGGGATACTTTCTAGCTAATGCGAAAGGCAAATTCACCGCTCCATAGCCCTGCTCTAAGTCTTGCTCATGAATGCGCTTGACCCTTTGTAAATGCTCTTTGAGAGTGGGAACTACACGCTCAGGCAGCATCGTTACACGACTATTTTGCCCCTTTGCATCTCTGACAACAATTTGATGTTGAGAAAAGTCTAAATCTTTGATCCTTAGCTGCATCGTTTCGCGTAAGCGCAATCCGCTACCGTACAGAAGCTGAGCGATTAGTCGGTGGACACCCGACATCTGTTGAAGCACTGAGGCGACTTCTTCCGGTGTCAGCACCGTCGGGAGTTTGGTAGAGCGCTTGGCCCTAACAGCCTCTATTCTTTCATCCAAAGGTTGACACAAAACCTGCCTGTAAAGGAATAGCAGCGCACTGAGTGCTTGGTTTTGAGTTGCCGCCGATACCTGCTGGGTCACCGCTAAATGGGTAAGGAACTTTTCAATTTCTGGCACACCCATATCCTTATGATGGCGTTTGTCATGAAAAAGGATGTAGCGACGAATCCATTGAACATAGGTTTCTTCTGTGCGGTAAGAATAGTGCTTGACTCGAATGACCTCGCGCACCTGATCAAGCAGTTTTTTTGAACGAGGCTGAGAAGGCTGCATTGCGTAAATTATTGATAATTGAATGTAAATAAAGCGTAAACAGACTTGGCTAATATTGCAGGGATGATTATACTGAAGCAGGGCAAACGCATACTCAATCGAGTAGCACTTGAATGAGGAAATTGTTGTTCCATCCGGCTTTGAGCCGTTTAGCTTTTTTAGAACCTTGGGACGATTCCTTTGCGAGTAGATTGAGAGCAATCTTTCGCATCACGGTCATATTCTCTGGGGCGTGACCTCTTCGGATGCGTGAGTCATCTTCGTGAAACACCACGTCTAAGCTCCAATGCAGCTTGTTCTCAATGCCCCAGTGCCCGCGACTGGCATAGGCAAAGCGTTCTATGCCACCGTCTAAACTCGTGAGATAGAAACGCCGCTCTCTCGTCGTGGGTTTGCCATCAATGCGTCGTTCCGATTCAATCATGCCAACCCGTTTCAGTCCTGTCCACTGCTCGGCATTCTCTAAATGCTCAACCTTATCGAGCAGCCAGTAGCGTCTGATTTCAATGCGGCCATGTCCCTTATCAATCGTTTGATGCGCCTCATGTTCAATGTCTTTGAACTCGCTTTTATGCG
>QBMC01000167.1:0-7191 GCA_003242035.1 Nodosilinea foveolarum | reverse complement strand
GTTTAGCAATTTCTTTTTGCGCACCCATTGCATCGATAGTGACGATCCATCCGGCAACGTCCAGAATATTGAGCAACTTAGGAATAGCGGTAATCTCATTTGACTTATCAGCAACTTTGACTTGGCCCAATACAAGCTGATTCTCACTGGCCCAAGCGCTCACCATATGAATCGCACCCTTGCCCTGCCCTTTATCGTAGGAATGACGAGCGCTCTTACCATCAATAGAGATGACCTCGCCAGCGCTGAGCTGCGCAATACTTTTGACCCAACTGACAAAGCACTTTTGTAATTGAGTCGGCTCTAGCAGGGCAAACACTCGACTGATAGTGTCATGAGAGGGAATGCCGTTTGGCAGCGCTAGAAACGTTTTTAGCCAGACTATCTTGCTTTGGCCATATTCTTCAATCTCTTCCCAAGTCTCGGCACCACAGATGATTGCGCATATTGTCAGCGCTACGATATCGAGCAATGGATGCTCTACTAAATAGGCTGTTCGCGGGTCTTCGAGTGGCTCAAAGTGGCTCAACAGTGAACTAGAGGGACTGGCTGGAGAACTCATTGCGGCACACTAACAAAACGCTACCTATTGAGTATCCTGCCTTTTAGAGTATGCGTTTGCCCTGTATCGGTAATGACTTCAGCAAGCACAGTATCCGGCTCAGTGTTATACTCTCGACGGCTAATGACTGGACTTTTAAAAGGCCAGAACCCTAACAGTCGCAAGGCTAGCTAGTTCATTTTTGAGCCGTCGGCAGTATAGACTCATTAGCTAAGGCAATCAAACGAGAGATTTGAGCGGTGGCCCAAGGAATAGGGGCGTTCTCTTCTATCGCTGCTGTTAACTGCTCCACCTCGACTAGCACCGCAGCTCGACGAAGATTGGGCTGTTGCCAGTCCTGCCCTAGCTGAGCGACTTTCTTGATTGAATCGAGAGTAAAGCTACGAGATTGAGGATTGCTGTTGAAAGCCTGCACGGATTGAATCGCCGATTGAGCCGTGGCGATCGCCTTATCCTGCTGTCCTGCGGCCCAATAGCCCTCAGCAATGGGCGTCAACAGTCCTGCATTTGAGAGCTGATAGATGTCATTTTGAGTGAGGGTAAGCTGGTATTGCTCGACGGTATTTGCGATCACTAGGGCCTGATCGAGAACGTTAACAGCCTCTTGAGAGCGCTGTTGCGATTGGTAGGCTGCGGCAATCGCCACCTCAGCCAATACCCGATCATTCGGATCGGACATCATCATCGCGGCCCTTTGCGCCACCTCAAACTGATTTTGCTTAGTCGCGTCCTTTACGATAGATTGGAGAAAGTCCATCCCAAGATCAAAATGGCCTGGAATTGACAAACTATCACGGATCTGACTGAATAGCGTCAGCGCGGGTTCATATTGAGCTTTTTCAGCATAGGCGGTTGCCAGCCTAAGTTGAGCGTCGCTTAGCTCATAGCCAGTCAAACTGCTCAGTAGCTGGGCGGCTTGGTTAAAGTCGCCTATTCTGGCATATATACCCACCCATTCTACAACAGAAGACCCTTCGGCTGGAGCCGGATCGTCTTGTCGAGCGGCATCTAACAGTTGCCGAGCGGCATCTGATTTGTCTATTGAGGCATAGGCTAAAGCAATGTTAGAGAGGTTAGTGAAGTTAGTCCGCCAAGCATCAGGCTCACCGTCGTCGGACTGCTGGTTTACGCGGGGTAACGCTGCGGCTTCATCGATCAAATTAGCAGCGCTTTCGCTTTGATCGCGCCCTTGGTAAAGCTTGGCTAGCTGCAACAAAGTATTTGTTCGTTCATTGGCAGGAAGTTGCTGGGCGATCGCCTCGGCTTCTTCCATCTGATTAGCTCGCCCCGCCCATAGGGACAGCTCGGCCAACCTATAGGACGACGAAGAATAGACCTCTTGCATAATTACTTTTGTGATATGCTAGTGAGTTTTAAATAAAAGAGCCTTTTCCTGCACTGTGAGGATGGCCCTTGCTAAAGGGCCGATATTAAAGGAATTCGGCAAAACCTACAATAATACCATTAAATCTATTATGCAAGAGGTCTAATAAGGGTCTGAGATAGGATGCTGAGCTAAAAAGTTTTGGGCCGCTGCAAACTGACCGGCCCCTATGTAGGCGTGGGTGATCGCATTGCCATCGACATCAGTAAAAAGAAGGTTATCTTTATCCTTAACATTTTCAAACAAGTTTACAGCTTCTTCCACATCACCCTGATTTGCCAAGGCTTCAACGGCAACCATCCAGTAAAAATCGCGCCCGTCAAGATTCAGCGATTGAATGAGCTGTACAGCCTGAGGCGTTTGTCCAGTTTGAATATATGCCTTGGTCAGCGCTACCTCTAGCTGTGTGCGCAGATTTCCTGTATTGCCATAAGTGTCATCAGTCATGGCTTGAGCGATCGCCAGCGCCTGATCAAGCGCCTTAAGTTCTATTAAGTAAGATCCGGTTGGAGCCAGTAGGCGATCGCGTTCTTCTCCTATTGGCAAAAGTTGAACCAAAGCCACTGCCTGATCGATCTGAACTAGGGCCGTTGCCGCATCTCCTGAGTTGTTGATTGTCCGAGCCGTTTGCAGTAGGCTCTGAACTTGTTGGCTAATACTGACTAGATCGAACGAATCGCGGCTGATGGCTGTCTCTTCAGCAGGCGGCGATGGCTCAATAATTGTTAGCGGAGCCGCCATCGCACCGTCTACAGGCAAAACCAGCAAACTCAAAGCGCCAAGAAACACGGAACAATAAAATCGAACCATTATAGCAATCGACACTTAACGCATAAGCTTACAGCCAGAATATACATAACTAGCCCCTGGATAGTCCTTTATCTCAGTGTCAGTTTAGTAGCTGGCTCTTAGCATTCAAAACGGAACGCGAGCGATCGCCTCAGCGATCAAATCCCGACCAATGTACCTGATGCTCTATGGGAACAAGGCGTAACCGTTGTTGTTTATATTCACGGCATCGTTGACGATACGCAGTCAATGGTGCCTAGCGTTCGAACAGCACGGGTTGAAATAGCCGGACAGCCTCGCCGATTAGATGAAGTATACGACTTAGTTTTAACTTACGATTACGAGAGTTTGAAACCTCTATTGCCACGAGTGCAGTGCAGCTTAAGCGGCGGCTTGCAGCCGCTGGTTTATTGAAAAAGAAGGCGGAGACGAGCTGATTCAACATCTCATTATGCTAGGAACGCCTAACGCTGGTTCGCCCTGGCCAGTTGTTCAAGCCGGGTTGACGAAGGCGCTGTGCTTTGCAATTAACGGACTGGCTACCGTGGTTTGGCCAGTCGCGCTCATTAGCGGCGTAATGGGTGCGCTAGAAGTGATTGACGTGGCGCTCGATGAAATGGAGCCAGGTTCGGATCTGCTGAGTTTGCTAGCGGCTAGCGAACCGCTAATTCCCTACAGCATGGTGGCAGGCAACACAAATCTAGTTCCTATAGATGAGACGGCATCGCTCCGGGCCAGATTAGAACAGAAGCTGAGTAAGATTGCAGAGTTTCCTTTTCTCAAAGCGTCTAACGACATTGCTGTATTGGTTAGCAGCATTCGACGGGTGCCTGCCGGACGAGAGTATGTACCGCAGGTTCGCGAAGTTGCCTGCAATCACCTGGTTTATTTTACCAACCCGGTTGGATTAGCTGGACTGAGTTGGGCGGTAGAAAACGCCTTTGAGATGGGCGATCAGAGCGATCGCGCTACCTGGCAGAGTGTAAGCAAATTTGCTCTGGATTAATTTGAAACTCTACTGATACAGAACCGCGCTTTCCAGGTAGCTGCTTAGCCCCCATCACGTAGCCCTGCTCTTGCAACTCTTCAACGGTGCGCCAGAATATCTTGTTATTCCTCGATAAATTGCTGCCGAATAACTCTAAATTTTTGAATAAATAGTGCTTCGAAATAGTCAGGAACTGGCCGTTCTTTGGCTTGTCCCATTGCAAACGACTAGCCAGATAAACTAACAGCTTAGTTTTGTAATCGTGCTTAGGGCTGCTACCCAAGCGCTGATTCATATCAATATTTCCAAAGAGAACATAATCATCCCCCTGGGCAGGCGTATCAAAGAACTCTAGTGACACTGTATAGGCATCAGCAGCCTCGTAGGTATAGTCAGCCGCATTATCTAGGTCAAAGTTTCTAGGAACTTTGTCAATCTCAAATTCTTTAATTCTTAAAACGCTCTTGATCGTTACTTTCGCGCCTAGCTCGTCACCCTTGCGCAGCTCCTGAGCAAACACTAGCTCAGTCCGATGAAGCGCCGTGATATCGCGATGCAGTTTAGAGCGAATGACCGAAGGAAAACCGCCATCTTCTGTACGTCTATAGCCCATAGCATCTAGTAAATCGTTAGCGCGAAAAGATACGATAGGCGAGGTATCTTGCTGAGCAGCGGCTCTGTAAAGATAGAACACGATGGACACCTGACGAGGATTTAAGAACGTTAGCAAAGCCGCCGTTAGGCGTTGAATACGCCGGTCTTCTATCTTCTCTAGCCCTTTAATGCCCTCACCCAAGTAAGCCTTCAGATCGATGCTGTCGTATTGCTCTTTAAGTTCTTCCCATTCCTCTCCAGAGAGGTTTTCTAGCGGAATTCGCCTCGTCAGAGATACTTCACTAGGATCATCCGCATCCGCATCTACCCGCATCTCGATGTAATGCCCATTGCCTTCCGAGCGCAAAACGGGCAGGTTTACATCTGGATGGCAGACAGAGGCACCGGCTCGAGGCAGTATACGCACTAATTCTCCATCAACCTTGAATAAGTCCAGTTGATCAGCCATATCAGAAGTGTTTAGTCAAAATATTGCCTTCAATATAGACGAGTTTTAGAAAGGAAAACACGGCCCTATAGCTTTGGCATGTAGATTGACCTGTAGCTTTCGCGTATAAATCCACCTGTAACTTTGGCGTATTTTTTTAGAATCCACCTGTAACTTTGGCGTATAGATTCACCTGTAACTTTGGCGTATTTTTTTTGAATCCGCCTGTAACTTTGGCGTATAGATTCACCTGTAACTTTGGCGTATAGATTTTCTGGCGTCAATCGGACACTGACCGCTACATCAGGGAAGTAGAGATCCGCCTGTAACTTTGGCGTATAGATTCACCTGTAACTTTGGCGTATTTTTTTTGAATCCGCCTGTAACTTTGGCGTATAGATTCACCTGTAACTTTGGCGTATAGATTTTCTGGCGTCAATCGGACACTGACCGCTACATCAGGGAAGTAGAGATCCGCCTGTAACTTTGGCGTATAGATTCACCTGTAACTTTGGCGTATTTTTTTTGAATCCGCCTGTAACTTTGGCGTATAGATTCACCTGTAACTTTGGCGTATTTATGATTTTGAGGTATTGAGGCCGTTGCCCTCCGGTGCTAGTCTTTCCTTATCGAGATATAAATACGCTACTCAAATTTGAGAGGCAAAACTATTTAAGAAAAAACGCTGCAGATTAATAGATTTCCAAAAAAAACCCCCAACTGCGCAAACAGCTAGGGTTAAATTGATTTTCTATTGACCAAAACAGGAGTCTAAAACCGCCCAAGCAAAGCGTGGATTTAGAACTCTTTACGGTTCAAAAGTAAGAGCCGTGAGTTACGAGTTACAAACCGTGAGTCACGAGCCGTGAGTCAGGAGTCGTATGCGCATTTTAGCAGCATGTCATGTTTTGCTGCAAGATATTTTTACGGCTCTATCCTATTTAAATAAGAAATAGAGTACGATGCCCCTTTCTTCAAAGGCTGGACAGCAGGCGACCGGGTCGTTAGCCCAGCATCAGTTAAGCGATCCACTGCCCTCTGATCTACTCGGACAACGCCTGTGTGAAATATTTGGGCGTTACCTATGGTGCTCCATTTACGCCGATGTCCCAGAAGGCGGTTCGCAGAAGGCCAAATGGTATACCCAAAAGCGTTATCCCCTGAAAAATCGCGTTCTATGGCGCGATTGGCAAGATGCCGCCCGATTGGTAGGTGTTCGGCCAGGTCACCAGACGCTGTACGCGCTGCTCGATATTGATATCAATAGCCCGTATCATCCCAATCAGGACAAAGGGGCGATCGCTCGCATCGAAGCCGCCCTCGAAACCATTGGCATTACCCGAACGATCCGAATTCGCAGTAGCTGGAGCGAAGGCATCCATCTATATCTGCCCCTGCCTGAACTCGTTAATACGTTCAATCTAGCCGTAGCGCTAAAAAATTGCTTAGTTCCCCAGGGGTTCACGCTAAAGCAGGGTCATTTAGAGTGCTTCCCGAATGTCAAAGCCTACGGCAACTTCATCAAGACCGAGTACCTGGCTCACCGGCTACCGTTACAGCCAGCTAGCGGGTCTTGTCTATTAAATGAAGCCTTTAGTCCCACTAGCCATAAACTGAGCGCCTTTCTAGACCAGTGGGAGATGGCGGCGACAGGGCAAGACATCTTGGTCTTGCAGCAAGCACTGCCACTGGCTCGTAAAAACCGTTTTAAGCAGGTGCGCAACCGACTGAACAAAGTAGAGAGCTGGAAGCAAGACTTAGAAACCGTGTTAGCAGAAGGCTGGACGGGGTTTAGTCAAACGAATCAGCTCCTGAAGGAGTTTGGGTGCTATGGCCACGTTTTCTTGGGACATTCTGGCGAAGCGCTGGTGGACTTTATCTGCCAGCGAGCGACTGCTAGCCCCGGTTATGAAAAGTGGTGTCGCCATCAGCGCGAAATTAGGATGCGATCGCGCGTTTGGGCGATCGCGATAGAAAAGTACTACTGGCCTTTGGGGTCGTATGGCAAAGCGCCAAAAGAACCCGCCACGGCCACAGACACTTTTAACCATCAGCGCGCACAAGCTGCACAAGAAAGCATTCAAGCAGCCGTTCAGCAGTTAAAAGCCCTAGACCAGCTACCGGAAAAGGCAACTGCTCGCGCCCAAGCAGTCAGAAAAATGCAGGCATTTTTAGGGGCCAGTTCTAGCAGCCTGGAAACGCTCTACAAGGCCATCAACAAAGCACTCTGGCATCCCGACACCGATATAGGTACTTTGGAAACGACCGTAATCAACGAGGTTTCAAGGGATTTGGAAGCTAAAGAGGGTAACGAGCAACCGGATATCGATCCGCCAGAACCTTTGTATAACAGGGAATTACGGACTAAAGAAAAAATAATGAAGGGTTTAGGCTGCGGAAATGACGAATTTCTCTCTCCCCAAACA
>QBMC01000166.1 GCA_003242035.1 Nodosilinea foveolarum | reverse complement strand
CGTGCTGAAGCATGGTTTGTATGACCGTCTTCTAAACTTTTTCTACGCCCTTTTTTTCAGATTTTGGCCCGAAAAGCAACCCCTACTGAGAATGGTGCAAGATATCAGTTAACTGTCTGTGTAAGAGTCTGAGCAAGCAATTTGTAGTCCATAGCGGTTCCTATTCAATACTAGACATTAGGCTCTTTAGAAAAGAGTTTTGAGCTTCTCGTAGCTCAACCGCTGGATTCGCGGCTTGAATAGCTGCCATTGCACTGTTAGAGCTAGCCCCTTGCCCGTATCAACAGAGCAGCAAGCACAGTACCTATACGACGTAGCCCGTTGGAGCAGTGAACAGCAACGGCCTTGCCTGAGTCATTCTGGGAATCCACAAAGGCTTTTAGCTGCTGTAGCTGAGATAAACTCGGCGCTGTGCCGCCTGCAATCGGTATCCAAAGATAAGGAATATTGTGGCGTCTGTACAGTTCTAAATTAGCGTCATCGCTCAGTACAGAGACAACGGCTCTAACCTGAAGCGCTTGTAGAACAAGCAAATCTTCTTCCGCCGGTTTGCGGACGCCTGCGAGAAGATTAGGTATTACCCACCACAGGCTTTCTAAGATAGGTGGTAATAACAGTTGTTCTGACATGGTTTTAATTACCCAAGAGGATGAATGCAGCGCGGATCGGGAAGTGTCGCTTTCTCAGGCTCACGGGGAAACCAAGCGGCGGTTCGTTTACAGAGTTCTACGAGCATCAGCATGACCGGGACTTCGATTAGCACCCCGACGACAGTTGCTAGCGCCGCGCCAGAGTTGAGACCGAATAACATGACAGCGGTAGCGATCGCCACTTCAAAGTGATTACTCGCCCCAATTAAAGCCGCCGGAGCAGAATCTTCATAGGTCATGCCCAACTTTTGCGCCGCAACATAAGTGATCAGAAAGATGAAATTTGTTTGAATAAACAGCGGCACCGCAATTAATAGAATATGTAGCGGATTGCTGACAATCAGCTCACCTTTAAAGGCAAACAACAGAACCAGCGTCAGGAGCAATGCGAAAACCGCGACCGGGCTGAGATACTTTAGGAACACGTTCTCGAACCAAGCCCTACCCTTATTTCTAATAATCCACGTACGAGACACCGCGCCTGCCAACAGCGGTAAACCCACATAAATCAGCACAGAGAGCACGATAGTTTCCCAAGGCACGATCAAGTTGTTCGAGGCCAGCAGCCATCCACCCAGCGGTGCATAGAGAAAGAGCATCGCCAAAGAATTAACCGCTACCATCACCAACGTATGTCCCTGGTTGCTGTACGACAAATAGCCCCACATCAGCACCATTGCGGTACAGGGTGCAATGCCTAGCAAAATGGTGCCTGCGATGTAGGCATCGGCTAGCGGCACCTCGACACCCCTCATCACCTCAGACCCGACGATAAGCGGGCGGAACAACCAGCCTAAGAAAAACTGGGTAAAGGCCACCATCGTAAAGGGTTTAATCAGCCAGTTAACGACCAGTGTTAACAGAACGGGCTTCGGCGTCTTAGCGGCTTGCTTCGCCTGAGAAAAATCAATCTTCACCATGATGGGATACATCATGAAAAACAAACAGATGGCAATCGGTACTGATACCTGATAGAGACTCATCGCATCCAGGGTTTCTACAATGCCTGGAAAGGTGCGTCCAAGCGCAATGCCTACAAGGATACATAAAATAACCCACAGCGTTAAATAGCGCTCAAAGAGATTGAGTTTTCCCCCGGCTTGAACCGGCTGGCGAGATGATTGAGTAGAGTGATGAATCATAGGTTTAACGACCTCCAATAGTGGCTACTTTTTTCTTGCTAGGCTGCTGTACTGGCTGTCGGATTTGGCAGTTTCAACGTAATCAGCTCGGCTAGCAGCACAAAAACCGTAGACACCCATAGACAGCCCACCAGCCCATAAAACTGAAATACCAAACCGGAGAGCACTGTGCCCGCTAGCCGTCCGCCTGCGTTTGCCATGTAGTAAAAACCAACGTTCAGCGCAACTTTGTCATCTTCGGTGTAGGCCAGTACCAAATAGGAATGGACGGCTGAGTTGAAAGCGAATACGACACCGAAAATCATTAGGCCGATGACGATGGTTGGCCCTGCGGGTTGGCCTAGCTGGAGGGCAAGGGCGATCGCGCCTGGAATTGCGACTAAAAGCCCCGTCCAAAACCGTATAGTGCCTGCCTGCGGGGGTCTTCCCGAGCCAAATTGCCGCAGCAGTGCGGGTGCGATTGCCTGCACCAAACCATAGCCAATCACCCAAATTGCCAGAAAGCCGCCCACCTGCTCAAACGACCAGTTCAGCCCGCTATAGAGAAACACAGGCAGGCCCACGACGAACCAAACATCTCGCGCCCCAAAGAGAAAGAAACGGGCGGCAGAGAGATTATTAATTTCTGGACTTTTAGAAAAGAGCTGGCGAAACTTCACCTTCGTCTTGATTTTCCCCATACTCGAAGGCAACCAGCGACTCGATAGCAGCACCACGAACAGGCCCGCCGCCATTATTACCAACGCATTGACATAGCCGAACACCGACAGCAGCAACCCACCCAAGAAAAAGCCCACGCCCTTCAGTGCATTTTTGGAACCCGTCAGAATCGCTACCCACTTGAATAAAGAAGACTGAGCCTCTTTAGGAATGACCAAGCGGATAGCGGTCTTAGCACTCATTTTAGTCAGATCTTTGGCGATGCCTGAAATGGCTTGCGCGAACATAACGTAGGGAACAGCGAGGGCGATCGCCCAAGACTCATTCACGGGCGTCAGCAGCAACAGCGCGACAATTTGCATGGCAATGCCGCCGTACAGCGTCAGCTTAACGCCAAATTTAGCCCCAATCCATCCGCCGAATAGATTGGTGACAATGCCAAAAATTTCATAGAACAGGAATAGCATTGCCACTTCAAAGGGACTGTAGCCGAGAGTATGGAAATAGAGCAGCACCAGCATTCGCAGCGCCCCGTCAGTAATCGTAAAGCCCCAGTAGGCCAGCGTGACGAGAGCATAATTGCGTACTCCGGTTCGGTCGAAAGTGGGTGAAGCGTCCATAGTGCTTACAGTCTTCTAAAATTAGTTGAGCGATGAAATTAAACAGTCAAGTAATCTGTTGTATCAAGTCAGAGATTAAGCCAGAGAAATCGCGACCTTTCGTGCTAGCTCAGCCATCCGGCAAGAATATCCCCACTCGTTGTCGTACCAAGCCAGTACCTTTACCTGAGTGTCATCGACCACCATCGTTGAAAGTGCGTCCACAATTGATGAACGCGGATCGTCCTTATAGTCAATCGAAACCAGGGGACGTTCTTCATAGCCCAAAATGCCGCTGAGTTCGCCCAGCGCCGCCGTCTTAAACAGTTGATTAACAGCTTCGACTGTTGTAGGTTTACTCACTTCAAACACGCAGTCTGTCAGGGAGGCATTGAGTAAAGGCACTCGTACCGCTAAGCCATTGAGCTTGCCTTTGAGTTCGGGGAAAATGCCGGTAATCGCCGTCGCAGACCCTGTTGTCGTTGGAATTAAAGAGAGACTGTTTGCCCGCGCCCGTCGCAAGTCCTTATGAGGCGCGTCCACAATCGTTTGAGTGTTGGTAATGTCGTGAATGGTGGTGATGACCCCATGCCGAATGCCGAGTCCTTCATGAATTACTTTGACAACAGGCGCTAGACAGTTTGTTGTACAAGAAGCTGCCGTTAGCAAGTGATGCTCGTCAGGATTGTATAAGTGATCGTTAATGCCCATCACCACATTGAGCGCTCCTTGCTTTACAGGTGCGGCGACAATCACCTTTTTCACGCCCCGCTTAAAATAGGCTTCTAAAAGCGCTGGCGTCCGAAACTCGCCCGAACATTCCAGCACCATATCAATGCCCAGATCCTCCCAGGGAAGTTCTTCAGGCGTTTTATGTGCGCTGAAGTTCAGCGGCTGCTGGTCAATTAAAAACCGATCCTCACCCGCCGCTGCCACCTCTGGTTGCCATCGACCATGTACCGAATCAAACTTCAACAGATGAGCCGCCGCTGCTGTACCCCCTTTTATCTCATTGACATGAACAAACTCTAAATCAGGCCAGCCCCAAGCCGCCCGTAAAACCAACCGACCAATGCGGCCAAACCCATTAATCGCCACTCGTACCATTTGAGTCCTTGTATTTTTATACTTCTAAAATTCTCGATCTGCTTTCACTAACGCTTCAATCGTGAGATCAGTGGGTACTTCTCCACCAAAGACTGTCCCAATCCGCCTGTCAGTAAAATGCTCGAAAGCCACGTTGTAAGCTTCATTGGGCAGTGGCACATAGCCGACGACCTCCGCTAGAAAACGCACGTTGTTCAGGTAATACTCTACAAACGACAGCAGCGCCGGATTTGACTCAGCAGCACCAGCATTCACGTAAATAAACAGCGGTCGGGTAAGCGGCTGATATTCTCCGCTTTGCACCGTCTCCTCAGAAGGCAGCACCGGCCCATCACTCGAATTAATCGCAACTGCCTTTAGCTGCTTACGATTTTCATTGAAATAGGCGTAGCCGAGAAAACCAAGTGCCTCGGGGTCTTGACGAACCGCCCGCACAATTAATTCGTCATTGACTTGAGCAGTGTAGTCGCTTCGACTGGCTTTCGATTCCCCGACAATAGCTTCGGTGAAGTAGTCGAAAGTACCAGATTCAACATCGGCTCCATGCAAATTCAAAGGCTGCTCTGGCCAGCTAAGTAGGTAGGTCAAATTAAATATAAGACGCTGGTGCCTGAAGTCCAGGTCTGACGCGCACTTGTCCAAAAAATGATTAGACTGACCTACTTATTACGAACCTGCTTCCACTGCATGACCTCCCCTTCTGCTGCTGGCTCCCACATTGTTTTAAGTTCTTCAACCGTCATGCTATCGGCCCAGTCATTCTCCGGGTTGACAACGACAGTTAAGGCATCAAAGGCAACCGGAATTTCAATATACTCAACGCCATTTGCTTTACAGGTTTCCATTTCGGCCTTCAAGATGGGGCGAGAGGCGTTATTAATATCTGTTTCTCCAGCACAGAATTTCTTGAAGCCGCCGCCGGTTCCAGAAAACTCGACTGAGATATCAGGCGCGTCCTCGCCCTTCTCAAACTTTAACTCGCTGACAATCTCATCGGTCAATGGATAGACCGTACTCGACCCATCAATTTTAATTGAACTAACTTCAGTAGATACTGCTTCATCTGGTGGCTGCTCTGAGATGGGCGCTTGAGTCGTGGAGCAACCGGCTAGCAGAGCCAGAATGACCCAGCATAAAGGCCGTTTTCGGATTTGAGTCGCCATAACATTTCACCCCTGTAAACCCGACTAATGATTTAATCAGTTCAAGTATAGTTGAAATGGCGACCATGAAAAGTAATGTTCTCAGAAATCTGACTTCAATTAAAGTTAGTGAGAAAATTTAGTCCGGGCAAGTTCGAGCGGGCCAGATTGGGCTAAAGCGACGAAATTCTGAGATGTACTGCTCTAGCACGATGAACTGCTGCAAGTTCAGGCGGTAGTAAATCCAGCGACCTTCTTGTCTGCCCTGAATTAGGTCAACTTCGCGCAGTGTTTTGAGGTGAAAGGAAAGCTTAGACTGCGTGACTCCCAGTTCTTTGGCGATATCGCAGGCGCAGAGTTCGCGATCTCGCAGCAGTTCAATGATCTGAACGCGATAGCCATCAGAAAATGCCTGAAACAACGGCAAAATAGCAGGTTGGGTAGCAATCTTCATGTTTATCCACTAAGTCTACTTGAAATGATAGCGCTTTCCAGCGCACCCCAAGCATAGCCTTATGGTAAGCAGGTATATAGTTTCAAGTTGATCAAAAAGATGGCTCTATTTCAATCACTGCTTTACTTTGTCGTCGCAGGGCTTTGTGAAATCGGCGGTGGCTATTTGGTCTGGCTATGGCTGCGTGAAGGCAGAGGGTTTCCAGTTGCGGTCTTAGGCTGGCTCTTGCTCATCCTCTATGGCGTTATTCCTACGCTACAGCCCACTCACTTCAGCCGAACTTATGCAGCCTATGGCGGCGTCTTTATCGTTCTATCGCTACTTTGGGGCTGGCGTATTGACGGCATACGCCCCGATGCTTACGACTGGCTGGGCTGTCTGCTGGCGACTTCAGGCGTACTGATCATGATGTATGCCCCACGGGGGTAGCCGCTTTAACCAGATGTTTTCTAACCTACTACGCTCACTTGCTACAAGCGCTATACTTGCTGCCCGAACTGGTGTGAGTGTAGATGTGAATGCATATGGCCTTCCTCCGCTAAAGCACCCTGACGATGCCCGTGCCGATGGCTTTCATCATGTGCGTGCTCGTGCTTGTGCCAATATTCGTTACCAACAGAGGGCTGTTCATTAGGGGAGAATATCAGTTGAACGACGACTAAGAAGACCAATCCTACTAAGCCGCCATAGAGAAAAGGCGCTTCTGATTGATAGCTGCCCAACCAGCCTGCTAATGGATAAGAAAAGACCCACCAGAGATGGCTCCAGGCAAACTGAGGGCGTGGTTCAAATTGGGCTTCGCCAGGGTAACACTCTGAGTCTGGAAGAAATCCTTCAGAAGCTGATTTAGCCGCACTTTGAAGCTTTGATGCCTACCCAAAAGTGTAACCCTCGCTTGAACCACGCCGGAAGTTGGCAGAAGTGTCGGTACTTGATTCTCCACTTCTGGGACAGGCACATCTTCAAAAACAGGTGAAGACGAAGGAGCAGATTTCAATGCGGGAGCTTGTGAAAGTACTTGTTCAGGCATTATTAGTAAGGCTGCACCTAGTAAAAGGAGTAGCAAAGCAGAAGACGTTTGGATGAGGCCACGAGGTTTATTCATTCTTATGACTCTAGCGATTTTTCTGTGATAGATAGTTAAGCGACAGCGCCTGCCTGAGCGTAGTTGCTGATGGTTGGTAAAAGGCCAGTATTAGGTGACACTTATAAAAGGGTCTTCCCAGCTTTTGATACTGGCGCAAAATATTGCTTAACACACGCTAGGAAGTCCCTGTGGTGAATCCATAATGCGGTTAGTCATAAGTCAGTCTCATCGGATTATAAAAGCGGATTGCGCCAGTCAAAAAAAGCAAAAATCAGTCAAAATCGCTGAACTAAAGAAGTCTCAGTACTTCCAACCCGATTAGCTGCGATACCGGTAACCAGTCTGATCGCTACAGCGACGGATAAATGAAGCTTTAATTTTTGAGTTTAGTCCAGACTTTTGAGATTGGACTAAATGGAGAGTGTTTTCTGTGCTGGTTGCTTGTGAAAGTTGACCTCGCAGTGCAAGAACTACTAGAGGTTTCAGTATCCATTACTACTTGCCCCCGCTTCCGGGTGCGCAACTAGGCAATAGTAAAAATGAACTAAATTTATTCATTTCACAGCTTTGTCCCCTCGACGCCTAATGGCTGACCTAGTGGAGCATATAGGCGACTGAACGGTAGAGATAGCAGAGTAATCTACAACCGATTTATCTTCTCTAAAGCAACCTCAACAGCTTTCTCCTTCTGTGGATCTGCTCCTTGAGCGTATTTAATAGGAGCGGTAACTGCAATATCTGGCTCAACGCCAATACCTTCTATGCGTTTTCCATCTACATGTATGTCTGCAACTGCTAGGTACAGAAGGTTTCCGTCATCCATCGGATACAAGTTCCCCTGGACGACTGCGCCTGCCGTTCTGCTGCCGACGACGGGGCCGATTTCGTATTTGCGAAATCCATAGGCTAGGACTTCTTTGCCGCTTCGACTATCGCCATTGACGAGCATAACCACTGGCTTACTCCAAGCTGAATTTGCAGTTGAAGGTGGGTAATCGCGGGCAGTCCCAGTCGTTGTCAGGTTCTCAGGGGTATAGATGTTGAGGTAAGCCGCTGTTGCTCCGCCCCATCCATCTCTGAGGTCTAGGACGAAGCTGTCTACATCCTTAAGCTGACCGTAGAACAGCTCAGCCGTCAGTTGCTTGTGAATGGCTTCACCGGCATAAGACCAAAGGTGAACATAGCCGATTGTTTTATTCTCTCGTTCTATCACCTCAACGCTTACTTTCATAGCATCTGAGAACATGGTTGTGCCGTCCAGCATCCGTGGTGTGACGGTAACGTCTGTCTGGTTACCTATAGAATGCTGCACCGCCAACTCGACTGGCTGGCCAGCTTTGTCTAAGAAGGAATTAATAGGATGAAAGGGTTGTCGGTCTACACTTAGAATGCGATCTCCCACCAACAATCCTGCTTGTGCGGCGGGGCCATCATCGAGAATGGCTTTGATAAAAGTGTTGCCATCTAACGTTTCTGTGAAGATACCAATCCCACTATACTGCGGCTTTCCATCTAGAAGAAAGCTCTCTACCTGTGGCTGTAGCTCTGGAATCAACGTCAGAAAAATGCCTAAGAGCTGGTAGTAAGCTGGGTCTTCTGATGTATAGAAATGGGTATGAGAAGTATCTAGCTCTGAGAGCATCTGGTTGATGACTTGAGCCAATTCAGCTTTGGATTGGGTTTGAGCTGCTAACGGCTCGTACGCTTCTTTGGCAGCTACCCAATCTACGCCGTTGAAGTTTGAATCGTAGAAGGCTTCATTAACGGTCTGCCAAACCTGCTCAAAGGTACTTGGCGGCGATTGGCTGCGGCTGGGAAGCGCTGTCAGCACTATTCCGAAAATGAGAATCATGATAGTGCTCAATAATGCGATAGCAAATTTTCGAAGGCGGTTCATAAGTCTTTAGCGCTTGTTTTAGATTCATCTTAGGCTTTTCTATTTCCGTTGCCATAGTACTAATTTCTCAAGCGTAGGTGTCTTTTTGCAGTCTGAGTGATACCTGCCGATCGCGCTGCCGCTTATCACTGATATTGACTGCCAGTGATAGTCTACAAACGTTCTGACGGTGGAGTTAGCTGAAAGGTTAATTTGTAGGACTCTCATCCCAAACAGTGCAACTACACTAAGAGAACCTGTTAATAGCCCAGTGAGATTACGCGGTAAGGGAGTATTCTCCTGAGGCTCGCTGCGGTTATCGGATAAATCACTCATGATTTCGTTGTTAACTCTTTGTAGAAGAATGATATAGGACGGTGAATGTAGCAGCCAGCCAGATTCAACGGCAGCGTTCCATTCTTCCAGGTGGAAATAGAGCGAGACAGAGACTCAAGACAACCAGCTTTGTACAAAACACCAGGGGTGCTGATGGGCAACGCGGCGGCGATCGCTTCAACATTTGCCTCATACCAAGCGATCGCCCGGTCAATCTGCTCAGCAGTTACAGGCTTGTGCTCCGGTGATGGTTTAGCAGCAGGGGTGCTACTCATAGTGCAGATACCTGGACGAAGAGATCGCCCAGCTTCTCCCACATCTTCGTCAGCGTCCCGGCGTGTAGACTTTCACCGCCTTTAAGGGTGGCGTAGTAGATTCCATCATCTTCAGTGATGGTAATGCCATAGCGCTGCCAGAACATGTTCGCCCCGTCAAGAGTAGAAATTCTAGGTTGAAAGGCCATGAGCGTTCTCCAATAGTGAATAAGTTAGCAGTATCAAAATTGTTCGTTAGGCCAAGGCGATTTCCATATAGGACTGGATGAATTCAGCGGCTACTTGTGGGACAATCGCGTTGCCGAAGCCGCGCAATGTAGCCACTCTTCCGGGAAACCCATCAGCCAACAGACGAACGCCGGGTTTAATTGGCCTTTGCTTTCCATCGAGGCAGTCGATCCATTCGCACTCGCTCCACGGGTTAAGCTCATTGCTTGCTCCGGCAGTGCCAGACCATATTTCTTCTCGCGCCGAGTCTTCAGCGCCTGGGGCGATCTCTTCAGGCTCTTGCCGTCGCTGGCCGTTGGCGTACTCCAAGTCGCTAACTGTGTTGCCCTGGCCTGACCGAGAAGAGACAGACGGGGAGCACGTCATTCTCTGCGTAGAGAAAAAGTAAGCTAGAAGCAGGTACTTCTA